>JALOTE010000081.1 GCA_025458045.1 Rhizobiaceae bacterium
GCCTTGGCCACGCGCTTCGGCCGCGTGTTGAGCACGATGCCATAGAGGATCGGATACCAGAGCGCCTTCGGCCATTCAATGACGCGGCTGTCGGACAGGAACTGGCGCAGATAGCGCCGAAGGGCAGGGGCCGTCGGCGCGTCAGGCGTACCCAAATTGACCAGCAACACGCCGACCTTGCCGATGCGCACTTGCGGATGGTCGCCGGGGAGCGGGCCGACAGCCTTGGCTGCATTGCGCATCAGTCGCGGGTCGATGTTCATTCGGGGCTCCGGGAGGATGCGGCACAAGCACCGGCCGGATCAACCGGCCTCTCGGAACTGTTCTAGGGCCGATCAGCCTGCTCTTCAATGTTGCAGCGCAGCGGAAATGCCGCTGCGCTGCGCCTTGTTTCAATCACGTCAGGGTCGAGGCGTCATTGGGCGGGGATGGCCAATGTCGCGCCGATCGTCAGACGGCGGGCTTCCTCGCCGGGGTTGGCGTCGGCAATCATCTGCCATTTCGTGCCGTCGCCCAGGTACGTCTTGGCGAGATTCCAGAAATTGTCTCCCGCGACAATTACGTGGCTTCGCCCTGCCGCGACGGTCGGCGCCGTTCCGGCAATCGTGTTCGAACCATCAATCACAGGCAGCACGACTTCCGGCGCCGGCGCCGGCGTGGGAGCGGGAGCTGGCGCGGCGGGAGCGGCCGCCTGTTCAACCGGCGCCGGAACCGGTGTCAGCGCCACGATGCGGCCTTCCGTTTTCGGTGCATAGGCGCCCGCAGCGCCAATGAAGTCGGCAGTGACCTGTTCAAGGTTGGGGCCGAAATCATAGGCTTCGGTGGCGTTTGAGGCGAACATCGCAAAACCGTCACCGCCGCCGCGCACGAAATTGTTGGTGACAACGCCATAGACCTTGGCCGGATCAATCGGCGCACCGCCAACCTTCACATCCGAAATGCGGCTCCCCGCCGGTTTCGACGGGTCGAAGGCGTAGGTCACGCCCGCGACCTGCGGGAAGCGGCCGGAACGTTCCTCCACCTTGCTGACGCCATTCTCCAGCGCGGCGACAATCTCCGAACCGGCGATGCGGAACGTCGCAAGCGTGTTCTGGAACGGCAGGACCGTCAACACTTCGCCCATCGTCACTTCGCCCGCATCGATGGAGGCGCGCACGCCGCCGCCGTTCTGGATGGCGATTTCGATGCCCTGGTCCGCCACCTTGGCCAGCATGGCGTCAGCAATAAGGTTGCCCATCGCGCATTCACCGGTTCGGCAGGATTCGCGGCTGCCGTCGATTTCGGCGGCCGCCTCGCCGACGCGCTTGGCTTTCAGTTCCTCGATCGGTCCGCCGAGTTCGGCCACGCGGGCCTTGAACGCCGCGTCTTCGGCGATGGATGCATCAAGCAGCAAGGGCGCGCCGGTCGCCGCAATCACATTGCCAGCCGCATCGAAGTCCACCTTCAACTCACCCAGATACTTGCCATAGGCATAGGCCTGCACCACCGGCACCTTGCCTGCCATCGACGGGTAAGGGCCTGCCGCCTTCTCGTCGGTGGAGGACAGGAGCGTGTGCGAGTGGCCGCCGACGACCACGTCGATGCCCGGCACTTTCGCTGCGATTTCCATGTCGAGCGTGTAGCCGACATGGGTGAGCGCGATGATCTTGTTGATCCCTTGCGCCTCAAGCGCGGCGGCGGCCCGCGTCAGATAGCTGATCTCATTGCCGAACATCACAGACTTCGACGGTGACGATGTCTCCGGCGTATCCTTCGCCAGCGCGCCGATGATGCCGATCTTCTCGCCGCCTTTCTCGACGATCAGATATTCGACCGTCTTTCCGGCCAAGGGCGATGAATTGCCGATCAGCACATTCCCGGAAATGACCGGCTGCTTCACCGTGTCGATGAATTTGGCGAACACCTCATCGCCATCATCGAACTCATGGTTGCCGATCACCATGGCATCGATGGGCAATTGTGCCAGGAATTCGGCTTCGACATCACCCTTGTAGGTCGAGTAGAACAACGAGCCCTGGAACACGTCGCCCGCATTGAGCACCAGCGTGTCTTGTCCGGACAAAGCGGAAAGCCGGCTGTCAATGGCGGTTTTCAGGCGGGCAATGCCACCGAAGCATTCGCCCTTGCCGTCCTCTTCCGCCGAACAGGTGGAGTCAAACCGGTTGATCGGCTCGATACGGCTGTGAAAATCGTTGAAATGCAAGATATTCAGCGAAAACGCCGCGTCTTGGGCAAACGCGTTGCCGAAGGCAAACGGGGCGAGCGCAAGCGCGAGCGCGGAACTGCGCCCGAGCCTTGCAGCATGCGATGCGTTGACGGTGGGCAATGACATGACAACCTCCTGTTTTCCGGGGGCAATGCTCCATTGATGCATCACCCGTGTGACAGGAATGTGCCGCCCGGGGCGACTGATGCCAAGTCCTTTTATCCGGTGTCCCGCGTTTGTTCAGCCAACAAACGACTGACCGGCAAGCACCTCGTCACCCTTGCAGAGGCGCCGCCCCCGCGGTGGCAGGCGCTGTCAGCAGCGGCGGCGGCGGTGTCCGTGTCGTGCGCACCAGCGAGAACTGCGAACCGCTGGACGCGGTGCAGTTCAATTGCTGGTTGTTGACCAGCAGGCAATTGACCAGCGAGGTGTTCCCGCGCACCAGCGAGGTCAGCGTCAACTCGACCAAGTTGCCGTCACCTTGCCGGTACGTCCCCTCGGCCAGCTTCGCGCCCGTGTCAGCAGCCCATGTCTGGAACGAGCCATTCCCGAAGGTGGAAATCGCCACATTGTCGGTGCCGATCCAGTTTCCGGTCAGCCCGGCCTGCGGCTGAGGAACGGGTTGCGGCAGTGTGGTCACCGGGCCGGACACCTGGCAGCCGGCAAGAAGTGACACGGCCAACAGGCCTGTTGCCAAAGTCAGTCTGTTCACGCGTGTCTCCCCGCAGTCCGCGTTGCTCTGTTTGACGCTTGTGTGACGGTGAAATCCGGCGAAATCAAGCTGACGCAGGCGTCAGACGTGCCGGCGGCCATCACTTAAGCCACAAGAATGTTGCGGAACTGCCATGGGTCATCGGTGTCGATGTTTTCCTCAAACAGGCCGGGCCGGCCTGTCAGGGGCGTCCAGTCGGTGTAATGGCCTTCGACGGGGCCCAAATAGCGTGACTGGATGTCGAGGCAGCGCCGCCAGTCCATTTCATCGGTCTCGACGATTCCGGCATCCGGGTTTTCCAAAGCCCACACCATGCCCGCCAGCACGGCGGATGTGACCTGGAGGCCGGTCGCGTTCTGGTAAGGGGCGAGTTCGCGCGCTTCGGCGAGCGTCAGCCGCGAACCGTACCAGTAGGCGTTTTTCGCATGGCCGTAGAGCAGAACGCCCAATTCGTCGGCGCCATCCACCAATTCGTTTTCGTCCAGCACATGGAACCTGGATTGCGCCTTGCCGCCCGCCCCAAACATCTCGTGCAGTGACAAGACCGCGTCGCCCGACGGGTGATAGGCATAATGGCAGGTCGGCCGGTAGGTCACCTTGCCCTTCTTCTTGTCGCGAACCGTGAAGAAGTCTGCGATGGAGATCGCCTCATTGTGCGTGACGAGGAAACCATACTGAGGGCCGACAACCGGCACCCAGCTGCGCACTCGGGTGTTGGCGCCGGGCTGTTCCAGATAGATCGCCGCCTTCGAGCCCTTCTTGTGCTTGCGCGCGGTCTTGGGCTTCCAGTTTTCGTGCGTGCCCCAGCCCAGTTCGGCAGGTTGCAGCCCTTCCGATATGAACCCCTCCACCGACCAGGTGTTCCAGAACGTGTCGAGCGGTTTCGGCTTCTTGGTGCGCTGCGTGTCGCGCTCGGCGATGTGGATGCCTTTGACGCCGGCCTTCTTCATCAGCTTCGCCCAGCCATGGCGGTCGGTGGGCTGAGGCTCCTCAAATTCCAGTTTCAGGTCTGCGGCCAGATCGAGCAAAGCCTTCTTGACGAACCACGAGACCATTCCGGGGTTCGCCCCGCAGCAGGAGACCGCTGTCGGCCCGCCGGGGTTGGCGCGCTTTTCGGCAAGAACCGTTTCGCGCAAAGCGTAGTTGGTGCGGGCTGCGTTGCCGCCTTTGTTGTCGAAGTAGAAGCCCAGCCAAGGCTCCACCACCGTGTCGATATAGAGCGCGCCGAGTTCCCGGCAGAGCTTCATGATGTCGAGCGACGAGGTGTCAACCGACAGGTTGACACAGAAGCCGCGCCCGCCACCGGCCGTCAGCAAGGGCGACAACACCTCGCGGTAATTGTCGCGGGTGATCGCCTGCCTGATGAAGCGCACGCCGTGCCGCTTGGCGATCTCCTCATTGCCGCCTTCGGGGTGCGGATCGAGGATGACCATGCGGCTGGTGTCATAGTTGAAGTGGCGCTCGATCAAGGGCAGTGTGCCGCGGCCGATGGAGCCAAAACCGATCATGACAATCGGCCCGTCAATCGTTGCGAAGACTTCATGTCCGGCCATGCCAAGCTCCTCGAACCACGCTATGCGCCAAAAAGAATGCCCGTCCGCTTAAGCATGAAGCTATGTCACAGAGAACATGTTTTCCAACCTGTGGATAATGGCAGACGGGACGGTCACCGAGCGGCGCGCAATTCGGCCACCAACGGCTCCAGCGCTTCCGACATGCCCTTGTAGGCGCGCTCTTCGGGTGTCAGCGCTGAAAGCACATCCGCCAGCGCCAGACCGTCGCCGCGTTTCACGGTTTCGGCCAGCGGCTCAACCCCGATGCGGATGGTAAAGAGGATGTCGCCCGATTGCGGCAGTTTCAGCAAGGTCTGCCGCTCCGAGCGGAAAAAGCCTTGCGCGATGATCGGCAGGGACGGGTCGAAGCGCCGCACATGCTCGCCCTCCGACGAGGGGTGGTGCAGCGCGTCATCGGGATAGATCGACCAATTGGCGCGGATCACCGGCTGGCCGGGGGCGAGATTGTCAAACATGCGGGAAATGATGGCGGCGTTGCGTGTGCCGGTACCAAACGCCGGGACGGGCGCATGGACTTGGTCCAGCGGCAGGGTGAACTTCTCACGCAGGCGCCAGCTTGACGGGAAACACAGCGAACCGGCCGCCAGCCGCCAGCCCGTGGCGCCGTTGCGCATCAATACCAGATCATCCTCGATGAAGCGCGCGGCATGCTGCAAGGGCGGCTCGTCGGCCGGGCAGGGCGGGATGACAAACCCTAGGCGCGCCTGCGTGAAACCGGCAACCTGCGATAGGGCCTCCGCCTGCGCATCCCAGCTGTCCGGTTCGGCGGCAAAAACCTCGTTCGGCAGGCTTGCCATCAGGTGCGCCTTTTCGGCGCGGTAGGCTTCAAGCGCGTTGGAAACGACCAGCCAGTGTGTTTCATCCAGTGGCTGCACGCCGATACGGAAAGCCGGGCCGACAACGGGAAGCACGGCACGAATCATGCGTCCATCGCTTCCAGTTCGTCGATGATGCCTTCGATCACCCTCAGTCCGCGCGCCCAGAAGGCCGGGTCTGCCGCATCGAGGCCGAAGGGCGCCAGCAATTCGGAATGGTGCTTGGTGCCGCCCGCCGACAGCATGGCGAAGTAACGTTCCTGAAAGCCTTCGGCCGCGTTTTCATACACGGCGTAAAGGGCGTTCACGAGGCAATCGCCGAAGGCATAGGCATACACATAGAAGGGCGAGTGGATGAAATGCGGGATGTAGGTCCAGAACACCTCGTAGCCGTCATTGAGCTTCACGGCCGGGCCAAGGCTTTCTCCCTGCACCGAAAGCCACATCGCGTTGATGTCCTCGGTTGTCAGTTCGCCGTCCCGGCGCGCCAGATGGACTTTCCGCTCGAAGGAGTAGAACGCGATCTGCCGGACAACCGTATTGATCATGTCCTCGGCTTTTTGCGCGAGCAAAGCCTTGCGTTTGACCGGATCGGAGGTGCGGGCGAGCAGGGACTTGAATGTCAGCATTTCGCCGAAGACTGACGCTGTCTCCGCCAGTGTCAGCGGCGTGTCCGCCATCAGTGTCCCTTGCTTGCCCGCCAGAACCTGATGCACGCCATGGCCAAGCTCATGGGCAAGCGTCATCACATCACGGGGCCGGCCGAGATAATTGAGCAGCACATAGGGGTTCGCCGAAGGCACTGTCGGATGGGCGAATGCGCCTGGCGCTTTGCCCGCCCGCGCCGGTGCATCGATCCAGTTTTCATCGAAGAAGCGCTGCGCGATGGCCGCCATCTGCGGCGAAAAGCCCGCATAGGCTGACAGGACTGTTTCCTTTGCCACGTCCCAGCCGATCACGTCCTGCGGAGCTTTCGGCAACGGCGCATTGCGATCCCAGAAGTTCAATTGCTCCATGCCGAGCCATTTCGCCTTCATCGCGTAATAGCGGTGGGAGATGCGCGGATAGGCGTCGCGCACGGCGGCGACCATGGCCGCGACAACTTCCGGCTCGACACGGTTGGCGAGGTGGCGGCTGTCGGCGACATCCGCGAAACCGCGCCAGCGGTCGGCGATTTCCTTGTCTTTCGCCAGCGTGTTGGTGATCAGCGTGAACAGGCGTGTGTTGTCCGAAAATGTCTTGATGAGCGCGGCGCCGCCCGCGGCGCGTCGTTCAGGATCGGCGTCCTGCAGCAGGTTGAGCGTCGCTTCCAGCGGCAGCGTCTCATCGCCGACAGTGAAAGTCAGCGCCGCCATCGTGTCGTCGAACAGGCGGTTCCAGGCCCCCGCCCCGGTCAGCGATTTCTCGCTGAACACCTGCTCGACGCGCTCTTCCAACTGGTAGGGCTTTTCTTTTCGCCTGTCCTCAACCCAAGGGCGATAGCCCGCCAGAAGCGCGTCGCGGGTGAACCCATCCGCCAGAAGCGCATCGTCCACGGCGTTCAGTTCCAGCCCGAAAAACACAAGCTGTGTGGACATGGCGGTCAGCCGCGCCTGTGTGTCGGCAAAGAATTTCACAATCGCCGGATTGGTGGTGTCGGCATAATAGAGCAGCCCGGCATAGGACCCGAGGCGTCCGGCCAGTTCCTCGATCTCCTCATAGGCGGCAACCGCCGCGCCCAGGCCGTTTGCGCCATCAGCCTGCGCCGCTTCGTTCAGGCGGCCTTTCCAGCGCCGCGCGAAAGCGGCCGCCTTTGCATCCAGCGCTGCAGCATCACGCGCAATCTCGGGGGCGTCCATCGACACATAGAGCGCCGACAAGTCCCAGATTGGCAAGGAGGCGAGGGGTTCGGCCGTCGAGGCTGCTGTGGCTGGTCCGGTTGCGGCTGAAAGAAGCTCTATCATGGTCTCTCACGTTTTCGTCTTGTTCTTCGCGCGGCACTCATTCAAATCTTACTGAATTCCTGCACGTGGATTTCATTTCGTTTGTTCAAGGCACTTTCAGGCTTGCGTCCCACAATGGGTCAATGCTTGCAGCATCGTCGCCCGATCGGGAAGATGCTGGAACCGCTGGTCATGATGGAGGACAGCCTGTGCTCGCGATCAAGGCAAAGTGCCCATGCAAGCGCCCATATTGATCGTAGATGATGATCCCGTCCAGCGCCGTCTGAGCGAGGCGGCGCTGACGCGTGCGGGATTCTCCGTCAGTGTTGCCGAAAATGGCGAACAGGCGCTCAAGGCCCTGTCGCGCCAGCCGTTCTCTTTGGTCTTGCTCGACATGATGATGCCGGGCGTGGACGGGCTCGGCGTTCTGTCCGCCATGCGCGGCATGGATGCCCGCCCGCCCGTCATCGTGCAGACGGCGCAAGGGTCGATCGATGCGGCCGTGCGCATGGTGCGCGCCGGGGCGTTTGATTTTCTGGTCAAGCCGGTTGCGCCCGACAGGCTGGCGACCGCGGTCAACGCCGCCATCAAGGTGGTGCGTCAGGAGGGGCCGGCGCGCAGTGCCCGGAAGGCGGCTGCCGAGCGCTTCACGATCGATGATCTCGTCAGCCGCTCGCCCTGGATGGACAAGGTGATCCGGCTTGCGGCGCGCGCCGCCGCCTCCAACATCCCGGTGCTGGTCGAGGGTGAATCGGGCGTCGGCAAGGAAATGGTCGCTCGCGCGATACAGTCGCAAAGTGATCGGCGCGGCAAAGCTTTCATAACGGTCAATTGCGGGGCCATTCCGGCCAATCTGGTTGAAAGCACCCTGTTCGGGCACGAGAAAGGCGCGTTCACCGGCGCGACCGAACGCCATGACGGCAAATTTGTCGAAGCTGACGGCGGCACATTGTTCCTCGATGAGATCGGGGAATTGCCATTGGAGGCGCAGGCCAAACTGCTGCGCGCCATCCAGTTTTCCGAAATCGACCCGGTTGGCGGCCGCCGGTCGCGCACCGTCGACATCCGGCTGATTTCTGCGACGAACAAGAACCTGCTTGATGAAATCCGTGCCGGGCGCTTCCGGGAAGACTTGTTCTACCGGCTGAACGTGTTTCCCATCCATGTGCCGCCGCTCAGGGAGCGTCGCGAGGATATTGACGCCCTGTCGCAGCATTTCCTCAAGCGCTTCGCCCCGCTCATGCCGCAGGGGCGCATGCCAGCGCTTGATGCTTCCGCGGTTGAGCTGTTCCAGCGCCATGACTGGCCTGGCAACATCCGCGAACTCGAAAATGCGCTGCACCGCGCCGTCGTGCTGGCTGACAATCCGGTGCTGACGGCCGATGATTTTCCCCAGATCATGGCGCAATTGCTGCCGAAGCGTGCCCCGGCCGTGCCGATCCTCGTGTCCGAGGCGGCCGACGCCCTGCCCGTTCGCGCGCCGCTCAGCGATCCGAAGCTGCCGCAACTGGCGCTCCTGGACGCACAGGGACATGTGCGCCCGCTTGCGGATATTGAGGCGGAATTGATCGCATTTGCGGTTGGCCACTATGGCGGCAGGCTTTCGGAAGTCGCCCGCCGCCTGGGCATCGGGCGGTCAACGCTGTATCGCAAGCTCGCCGATGCCGGTGTTGAAACCGTGGAAAACGCCGAATGAGCTTGATCCATGCCAATGTTGCGCGGTTGTTTACGCGCCATTAACCTTGAATGACCAAAGTTTGTTAACCTGCTTCCCGGTCATCGAATGACCGCAATTGGATCGCAATCGGTCGTGATTGGCGCGAGGTCGTCGGCGGGTGGGACAAAACGGCGGCTTGCCGGGCTGCGCAATGGAGTCGGGGCGGTTCAGTGTCTGATGTGATTGATCGCCCTTGGCTGGCGCGCGCATGGCAGGAATATGCCTCGGCAAGGCGGCTGGCATTCCTGTTCCTTGCTGCGGCCCTGCTGGCGCTCGCTTCCCCGGTGTTCGTGTCGCCGGAGGCGCGCGCCGAGACCCGGACGCTCAAGCTGTATTACACCCACACGCGCGAAAAGGCCGAGGTCACGTTCAAGCGAAACGGCCGCTACCTGCCCGAAGGCCTGAAAAAGGCTAACCACATGATGCGCGACTGGCGGCGCAACCAGCCGACCAAGATGGACCCCAAACTGCTCGACCTTCTGTGGGAGGTCTACAAGGAAGCGGGCGCGCGCGATTACATCCACATCGTGTCCGGCTATCGGTCGCCCGCCACCAACGCCATGCTGCGCCGCACGCGCGGCGGACAGGCTGAAAAAAGCCAGCACATGGTGGGCAAGGCCGTGGATTTCTTCATTCCCGGCGTCAAGATCTCCAAGCTGCGCGCCATTGCGCTGCGCAAGCAGGGCGGCGGCGTCGGCTATTATCCGCGCTCCGGCTCGCCCTTCGTGCATATCGACACAGGTCGCGTGCGCCACTGGCCACGCATGAGCCGTTCCGAACTGGTCGCCGTCTTCCCGAACGGCAAAACCCTGCATGTGCCGTCCGACGGCAAGCCCTTGCCCGGCTACGAGGCCGCGCTCGCCGCCTACAAGGCCAATGGCCGCGGCGACACGCGCACGCAGATCGCCTACGAATCCGACAAACCCGCCTCCTCGTCGGGCGGCTCCGGCAAGACCTTGCTTGGCATGCTGTTTGGCGGCGGTGCCGACGAGAGCGAGGACGAAGCCGACGCGGCTGCGCCCGTGGAGGTTGTCGCCGAGGCTGCACCAAAGCCGCAAAAGCCGCGTGAGCCCGAACCTGTCGATGTCGCCGCCTTGCAGCCCGCGCCGATGGAAGTCGTGCCCGTGGCGACCCAACGGCCTGTCCCGCCCGCCGAGATCGCGGCCACGCCGGAGCCTGAGCCTGCGCCCGAACCCTTGGCGGAGTATGCGGCGTTGCCCAACCGAGGCGCGCCTATTCCGAGCCCCGCGCCGCGCGCCGTCGAGCCGGAGGCGCCGTCGCAGGACATGATCGCAGTGCTCGCCGCCGCCGATGTGACGCCGGCTGCGCGGCCCGAGCAACTTGCCGGGGTAGCCGATGCCGCGCCCAATGTTGCCGCCTTGGCCCCGGCGGCGGAGGCCGAGACCGGAACAAGCCCCTTTGACGCGCTGCTGCCGGGCGAGGCGCCGGTTCCGCAGGCCCGGCCGGACATCGCCCCAGTCGTACCCGAAACCAATTCCGGCGAAGTTGCCATCGCTGCGCTTGCTCCGGCGGAAGCCGAGGCGTTGGCTATCGACATTCTGGAGCAGCGCACGGTCGCCGACGACATCCTTGCACCCGTTCCGAGCCCGCGCCCTGCCGATGCACCCGCCTCCGCGCGCACGGGCCGTGTCTCGAATCAGGCTGTGCCCGCACCGACGGCCAAAGCCGAACGTGTGACGCGCAAGCCTTCGCCTGCCGTCGCCGCGCTTGCGCCTGCGACTGGGGCAGCGGCAGCAACCGCTCCCAAGGCGCCGCGCGTGGTCAAGCCGGTGCTGATCCCGCAACTGCCTGCCGATTCCAGCCGTTTCGGTCCGCGCGCTGCAGGCGGTGCGGGCGTGGCCAAGGCGGCTCCCGTTCAAAAGATCGCCAAGGCTTCGGCAGGCGCGACCACGCAAGCGGATGAAAATGCCAAGGCGCTTGACCGCATGGCGACTGCGTCTGTGACGCCCCCGGCACCGACCCAGCCTGGCATGGTGCTTGAAGACGGCTCGGTGCTGATCAAGTCCGGCAAGATACCCGTCGGGAACTGAGACCGCCGGCCCCTAAACCTTTTCAGGCGGTAATGGCAGCCGCTTCGCGCGCCAGACGTTCGATCTCGTCAAAACGGCCCTCCGCCATCAGCGCTTTGGGCGTGATCCATGACCCACCGACGCAAATGACATTCGGCAATTTGAGATAGGCCGCCGCACTTGCCGCGCTGATCCCGCCTGTCGGGCAGAAGACCAACCCGTTCAGCGGTGACGACACCGCATTGAGATAGGCCGCGCCGCCCGCCTGCTCGGCAGGGAAGAACTTCAGATGGGTGTAACCCGCCGCCCGCGCCTCCATCATCTCCGAAGGTGTGACGGCACCTGGCAACAACGGCACGGGATGGCCTTCGGCCGCCGTCCGCAAATCCCGCGTCAGGCCGGGGGACACGATGAAAGTCGCGCCCGCTTTCACCGCCTGCTCGAAATGGTGCGGATCAAGGATTGTTCCCGCCCCGATGCGCGCGCCCTCGACTTCGCCGGCGATGCGCTTGATCGCGTCAAGCGCGGCTGCCGTGCGTAACGTGACTTCGATCGCCGGAAGGCCGCCCGCGACCAACGCTTTCGCCATCGGCACGGCATGGGCGGCGTCCTCGATCACGACAACCGGGATGACCGGTTGGCCTTCCATCACGGGTTTGAGTGCGGCACTATTCTGCGGCATGGTTGTCTCGCTTCAATCGATTTAGCGGCAAGGATTTAGCCTTTGCGCCAACCGGTGTCCACCGAAAGCACGGCTGAAGAGGCAATTGAAGCAAGCCCGGCGCAGGTCTATGAGGCGCGCCATGACCGAAAGTGACATCGCATCACCTCCGAAAACGTCGGCAGGCGGCGGCAATGCCCCGTGGCATGTGGTGGCGCTCTACGCCTTCACACCGATAGAAGATCGCGAGGCGTTGCGGAACGAAATCAAGACGTTGGGCGCGACGCTTGGCCTGTGCGGCACATTGCTCATCGCCCAAGAGGGCTTCAACGGCACACTGGCCGCACCGACGCGCGCCGCGGTCGAGGTTCTGGCGGATCATCTGCGCCGCCTGCTTGCCCCGGGGCGCGAGGCGGAAATCAAGTTCAGCCACGCGACAACCAAGCCGTTTGCCCGCTTCAAGGTGCGGCTGAAGAAGGAAATCGTCACCATGGGTGTCGAGGGCATCGACCCGTCACGCGATGTCGGCACCTATCTCGATGCGCGCGCATGGAACGCGCTGCTGGACGACCCGGACACGGTGGTCATCGACACGCGCAATGACTACGAAACCGCCATCGGTGTTTTCGAGGGTGCAGTCGACCCGATGACGCGCACCTTCCGCGCGTTCCCCCGATGGGCGCGCGACAACAAGGCGATGCTTCAGGGCAAGAAACTCGCCATGTATTGCACGGGTGGCATACGCTGCGAGAAGGCGACGGCCTTCATGAAGGCCGAAGGCTTTGAAGAGGTTTACCATCTCAAGGGCGGCATCCTGAAATATCTGGAAGACATTCCCGCCGCGGAAAGCAAGTGGCAGGGCGAGTGCTTCGTTTTCGATGAACGCGTGGCGATTGCGCATGGTCTGGCGGAAGGCGATGCCGAGATGTGCCGCGCCTGCGGCTATCCCTTGACACCGCACGACCTGTCATCCGACCTTTACGTCGAAAATGCATCCTGCCCGCATTGCGCCGTGGATGGGCACACCCCAAATAGGCGATGAAAAGCGGCCTTTGCCGCAAGCCGAAGCGGCGCGCTGACGAGAGGGAGCCAGCCATCATGTTCGACCCGAAGAAACTCGACCTGAAAAACCTCAACCTGTCGCAGCTGAAAAACATCGACCCGAAGGGCCTGCTCGACCAGTTGACCGGCGCAAAGGCCCCCGGCGACCAAAAGACCGTCGGCGACCGCGCGGGCCAGGCCGTCCAGATGGCGAAGGACAATCCGCTCGCCGCAGGCGCGCTGGCCGCCGTCCTGCTTGGCACCGGGGCAGGGCGTTCGGTTCTGGGCACGGGCGCGAAGCTCGGCGGCCTCGCCGCCATCGCCACGCTTGGCTACAAGGCCTACCAGAATTATCAGGCGGGCAAGCCGATCCTGCCGCAAAAGGGCGAGGCGCAGGCGCTGCCTGACCCGACGGTGATCGAAGGCACGGCCTTCGACCCTGATGCGCAGGGCGAAGCCGGTGCCTTGTTCACGCTCAATCTCGTGCGCGTGATGATCGCCGCCGCCAAGGCCGACGGCCACATCGACGAGGCCGAACGCGCCGCCATTCTCGGCAAGCTGAAAACCTCTGGCATCAATGAGGATGTGCAGGCCTTCATCGAGGGCGAATTGGCAAACCCGACGGATTTCGACGCGCTCGTCGC
>JALOTE010000164.1 GCA_025458045.1 Rhizobiaceae bacterium
GCGCCGGATTTCATTCGATCCCTTGATCAGGAATCAGTCATAAAATCCAATGGCTTGGGCCAAGACATGACGTCGGTTGGGAGGCTGGCGGAGAGGATGGGATTCGAACCCACGATACGGTTTCCCATATACGCCCTTAGCAGGGGCGCGCCTTCGACCACTCGGCCACCTCTCCAGCGCTGGTCCCGCGATAGACGCAAAGCGGGCGGCGGGCAAGCCATTCTTGCTGGCCTGAACCGGCGGCTTCATGCAACAGCGTTGCAGCGAGAGACGATGGACCATTGTGCAATGCAATGAGTTTCCCCTAAGCTGTGGTTCATTTGAAAATCGGGGCGGCGGCATGGCTCGCACGGCTGGGTCATCGGGCACTGTGACACGGGCGCGCATCCGACAGGAGGCGGCGCGATTGATCGCCCGCCATGGTTTCGACGCCATGTCGATGCGCGATCTGGGGGCCGCCTGCGGCATCGGGGCGCCGGCGCTGTACCGCTACCACCCTACCAAGACAGCGCTGCTGGCCGACCTGCTGACAGCCCATGTCGAGGCATGGGATGCAGGCTTTGCAACCATGTCCACGCTCCGCCCGGCACCGGCCCGGCTCGATGCGTTTGTGGCGCATGACGTGACTTTCACCATTGAAAACAGGGTGATGGCGCAGGTGGCGGCCCATGGCTGGCAGGCGCTGCCGCCTGCCTTGCTGACGCCGCTGATGCGGATGACGACCGCCCAGGACCGCCTGCTGCGCGACATTCTGCGCGACGGAACGCAGGACGGCCTGCTGCGCGTGGCCGATGCCGCATTCACCGCCACGGCGATCCGGCAGATGGTTGCCGGTGTCAATCTCTGGCATCGGCCGGAGGGCGGCAAGCCGCTCGCCGAAATCGTCGCGCTGCATCAGGAGGCCGCACGAAGACTGGCTGGAGCGGTCGGGTGAGCAACACGCCGTCAGGTCCAGCGCCCGAACGTCATTCGTTTGTGGAAGACGCGATCGCCCTTGTCATGGGCACAGTGTTCGTCGCGCTCGGTCTCGTGTTCTATCAGGAGGCGCGGCTGCTCACCGGTTCATCTGCGGGTATCGCGCTTCTGGTGCAATATGCGACCGGCACGCCGTTCGGGCTGACATTCTGGCTGATCAATCTGCCCTTTTATGTGCTGGCCTGGCTGCGCATGGGGCCAGCCTTCACACTGCGGACGTTCATCGCCGTCGGGCTGATTTCGGCATTGTCAAGGTTGACACCGATGTGGATCGATGTGGCGTCCATAGCGCCGCTTTATGCCGCGCTTGCCGGCGGAGCGTTGCAGGGCATTGGCCTGCTCATCCTGTTCCGGCACCGCACCGGGCTTGGCGGCTTCAACATCCTGGCGCTTTACCTGCAGGAGCGCCACGGCATCCGCGCCGGATGGTTCCAACTGGGCGTCGACGGCGCGATCATGGCCGTGGCGCTCATGGTGCTGCCGTGGCCCAATGTGGCACTGTCGGTGCTGGGTGCCGTGGTGCTCAACGTCACGCTCGGCCTCAACCACAAGCCCGGACGCTACATGGCGGTGAGCTGAAAGCCCGACGGCGACGCCGCCGGGCCGCAAGCCACATGGTGTCATTCAGGCAGCCGCTGCCTCTTTGTCATCATCATCGTCATCATCATCGTCATCGTCATCCTCATCGTTTTCGCCCATCAGGACGGCATCGATGACATGGATGACGCCATTGGAGCAGAGGATGTCGGCTGTCACGGCGCTCGCCTCATTGACAAACACGCCTTCGGTCGCGTCGATCTCAAGGACGTCACCCGACAAGGCTTCCGGGGTCAGGGTCTGGCCTTCAATGTCAGAGGACAAAATGCGACCCGACATGACATGGCGGGTCAGAAGCGCGATCAGTTCGTCCTTGTTGGCTTCGTCCAGCAACTCGGCGAGTGCGCCTTCGGGAAGCTCGCCAAAGGCGTCGTCGGATGGGGCAAAAAGGGTGAACGGGCCTTCGCCTTTCAGCGTCGCCGTCAGGCCGGCTGCCTCGACGGCCTTGAGCAGCGTGGCGAAGCCGCCGGCTGCCGCCGCGGTTTCGATGATGTCGTGAAGCGTGGTTTCAGCCGATGCGTCGTCTGCGGCTTCAGGCATGGTGTCGTCATGTTCGCTGGTCATGGTCGCGCTCCCTGCGGGTTGTGGGCGCGCAGACGCTAGCGGAGGCAAGCGATGGTTTGACGGCGGTTCGATGCCGGTTTGATGTCAGTTCGGCGAAGAAGCGGTGACACATCGCAAACACAAACCGCGCCGGGGGCTCTTTTCGGCCCCTCGGCGCGGCGCGTCAGTCAGGCTGGCGGCCCCTGCTTTCCACCAACCTTTTGGCGTGGCCGGAGGCGTCCCCTCCGCCGGCCGCGCAAACCGGTTTCAGTGCATCGTCATCCACTGGCGGGCTTCGCGCAGCGCCCGCGCGATTTCATGCTTCGACATTGTGGCGGCCAATTCGGCACGCATTTCAGCCGCGCGGTGTGAGCCCTTGATGGCCGCGATGTTGAACCATTTGTGCGCGGCGATCAGATCCAGTTCGCAATCGCGACCGGTCGCATACATCATGCCCAGTTCATAGAGCAGATCAGCTTCGATGCCGGTGCCGCCTGCTGCCGTTTCGGTGAATTCGATGCGTGCCATTGTGGTTGTCCCTGTCCCTGGTGTCGTCGGTTTGAGCCTGTTTTCGCCGCCGGATCCGCTTGGTTTTCTCTTGTGCGGCATTGCCCGGCGTTGAATGCAGAATGGGCCGGGCGGCTGAAACTGTTCCTAAAAAGCGTGCTTAACGGGCGTCCAACGAAAGCTTGACGGGATGTGAACTTCACTCGGCGGTAACGCTCGGAACACATGTTTTTCAATGACTTACCGCG
The DNA here is from genome assembly GCA_025458045.1 of Rhizobiaceae bacterium. Taxonomy (GTDB): domain Bacteria; phylum Pseudomonadota; class Alphaproteobacteria; order Rhizobiales; family Rhizobiaceae; genus JALOTE01. The sequence goes on from JALOTE010000164.1 coordinate 2,871, forward strand.
ATTTTTACGGATGATTCAGACCTGGAATTTCGCCCTTTCTTCACCATGGCGCGGCAAAGCGCGTCCGGCTTGATTCAAATGCGCATCAAATCCGCCGCCCCGACCGGCCTGCCATGCGCGTGCTGACGCAAGGTGACGGCTTTTGCGGATCGAGAAAGCCAGCTAAAAGGCGGTTGACGCGGGCGGAATGGGAGCCCCCGCCTCAGCGCTTTTCGGGAGGATCAAGAACCATGCGCAAACTCATCATCGCATCTGCCGCTATTCTGGCGTTCGGCACGGGTGCCGCTTTGGCTGAAGCCATTGAAGGCAATTGGAAGACGGCATCGGGCGAAACCGCCGCGATTGCCAAATGCGGCAGCGCCTATTGCGTGACGCTCAAGACGGGCAAGTTCGCCGGCAAGCAGATCGGCAAAATGTCGGGCTCGGGCAACAAATACAGTGGCGAAATCACCGATCCGGCCAACGACAAGACCTATTCCGGCTCGGCCTCGATTTCAGGCTCGTCGATGAAGATGCGCGGCTGTGTCGCGAAAATCCTCTGCCGCTCGCAGACCTGGACGAAGATGTGAGGTTCACGCCTTTGAATTGAAAGGCCCGGCCCCGCGCCGGGCTTTTTTGCGCCTCAACGCGCCTTCTGGCCGAACAGCACGGCCTGCGCCGCCTTATCCTTGGAAAGATCGAGGCTCTGGCGCAGATCCTTTCCCAAGTCGATCCCGGCGCGCACGGCAGGCCGCGACTTCACGGCCTCGAACCAGCGCTTCAGATTGGGGAAATCGTCCAGGTTCTGCCCTTGCCAGGCCATGTCGGCGATGGAATATTCGCCGGCCAGGAACGCGCGGTCGGCAAGCCGCTTGTTCATCACGCCATAGAGGCGGTTCACCTCATTGGTGTAGCGTGTGATGCCGTATTCGATCTTTTCAGGGGCGTAGAGGCGGAAATGATGCGCCTGGCCGGCCATGGGCCCAAGGCCGCCCATCTGCCAGAACAGCCACTGGTCCACCTCCACCCGTGCGCGCTCGTCTGACGGGTAGAAGCGGGAGAACTTGCGGCCCAGATATTGCAGGATCGCACCGGATTCAAAAACCGAAAGAGGCAGGCCGCCCGGCCCCTCCGGATCGATGATCGCAGGCATGCGGTTGTTCGGCGAGATCGCCAGAAACTCCGGCTGGAATTGTTCACCGGTGCCGATGTTGACGGGGCGCATCACGTAAGGAACGCCCAGTTCCTCCAGCATGATCGAGATTTTCCAGCCATTCGGCGTCGGCCAGTAGAAGAGTTCGATCGGCTGGGTCTGCGTGGCGGGTGGGGTGTTCATCCTTCGGTCCTCGGCCAAAGCCAATACGGTGAGATGTAGTTCGGTCTGCGTCCAAATGCCAAGCCGCCTGCCATCACAACCGCTTTACGATCATGAATGCCTGCTGAATGCCCGCCTCAGACCGCGTTCAGCCGCGCCTCGCTAGGGTTCACGCATCGTCAGGGGAAAGGCGGAGTGGTCGGTGATGGTGTTCCAGCGGTTCGGGATGATCTGCCTCATCTCCATGGTGTTTGGCGTGTGGTTCGCGCTCCTCGTACAGGACACCAAAGCCGAGCGGGCCCACCGCACGGCAACCACCTGCTCTGTCGCGTTTCACCCGGCCTGCGGCCGTTCGTCCAAGTGAGGATGGTTCCGATGAAAAAGCTTTTCGCCACCATGCGCCCGATTGCCTCGGCGGCGCTGCGCGTCGCGATGATCGTCGGCATCATGACAGGGCCGGTCTATGCCGTTGCGATGATGAAGGCTGGCGAAGCGAACAGGGTTTCGGGCGCGGGCCTCGTGCTTTATGTGAGCCTGGAACGCGCCTGATTGGACATTTCAATCGCGCCATACCATATCATCGCCGCGCGAGCGCCGCGCCACTCGCACCTGTCACAATTCGGCGCTATCAGCAGACATGACAGAACGAATCGACACCGCACCCTTCATCCGCATGCCTGAACCCTGGCCCGCGGCGACCCATGACAAACCCGCCGAAGCCGTGGCCGCCTTGCAGGCGCTTTACAGCCGCAACACGGCGTTCTTGCGCCAGGCGCTCGCCGACCTGTCGCGCAACCCGCGCGTCGAAGGCCGCTACCGCGCCTGCTATCCGCAGGTCACCATCCAGACCATGCGCTATGACCAGGTGGACAGCCGGCTGGCCTATGGCCATGTCACGGCGCCGGGCGTCTATTCCACGACCATCACGCGTCCTGATCTGTTCAAGCATTATCTGACCAAGCAGTTGCAATTGCTTTCGGCCAATCACGGCGTGGGCTTCACGATTTCGGAATCGGACCTGCCGATCCCGATCCACTTCGCCGTCGGCTCCGACACGCATGTGGACGCCGACTTCGCCGAGCGGATCGGCCGCCCGCTGCGCGACATTTTCGATGTGCCGGATCTCAGCCTGATGAATGATGACATCGTCAATGGCGAGATGGACGTGGAAGCAGAAGGCGTGCGGCCGCTTGCGCCCTTCACCGCGCCGCGCACGGATTATTCGCTCGCGCGCCTCCAGCACTACACCGCGACGCGGGCCGACGAGTTCCAGAACTTCGTCCTCTTCACCAACTACCAGTTCTACATCGACGAATTCGTGCAACTGGCGCGCGGGCTGATGGCATCGGGCGGCGGCGGCTACACGCATTTCGTCGAGCCCGGCAACCGCATCACGCGGGCCGGTGAAAGCGAGCCGTCCGAAGGGGTGGCGCCGCCGCGCCTGCCGCAAATGCCTGCCTACCATCTCGCGCGTGACGGCTCTTCAGGCATAACCATGGTCAATATCGGCGTTGGCCCGTCCAACGCCAAGACGATCACCGACCATGTGGCCGTGCTGCGCCCTGACGCGTGGATCATGCTTGGCCATTGCGCCGGCCTGCGCAACACGCAGCGCCTTGGCGACTATGTGCTCCCTATGTCCGCGAGGACCATGTGCTGGATGATGATCTGCCGATCTGGATCCCCATTCCCGCGCTCGCCGAAGTGCAAGTGGCGTTGGAAGACGCAGTGGAAGAAGTGACCGGGCTTGAAGGTTATGAGTTGAAGCGCATCATGCGCACCGGCACGGTGGCGACGATTGACAACCGCAACTGGGAGCTGCGCGAACAGGCTGGCCCGGTGAAGCGTCTGAGCCAGAGCCGTGCCGTGGCGCTCGACATGGAATCGGCCACCATCGCCGCCAATGGCTACCGGTTCCGCGTGCCCTACGGCACGCTGCTCTGCGTCTCCGACAAGCCGCTGCATGGCGAATTGAAGCTGCCGGGCATGGCGTCTGAGTTTTACAAGCGGCAGGTGAGCCAGCATTTGCAGATCGGCATCCGCGCACTTGAGAAACTTGCGCAAATGCCGATGGAGCGCCTGCACAGCCGCAAGTTGCGCTCATTCAGCGAGACGGCGTTTCAGTAGGAGCGGCTTCTTTGGCGGCCTTGCGCGCCGCACGGTCTTTCCACGAGAGCCGGATCGGTGTCAGTCCCGGATCATCATGCAGCCCTTCGATCAGGGCTTTCAGACGACGCTGGCGCACCTCCGCTGACTTGGCATCGCCCACCCAGATCGAGAACCCGCGCTTGCGCCCTGTCGTGAGGCTGTTCCAGAGCGCGGCAAAGGCGGCATCCGTCAGCAGCGCATCCGCGATTTCATCCGGCAGATCGACCGCGTCCTGATCGGCGACGCGGAAGCGCAGATGCACCGCGTCACCGGGCTTCAGGCCGGTTTCCTTGAGAAGCGATTTCGGCAGCATGGCGAAATGCCGCCCTTGTGCTGGCTGCCAGGCGGCGGCGATGGGGAAATCGTTCGCCTCGCCCTCGAAACGCAATTTCGGAAACTGCTTGAAGGGCAGGTCCGCCGCCAGCACGTTCGAAATAGCTCATCGGTGCATTCTTCAATTATGATCAATGATGACGTTGAACTCGCTGACAAACGTCAATCGTCCTCGGTGATGTCAGCCATTTGCAATAACTGACGATGATATCGTTGCATCCGTTCAAAATGTGCCTGAATCGATCGGCCAATTTGCTCGCTATTTTTCACTGCAAGAAAATGTCCAATGACACTTGAATAATGCAACGCTTGACGGGGCAGCCTTTGATTTGGCTTGATGCGTTCGGCGATTTCATGGTCATCGATGACTTGGACCCGTTGAGCGGGTTCCGCAGTCACGCCGGGCGCAATCACGGCCCTTGGAACGCTGCCGTTCATGAGCGTCGACTGCACATTGAACGCATGGAACAGTGCTGACTCAAGAGGTTCAATCTCATGTCGTTCACATGGATAAGCCCAAACCCAAGCAATTTCCCAAACATCGATCTGCCGGTTGGCGATAATGTCGGA
>JALOTE010000082.1 GCA_025458045.1 Rhizobiaceae bacterium
GACATCGCATTTCATGATGCCGCCGAAGATGTTGACGAGAATGCCCTTCACGGCCGGATCGGCGGTGATGATCTTGAAGGCCGCCGTCACCTTCTCCTTCGACGCGCCGCCGCCGACATCAAGGAAGTTCGCCGGTTCCGCGCCATAAAGCTTGATGATGTCCATCGTCGACATGGCGAGGCCCGCGCCGTTCACCATGCAGCCGATATTGCCGTCGAGCGCCACATAGGCGAGGTCGTATTTCGACGCTTCGATTTCCTTGGGGTCTTCTTCCGTCAGGTCGCGCAGCGCAACGATGTCCTCGTGGCGGAACAAGGCGTTGTTGTCGAACGACACCTTGGCATCGAGCACGCGCAGGCGGCCATCCTTCATGACGATCAGCGGGTTCACTTCGAGCAGGCTCATGTCCTTCTCGGTGAAGGCCTTGTAGAGGATGGGGAACAGCGTCTCCCCGTCCTTGGCGGCGGCACCCTTCAGCTTCAGGGCGGAGTTAAGCTTTTTCACATCGGCGGGTGTGACGCCCTTCACCGGATCGATCGCCAGCGTGATGATCTTTTCGGGCGTGTCATGGGCGACAGCCTCGATGTCCATGCCGCCCTCGGTCGAGACCACGAAGGCCGGGCGGCCGACCGAACGGTCGACAAGGATGGACAGATAGAGTTCGCGGTCGATGTCGGCGCCGTCCTCGATATAGAGGCGGTTGACCTGCTTGCCCGAAGGCCCGGTCTGCTTGGTGACAAGCGTGTTGCCGAGCATCTCCTTCACGTTCGCCACCACCTCCTCGATGGAGCGGGCGAGGCGGACGCCGCCCTTGGCATCGGGCCCAAGTTCCTTGAATTTGCCCTTGCCTCGGCCGCCGGCGTGGATCTGGCTTTTCACCACGTAAAGCGGCCCCGGCAGGCGCGCCGCCCATTCCTCCGCCTGGTCGGCGGAATAGATGGCGACACCCTTGGCGATCGGCGCGCCATAGGCGTGCAGCAAGCGTTTGGCCTGATATTCGTGGATGTTCATGGGCGCGCTCCTGACGAGAGGCTTTGACTTTGGGGCTTGGATTAGGGCTTCGGAAAGGGTCGGGCGAAGTCAGCCGATTTCAGGCTCTTCATTTCAGACTCGGCGCGATGCCGATGCAGGCGTCGCACAAGCCTTTCACCGAGGCGACTGACTTGTCGAACATGCCCTGCTCGGCCTTGTTCAGGTCGATCTCGATGATGCGCTCGACACCGCCCGCACCGATGATCGTCGGCACGCCGACATACATGTCCTTGACGCCATATTGGCCCGTGAGGTGCGCGGCGCAGGGCAGCACGCGCTTCTTGTCCTTGAGATAGGCTTCGGCCATCTGAACGGCGGACGAGGCCGGGGCATAATAGGCAGACCCGGTCTTCAGGAGACCGACGATCTCCGCGCCACCATCGCGCGTGCGCTGGACGATCTCTTCAAGGCGGTCCTTTGTCAGCCAGCCCATTTTGACAAGATCGGTGAGCGGAATGCCCGCCACCGTCGAATAACGGGTCAGCGGCACCATCGTGTCACCATGGCCGCCGAGGACGAAGGCCGTCACATCTTCAACCGAGACATTGAACTCGGAGGCGAGGAAGTAGCGGAAGCGGGCCGAATCCAGCACGCCCGCCATCCCGACAACCTTGTTGGCGGGAAGGCCGGAGAATTTCTGCAACGCCCACACCATGGCGTCGAGCGGGTTGGTGATGCAGATGACAAAGGCGTTGGGGGCATACTTCCTGATGCCAGCGCCCACCTGCTCCATCACCTTCAGGTTGATGCCCAACAGATCATCACGGCTCATGCCCGGCTTGCGCGGCACGCCGGCGGTGACGATGCAAACATCGGCGCCCGCAATGCCTTCATAGGAATTGACGCCCCTGTAGGATGCGTCAAAGCCATCCACCGGCGAGGATTGCGCGATGTCGAGGCCCTTGCCCTGCGGCATGCCTTCCGCAATGTCGAACAGGACGACATCGCCCAGCTCCTTCAACCCGATCATGTGGGCGAGTGTCCCGCCGATCATGCCGGACCCGATGAGGGCGATTGTGTTGCGCGCCATGGCAAACCCCTTGTCGAAAATGAGAACCAACCTCCCGGACAGGGGCGCGCGGGCCTCCCCGCGCGTGATCCGCGCCCGCATTCGGGGCGGAGCACAACCAAACTTTGTGAAAAAATACAACCCGTTTTTTCACGCCCATGTTTTTCAATCGGTTAGCAGAAAAAACTTTGACGTAATAGTCAATTGATTCTCGGCCGGAAGTCGAAGATGACGATTCCGCACCTAGCCAAGCGGTTGTTTTGACAGTTGAATCAGGTCGAAGCGGTTGCCGAACGGATCGGTGAAAACAGCGACCGTTCCATAGGATTCATGGCGTGGTTCTTCGGCAAAACGCACTCCATTTGCGCACAGGCGCGCATAATCGGCGGCAAAATCGTCCGAAGTGATGAAGAACGAAACGCGTCCGCCGGTCTGGTTGCCGATCGCGGCCGCCTGAGCCTCGCTGTCGGCGCGTGCCAGCAGAAAGCCGGTCTCGCCGGGTCTGCCTGCCTTGTCGCGCGGGGCGACGCGCACCCAGCGCTTGGTCGGGCTGATCTGCGTGTCCTCCAGCAGCGCGAAACCGAGCGCCCCGCAATAAAAGGCGATCGCCACGTCATAATCTGGAACAACCAACGCGACGAGCGACAACCGCATCAACGCGCCGCCGCGGTTGAACCAGGCGAATGGCGTGCCACCGGCTTGGGCGGCCAATTCTCGGAGCGCATTTCGGTAAGGCGCGAGGCGGTGCGCGCGAATTCGAAACGCTCGGTGCCCGAAAGCGCGGTGCAAAGCGCTTCCGGCTCGGCGTCGGCCGAGATGAACAGACGCGCCTTGGCATCATAGATCGCGTCGATCAGCAGGATGAAACGCTTGGCCTCATTGCGCGCCGCCTCGTCCATCACCGGCACATTTTCGATGACAAAGGTCGAGAAGCGGGCGGTGAGCGCCAGATAGTCGCGCGCGCCAAGCGCGGTCCGGCAGATCTCATCGAAGGTCAGGCGGCAAGAGACGTCGGTCGCGTGCGGCACGGCGACGATATGGCCCATCACTTCCAGCGTTTCGGCGTGGTCGGCGGTGTCGGGCGCCTCACGCGTCAGTTCCTCCCATATATGGCGGATGGTCTGCGACGCCTCGAAGCCCAGCGGCGTCACATAGCGCTTGGCGCGCGCCAGCTTGTCCTGGCGGTAATCATGGCCGGAATCCGGGTTCAGCACCGTGACATGCGCTTTCAGCACATCGATAAAGGGCAGGAACAGGTCGCGGTTGAGCCCGTCGCGGTAAAGGTCGTCGGGCGCGACGTTGGAGGTGGCGACCAGCACGCAGCCATTGTCGAACAGGGCTGAAAACAGCCGCGAGAGAATCATCGCGTCCGCGATGTCGGTCACGGTGAATTCGTCAAAGCAGATGACGCGGCTTTGCGAGGCGATGGCGCGCGCGACCGGCGGTATCGGGTCGGTCTCGCGGGTGCGCCCGTCCTTCACCAATTGACGGTGGGCGTTGATGCGGTTCTGCACATCGGCCATGAAGGCGTGGAAATGCGCGCGGCGCTTGCGCGGGTCAGGGCAGCGCTTGAAGAAAATATCCATCAGCATCGTCTTGCCGCGCCCGACGCCGCCATGGATGTAGAGGCCCTTGACCGGCTGGGGTTTCGCCGGCGCCTTGCGTGCCATCAGCCAGCCCAGCGCCGAGGTCTTGGCGGCTTTCATCCCCGGCTTCACCGCCTCGATCAGCGCGTCGAAAGCCGCCGCCATGGCCAGTTGCGCAGGGTCTCGCGCCAGCGTGCCGGACGCGATGCGCTTTTCCAGCCAGAGCGTCACCGTCGGGCTCGTCGAGGTGATGGGAATGGCGGCGGCGGACGGTCCCGTCATGGCGATGCCAGATGATCCACAAGGCGTTGCGCTGTCATGACCGGAGGAAGGCCGATTGATGGGAGCCGGTTGCTGCCTCTTCCTATTGCGCCGTTTCCTGCTGCGCAATCGCCGAATTGGCCGGTCGATGCGCTTCGCAGCCGCTGTCCCGGGTGGCGTTCGCCTGCACATCGGCCTATGCCCAAGCCCTGTAACTTGGCGATGCGGGCAGGCTGGCGATGGCAGGCAAAGGCGGGGAGACGGCACAGATGCGGGCGGTTCCTGTGCTGGTCCCCATGCCCGCCGAGCGCGCATACACCTATGCCTTGCCCGACGGCTTGGATATCATGCCGGGTACCATCGTGCAGGTGCCGCTCGGGCCGCGACAGGTACCCGGAATCATTTGGGATGGCTCGGCCGACGCGGTTGAGCCGCGCAAGCTGAAGCCGGTCACGCAGATCTTCGACTGTCCACCGCTCGACGATGCCATGCGGCGCTTCATCGACTGGGTTGCCGCCTACACGCTGACACCGCCCGGCCTCGTCGCGCGCATGACGCTGCGCGTACCCGCCGCCTTCGACCCCGAACCGATGATCGACGCGCTGGCCTTCACCGGCCACCGTCCAGCCAAGATGACCGGGCCGCGCCAGCGCGTGCTGGAGCTTGCCGGATCGCATGGCGCCTGGACCCGCGCCGGGCTGGCGCAAGCGGCAGGCGTTTCAGCCTCTGTGATCGACGGGTTGCATGCGGGCGGATGCTTTGAAAGCGTCAGGCTGCCGCCGCCGCCGGTTGCCGCAGCACCCGACCCGGATTTTGCCAATCCCGCGCTGGATGAAGCGCAGGCGCAGGCGGCGGGCGCGTTGCGCGGTGCCGTCGGGCAAGGCTTCTCCGCCACGCTGCTGGACGGTGTCACCGGCTCGGGCAAGACCGAGGTCTATTTGGAAGCGGTGGCCGAAGCATTGAGCAAGGGCGGTCAGGCCCTCGTGCTCATCCCGGAAATCGCCCTGACCGACAGCTTCCTCGCCCGTTTCGAGGACAGGTTTGGCGCGCGCCCCGCGCAATGGCATTCCGACATGCCGCCAAGACAGCGGGAACGTGTCTGGCGGCAGGTGGCTGAGGGCCGCGTTCAGGTGGTGGCGGGCGCGCGCTCGGCCCTGTTCCTGCCCTTTGCGCGCCTTTCGCTCATCGTCGTCGATGAGGAGCATGACCCGGCCTACAAGCAGGAAGAACACGCCATCTACCACGCGCGCGACATGGCGGTGGTGCGGGCGCAATTGGCACAGATCCCCGTCGTTCTCGCCTCCGCCACGCCTTCGGTTGAAAGCCGGGTCAACGCCGATGCGGGGCGCTATCGCCGTCTTGTGCTGCCGCAACGCTTCGGCGCGGCGCGCGAACCGGACATCGCTCTGATCGACATGAAGCGGCATCCGCCGCCGCGCGGGAGGTTCCTGTCGCCGGTGCTGTCGGCGGCGATCACAAAAACACTCGCCGACGGGCGGCAGTCGCTGTTGTTCCTCAACCGGCGCGGCTATGCGCCGCTGACCTTGTGCCGCGTTTGCGGCCATCGCTTTGAGTGCCCCAATTGTTCGGCCTGGCTGGTGGAACACCGGTTCCGCAAGCGGCTGCAATGCCATCATTGCGGCCATCATGAACCCTCGCCCGAAGCCTGCCCGAACTGCGGCGCGCTCGACCATCTGGCCGCCTGCGGGCCGGGCGTTGAACGCATCGCCGAGGAGGTCGCGGGCGCATTTCCCGATGCGCGGATCATGGTCCTTTCATCCGACATGGCGGGCGGTGTGCGGCGGCTGCGCATTGAACTGGAGGCGGTCGCGCAAGGGCAGGCCGACATCATCATCGGCACGCAATTGGTGGCCAAGGGGCACAATTTTCCGCTGCTTGCGCTGGTCGGCGTGCTGGATGCCGATATTGGCCTGTCCTCGGCCGACCCGCGCGCCGCGGAGCGCACGTTCCAGCTGCTCGCCCAGGTGACGGGCAGGGCCGGGCGCTATGGCGGCGACAGCCGCGGGCTGATCCAGACCTATCTGCCCGAACACCCGGTGATGCAGGCGATCCGCCGCGGCGACCGAGACGGATTTTACGACAGCGAGATCACGCTCCGGCGCGGCGCGCATCTGCCGCCCTTTGCGCGCCTCGCCGCCATCATCGTTTCAGGCAGCGACAAGGCGGCCGCCGAAACCCATGCGCGCGCATTGGCGCGCGCCGCGATGACCGATCCGGCGATGAATGTGCAGATCCAGGTGCTCGGCCCGGCGGAAGCGCCGATGGCCTTGGTGCGCGGACGGCACCGGCTGCGGCTCCTGATCAGCGCGCCGCGCAGCGCCGACGTGCAGGGCTTCATCCGTGCGATGCTCGCCAACGGGCCAAAGCCCCGCGGCGATTTGCGCGTCGCGGTCGATATCGACCCGCAAAGTTTCCTGTGAGGTGGGCGAATCACTTAGGCAAACCGCGACAAACGCGGCAACCGCACTGGGCAAACGCATGATCTCGATCTATTGGCCGCAGACATTGGGCGAACAGCTTGGCTTCACCGTTGCGGCGATCACCGCGCTGATCGGGCTTGCGGCATTCCTCGCGCCGCGCACGATGCTGAAGCTTGTCCGTCTGCAACCTGTCGCACCGGATGCGGTGGCCGAAGGCCGCGCCGGCTTCGGCGGCATGCTTTTGGCGCTCGGGCTTGGCGCGATCCTGCTGGCGCAACCGTTGGTGACACTTGTTCTTGGCGGCGCGTGGGCGATGGCGGCTGCCGGGCGCGCACTGTCCTTTGTCGCCGACCGCTCGCTCTCCGGCCCCAACATCGCCGCATTCACCTTTGAAGCGCTGATGGCGGCGGGCGCGCTGGCGGGCGTGCTCGGCTGGGTTGCATGAGAGCCCGGCGCGCCTGCCGTCGCCGGGCCGACGCGGCGTTTTGACAGCGTCGACCGTGCGACAAAAGTAGCCGACCACTGAGGTGCGAAGCCGTGTTGCCTGACGAAATTCGCTGTGCTAGTGCGCCGCACACAAACGGGAGGATGTGCCGAGCGCGCGCCCGACCATGAGGGATTTCACGCCGGCTTGAACTGTCTCTTCGGGCCTGCCGCCCGCAAGAAGCGCACTCGGGCCAAGCACAAAAACGGAAGCTGACGTGGCGCAATCCGGATCACCGATCAATGCCGTTGCCGGTCGCTACGCCGGTTCGCTCTATGAGTTGGCGGATGACGCCAAGCAGGTTGCCGCCGTCGAAAAGGATCTGGCGCGTTTCGAGGCGATGCTTGCCGGTTCCGATGATCTCAAGCGGTTGATCTCCAGCCCGGTGTTTTCGTCCGCCGACCAGCTTGCGGCCGTGACCGCGCTTCTTGCCAAGGCCAAGATCGGCGGTCTCGTCGGCAATCTTCTCAAGGTTGTTGCAACCAACCGCCGCCTGTTTGCAGTACCCGGCATCATCGCGGCCTTCCGCGCCATCGCCGCTGAAAAGCGCGGCGAGGTCACGGCCGAGGTCACGACCGCGCATGCCTTGACGCCTGCGCAGGAAAAGGAACTCGCCGCCACGCTGAAAGGCGTTGCCGGCAAGGATGTGAGCCTGAACGTGTCGGTTGATCCGGCGCTGCTCGGCGGCATGGTGGTGCGCATGGGCTCGCGCCAAATCGACACGTCGCTCAAAACGAAACTTGCTTCGTTGAAGCTTGCACTGAAAGAGGTCGGCTGATGGATATCCGCGCCGCGGAAATTTCCGCAATTCTCAAAGAGCAGATCAAGAACTTCGGCCAGGAGGCGGAAGTCTCCGAAGTCGGCCAGGTGCTCTCCGTCGGTGACGGGATCGCTCGTGTCTATGGTCTCGACAATGTGCAGGCCGGCGAGATGGTGGAGTTCCCCGGCGGCATTCGCGGCATGGCGCTCAACCTGGAATCCGACAATGTCGGCGTCGTCATCTTCGGCTCCGACCGCGCCATCAAGGAAGGCGACACCGTCAAGCGGACGGGTGCCATCGTGGACGTTCCTGTCGGCAAGGGCCTGCTTGGCCGCGTCGTTGACGCGCTTGGCAACCCGATCGACGGCAAGGGGCCGATCAAGGCTGACGAGCGCCGTCGCGTGGATGTGAAAGCGCCCGGCATCATCCCGCGCCGCTCTGTGCATGAGCCGATGTCGACCGGCCTGAAAGCCATCGACGCGCTGATCCCGGTTGGTCGCGGCCAGCGCGAGCTGATCATCGGCGACCGCCAGACCGGCAAGACCGCCGTCATTCTCGACACGTTCCTCAACCAGAAGCCGATCCATGACGATCCGGCGCGTGAAGCTGACCGCCTCTATTGCGTGTATGTTGTCGTCGGCCAGAAGCGCTCGACGGTCGCGCAGTTCGTGAAGGTGCTCGAAGAGCGCGGCGCGCTGCCCTATTCGATCATCGTCGCGGCCACCGCCTCGGATGCCGCTCCGTTGCAGTTCCTCGCGCCCTTCTCCGGCTGCGCCATGGGCGAATTCTTCCGTGACAATGGCATGCATGCGCTGATCGCCTATGACGATCTGTCGAAGCAGGCCGTCGCCTACCGCCAGATGTCGCTCCTGCTGCGCCGCCCGCCGGGCCGCGAAGCCTATCCCGGCGACGTCTTCTATCTGCATTCCCGCTTGCTGGAGCGCGCGGCGAAGCTCAACGCCGACAATGGTTCGGGCTCGCTGACGGCGCTGCCGGTGATCGAAACGCAGGCCAACGACGTTTCGGCCTATATCCCGACCAATGTGATCTCGATCACCGACGGCCAGATCTTCCTTGAAACCGACCTGTTCAACCAGGGCATCCGCCCGGCGGTGAACGTCGGCCTCTCGGTGTCGCGCGTCGGTTCGTCGGCGCAGATCAAGGCGATGAAGCAGGTTGCCGGCTCCATCAAGGGCGAACTTGCGCAGTACCGCGAAATGGCGGCCTTCGCGCAGTTCGGTTCCGACCTTGATGCCTCGACGCAGCGTTTGCTGAACCGCGGCGCGCGCCTGACTGAACTTTTGAAGCAGCCGCAATTCTCGCCGCTGAAAACCGAAGAGCAGGTCGTGGTGATTTTCGCCGGCGTGAACGGCTATCTCGACAAGTTGCCGGTTTCCAAAGTTGGCGCGTTCGAGAAATCCTTGCTCACGCACATGCGCGGCACCGGCAAGGCGATCCTTGACGCGATCCGCAACGACAAGCAGATCACGGACGACACCAAGGCGAAGCTGAAAGCCGAGCTCGACACATTCGCCAAGGGCTTCGCCGCCTGATCCCGCCCGGGATGAGGATCGGAGACCGGACCGGGGATTGACGGATGCCTTCACTCAAGGATCTGCGCAACCGCATCGCTTCCATCAAGGCGACGCGCAAAATCACCAAGGCCATGCAAATGGTCTCGGCCGCGAAATTGCGCCGGGCGCAGGATGCGGCGGAAGCCGCGCGCCCCTATTCGCAACGCATGGAAGCCGTGCTCGCCAATATCAGCGCCGCGGTTTCGGGCGAGGATGCTCCGCGGCTGATGGCGGGCACCGGCGCCAGCCAGACGCATCTGCTGCTGGTGTGCTCGTCGGAGCGCGGGCTGTGCGGCGGATTCAACACGCAGATCGTGCGCCTGGCGCGCGACCATGCCCGCCGTCTGATCGCCGAAGGCAAGACGGTGAAGATCTTCTGCGTCGGCAAGAAGGGCTATGACCAGCTTCGCCGTGATTTTGCGGACCGCATCGTCGAGCGGATGGAGTTCAAGGACGTCAAGCAAATCGGCTTTGCGCAGGCCGACAAGGTTGCGTCGCGCGTGATCGCGATGTTCAACGAGGGCGCGTTCGACGTCTGCACACTGTATTTCTCGGCATTCAAGTCGGTGATCCAGCAGATCCCGACAGCGCAGCAGCTCATTCCGGCCGCCGCGCCCGCAGTTGACGCATCCGCCTCGCAGAGCGTTTATGAATATGAACCGGATGCGGGCGCGATCCTGACGGATCTGATCCCGCGCAACATCGCCGTGCAGATCTTCAAGGGCCTGCTCGAAAACGCCGCCTCCGAACAGGGTGCCCGCATGTCCGCCATGGACAGCGCGACACGCAACGCAGGCGACATGATCAACCGGCTGACGCTCAGCTACAACCGCCAGCGTCAGGCGCAGATCACCAAGGAACTGATCGAAATCATTTCGGGCGCGGAAGCGCTGTAAGAAAGGTCGAGAACGATGGCAAAAGCAGCAACCCCGGCCAAGGCGCCTGCCAAAGCGGCGGCAGCCGCGCCTGCCGCCAAGACAGCGGCCCCAAAAGCGGCCCCAAAAACGGCATCGAAGGCGGCCGCCGTGAAACCCTCAGCAAAGGCCGTCAAGGCGGTCGCAACCGGCCGCGTGGCGCAGGTCATCGGCGCGGTCGTGGACGTGGCCTTCGACGGGCACCTCCCAGCGATCCTGAACGCGCTCGAAACCGAGAACAACGGCAACCGCCTCGTCCTCGAAGTGGCGCAGCATCTGGGCGAAAACACCGTGCGCTGCATCGCCATGGACTCGACCGAAGGCCTGGTGCGCGGCCAGCCGGTTGCCGACACGGGCGACGCCATCAAGGTGCAGGTTGGCGAAGCCCTGCTCGGCCGCATCGTCAACGTCATCGGCGAGCCGATCGACGAAGAGGGCCCGGTCACGGGCGTCGAAGAGCGCGGCATCCATCAGCCTGCCCCGGACTATGTTGAACAGTCCACCGAGGCGCAGATCCTCGTCACCGGCATCAAGGTTCTCGACCTGCTCGCGCCCTATGCGCGCGGCGGCAAGATCGGCCTGTTCGGCGGTGCGGGCGTCGGCAAGACGGTTCTGATCCAGGAACTGATCAACAACATCGCCAAGGCGCATGGCGGCTACTCGGTGTTCGCCGGTGTCGGCGAGCGCACCCGCGAGGGCAATGACCTCTATCACGAGTTCATCGAATCGGGCGTCAACAAGAAGGGCGGCGGCGACGGCTCGAAGGCCGCGCTTGTGTTCGGCCAGATGAACGAGCCGCCCGGTGCCCGCGCCCGCGTTGCTCTGACCGGCCTGACGATCGCCGAATATTTCCGCGATCAGGGCCAGGACGTGCTGTTCTTCGTCGACAACATCTTCCGCTTCACGCAAGCGGGTTCGGAAGTGTCGGCACTGCTCGGCCGCATCCCGTCGGCCGTCGGCTATCAGCCGACGCTCGCAACCGACATGGGCGCGCTGCAGGAACGCATCACCACGACCACCAAGGGCTCGGTCACCTCGGTGCAGGCGATCTATGTTCCGGCCGACGACCTGACCGACCCGGCACCGGCGACCTCGTTCGCCCACCTTGACGCGACCACGGTTTTGAACCGCGCGATCTCGGAAAAGGGCATCTATCCGGCGGTTGACCCGCTCGACTCCACCTCCCGCATGCTCGACCCGCAGATCGTCGGTCAGGAGCATTACGATGTGGCGCGCGCCGTGCAGTCGACGCTGCAGCGCTACAAGTCCCTGCAGGACATCATCGCCATCCTCGGCATGGATGAACTGTCGGAAGAGGACAAGCTGACGGTGTCGCGCGCCCGCAAGATCGAGCGCTTCCTGTCGCAGCCCTTCTTCGTCGCCGAAGTGTTCACCGGTTCGCCCGGCAAGCTCGTCGCGCTCGAAGACACGATCCGCTCCTTCAAGGGCCTTGTCGCCGGCGAGTATGACCATCTGCCGGAAGCTGCCTTCTACATGGTCGGATCCATCGACGAGGCTGTCGAGAAGGCCAAGCGTCTGGCCGCCGAAGCGGCGTGATGCGGTCGAGCGGTGAGTTGTGAATAGCGAATAGGCAAAGGAGGGCGGAGCAACGGCTGGTCATTGGCGTCCATTCGCCATTTGCCACTCGCCATTCGCTGAACTGACATGGCAACATTCGCCTTTGAACTGGTCTCGCCCGAGCGGCTGCTTCTCTCCGGCGAGGCAACGGAAGTGTCCATTCCCGGCACCGACGGCTACTTCACCGTGATGGCGAACCACGCGCCGTTCATGTCGACGATCAAGCCGGGCATCATTTCAGTGAAGCAGGCCTCAGGCGAACAGAGTTTTGTCGTGCTGGGCGGTTTTGCGGACGTGACGCCGGCCGGTTGCACGATCCTCGCTGAACGCGCCGCGCCTAAGGCCGACGTTTCGGCCGCTGACATCGATGCGGAAATCGCCAAGGCAAAGGACGCAGGCGCAAACGCCAAGTCCGGCGATGACATGGCCAACGCCGCGGCGTTGGCCGACAGCCTCATGTCGCTGAAAGCGATGCTGTAAGGCGAGACGTCGGGCAACAGCGGGCTTCAAAACGGGCTGCGGCCCGTTTTTTTGCTTTTCAGCCGTGTCCTGCGGGTGAAACATCGCCGCCCGCCAGATGCGCGAAATGGGCGCAAACCTGCCGGTAAACCTGTTGCTTGAACGGAACGATCAGGCCGGGCAGGTCGGCCATGGGCTTCCAATCCCAGGCGTCGAATTCGCGCTCATTGCCGGCAGGCGGCGGGTCGATGCGAATCTCCGTCTCATCCCCGAGAAAGCGGAAGGCAAACCAGCGTTGCTTCTGCCCGCGAAACTTGCCCTTCAGCCCGATGCCAATCAGATGCGCGGGCAGATCATAGTAAAACCAATCCGGCGCGGCCTCGATCAGTTCGACGGTTTCCATCCCGGTTTCTTCAAACAATTCCCGGCGGGCGGCGGCGAGATGGTCCTCGCCTTCGTCGATGCCGCCCTGCGGCATCTGCCACAGCTGATCATGCCCGTCATATTCCGTGTTGCCCTCCGAGACGCGCCGCCCGGCCCAGACCAAACCGGCACGGCTCAGCACCATGATGCCGACACAGGGACGGTAGGGTAGCGTGTCTGCCGGAACTGGCGCGTGCATCTTCGCCATGGTTCAACGCTGTCCTTCCGGATCAAGCGCCGCGGCGGACACAGGCACAAATTCGATGCCGCGCATCTTTGCCTCGTTCATCCAGTTCGCCACGGTCTGCACGGTTTCCTCAAACGCCGAGCCGACGCCCACGGCCAGGCCCTGGCTGCGCGCGATCTGCTCAAGGTCGTTCAGCCGTTGCAGGATCGCGCCCGGCTGGCGCTGCACGTCGATCATCATGTCGGCCTGTGCGAAAGGAACCCCGGCCGTTTGCGACGAGGCAGGGGCGAGGCTGCGCGCCGATGTGCCATCATCGAGATACATCAGGCCGCGCGCCGACAATTCCGCCATCACGGGTGCAAAGGCCGCCTCATCGGCGGTGAAGCGCGCACCCATGAAATTCATGATGCCGACATAGTTGGTGGTGCGCGCCAGCGCACGGTGAAGCCGGGCGCGGTTCTCGTCGGGCCCAAGCCCGGTTTCCAATGTGTGACGCCCGGGCGCTGCACCATCCTGCGGCTGCATCGGCACTTGCAGCAAAATTTCGTGACCGTCGCGGCGCGCCGCCTGCATCCAGCGGTCGAG
>JALOTE010000083.1 GCA_025458045.1 Rhizobiaceae bacterium
GCCGGTGTCGATGCGATGTCCACCGCGTCGGTCCAGCCGCCGCGCGTCGGGCAGCTGGTCAATGGCGTGCCGCGCCCGGTCGCCAATGTCGGCGCCGCCGCACCGCTGCTTCCGGCAGCAACCGCCCAGCCATTGTCCGCACCGCCTGTTCTGCCGCAGCCGCAGCCGATGCCGACCATGCAGCCCGTCCGTGCGCCGACGCCGGTGACAGTGGCCAACACGCCGTTGCTTGCGCCTGTCGCTGCGCCGGCATTGCCCGCGCCGCCGCCTGCGCCCGCCGTGGTGGCGCAAACGCAGACGCCCCCACTGCTTGCACCGGTTGCGCCGGGCGTGACGCCGCGGCTCGACCCTTCGTCGACGGGCGCAATCGCCCCGGCAGCGCCGACACGCAAAAATGGCTGGACAACCGAACGCGGCACCCGCGTGGTGATGCGCGAGGGCGAGACCGTCTACAACCTCTCCCGTCGCTTTGGTGTTCCGGCGTCCGAGATCTTGCGGGCGAACGGCATAGACAAGGCGGGCAGCGTGCGCACCGGCCAGGAATTGATCATCCCGGCCTATCATTTCTCGCAAGAGGCCGGAGTTTCGGCGCCTGACGCAAACCCTGAGACGGCGATCGCCAAAGGCTCTCGCGGGACGGTGTTCGACATTCCGGCCGACCGTGCCCCCGCGCCGACACCGCGCCCGGGCGATGCGGTGGCCGTCCTGCCGACAGTGCCGCAGCCGAAGGCCAAGGGTGTGGATTCGATGGCCGTCGGCTCGGTCGCCCCGCAAGCGCCCGCCAATCCGGGCGACACCGCGTCGGCGACCAATGCCCCGGTCGACCAGCCTCTGATGGAGGCGGGCCGCGAGGGCACCTACAAGGTGCAGCCGGGCGATTCACTTCATGCCATCGCAAAGAAAACCGGCATCACTGTCGGCCAGTTGCGGGCGGCCAACGGGCTTGACGCGGAGGGACGCATCCGTGTCGGCCAGACGCTCAACCTCGCCAAGGGCGCAACGGTTCCGGCCGCCAGCGATGGCGTTGACGGCAATGTGACCGGCACGCGCGGTTCCACCTCCGCGACCGCCAAGGCCAACCGCATCGACCAGACGACCACGGCGGCGATTGACCCGGCCGAAAGCAAGCCGAAAAAGCCGGAAGCGCCGTCCACCAGCACGGCATCGGGTGGCAATTTGCGCTGGCCGGTCCAAGGCAAGGTCGAGACGGCATTCCGCGCCAATGACAATGGCAAGCCGAATGACGGCATCGACATCGATGTCGCGCCCGGCACGCCGGTGAAAGCCGCCGAGGGCGGTACCGTCATCTATTCCGGCAGCGGTCTGGCCGAGTTTGGCAACACCGTCCTGATCCGCCATGACAACGGCCTCGTCACCGTCTATGGCCATGCCGACACGTTGAAGGTGGAGCGCAACCAGCGCGTCAACAAGGGCGATGTGATCGCGGTTGCCGGGCAGAGCGGCAGGGCGGCCAAGCCGAAGCTGCACTTTGAAGTGCGCAAGAACTCGGTTCCCGTCGATCCGCTGCTGTATTTGCAATAAGGACGCGCGGTCCTGCGCCGGCATGGTCCGGCGCTCAAGTGAATGCACGCGAGGGAGTGCGGCGCGTTTCGGCGGCGGCCCATCATGGCTTGAGGGATTTGCGGTCGCACCCGGTGCCCGAGGCTGACAAAGCGCGAATACGGCGCTACAAGCCGCGGCCAAGGAGCACTCCATGTTTGTCATGCGTTCAAGCGAAGGGCTGGATGATCGGCGCAAGCGCGCGTTGTGGCGGGCGTGGCGGCGCGGCACGCGCGAAATGGACATCATGTTCGGCCTGTTTGCCAATGCCGAAATCGAGCGCTTCTCCGAGGCCGAACTGGGCGAGTTCGAGGACTTGCTTGCCGAACAGGACACCGACCTGCAGAAATGGTTCATGGGGCAGGTGCCGGTTCCGCAGGCCTTTGCCACGCCGCTGTTTGCCCGCATCATCGCGTTTCGCGCCGCCAACCCCATCGGCTGAGGCGCATCATGACCCTGTTTCCGGCATTGGCGACCAACCGATGGTCGCGCAGGCTTCTGTCCGGCGGCGCGCCCGGCATCGTTGATGGTGTCACGCCGGGTGCGGACGCCTTCGTGCTCGCCGAAATTGCGGCGCAGATCGGCGAGGGCAAGCCGGTCATCCATGTTGCCGGAGATGGCCAGAGCCTGCCCTTGATCGCCGATGCGTTGCGGTTTGTCGCGCCCGGCGTTCCGCTTCTGGAATTGCCGGCATGGGATTGCCTTCCCTATGATCGCGTTTCGCCGGGGGCCGACACGGCTGCGCGCCGCCTTAGCGCCTTGTCGGGTTTGGCCGCGCTGCGCGTGAAGCCGCATCCCGCCATCATCCTGACGACAGCCAACGCCGCACTGCAAAAAGCGCCGCCGCCGGACATCATGCTCAACGCGGCGCTCACCGCGCGCTCAGGGTCAATTCTGCCGATGGCGCGTCTCGTCGAGCGGCTGGAGCGCCAAGGCTTCGACCGTGTCGCGACCGTGCGCGAAGTTGGCGAATATGCGGTGCGTGGCGGGATTCTGGATCTTCATGCGCCGGGCGCCGAAAACCCGATCCGGCTTGATTTCTTCGGCGACCAGATCGAATCGATCCGCGCCTTCGATGCCGCGTCGCAACGCTCGCTCGGGCCTGTCACCGAGTTCGCGCTCAATCCGGCGAGCGAAGTGGAACTGACGCCCGAGTCCATCGCGCGATTCCGCAAGCGCTACATCGAATTGTTCGGCGCGCCGTCACGTGATGACGCACTTTATGCCGCCGTGTCGGAGGGCCGCCGCTTTGCTGGCCTCGAACATTGGCTGCCGCTCTTCCATGACCGACTGGCGAGCCTGTTTGACTATGTGCCCGAAGGCGTCGTGGTTTTTGACCACGCGGCGCATCAGGCGATCGAAGAACGCCATTCGCAGATCCTCGACCATTTTGAGGCACGCAACAAACCGCCCGCCGCCGGCATGGGCCAATCGCCCTATCACCCGGTTGCGCCCGACACGCTGTACCTTTCGCCCGAAGCGCTCACGCAGACGATCCGGCTACGGGCTCGTGTCGATCTTTCGGCGTTCAGCGCTCCGCCCGGTGCCGACCGCGTGGTCCTTTCGGCGGATGCCCGCAAGGGCCGCACATTCGCCGCCGAACGCAACGACCAGAACGCCAACGTATTCGATGCGGTCGTCCGGCACATCAACGCGCTGGGCGACGCTGGCAAAAGCGTTCTCATTGCAGGCTGGACGGAAGGCTCGCTTGACCGTCTGATGCAGATGCTGACTGAGCATGATCTGGGCGGCTTCAAGAAAATCGACAGTTTCGCCGACATGCCGAAAGGGAAGGCGCGCCGCGCCTGCGCCGTGCTGCCGCTGGAAGAAGGGTTCGAGACCGACGATTTCGCGCTGATCGCCGAACAGGACATTCTGGGCGACCGTCTGTCGCGGGCTCTCAAGAAAAAGCGCAAGAACGCCGATTTCATTGCGGAAGTGACCAGCCTCGCAACCGGCGACATCGTCGTCCATGTCGATCACGGCATCGGCCGGTTTGTCGGCTTGCGCACGGTCACCGTCAGCGGCGCGCCGCATGATTGCCTTGAGATCCATTATGCCGGCGATGGCCGCCTGTTGCTGCCGGTCGAAAACATCGAACTTCTGTCGCGCTATGGCTCCGACGAAGGGTTGGCGCAGCTTGACCGTCTTGGCGGCGGCGCATGGCAGGCCCGCAAGGCCAAGCTGAAGAAGCGCCTGCTCGACATGGCAGGGCAACTGATCCGCATAGCCGCCGAACGCGCCACGCGCGGTGCGCCTGTCATCACGGTGCCGGACGGGCTTTACGGCGAGTTCTCCGCCCGTTTCCCCTATGAGCCGACCGAGGATCAGGCGGGCGCGATCGAGGCGGTGATCGACGATTTCACCACCGGCGCGCCGATGGACCGCCTCGTCTGCGGCGATGTCGGCTTCGGCAAGACGGAGGTGGCGCTGCGCGCGGCGTTCCTTGCGGCGATGGAAGGCTTGCAGGTGGCCGTCACCGTGCCGACAACGCTGCTGTCGCGCCAGCACTACAAGACATTCTCCGAACGCTTCACCGGCCTGCCGCTGCGCGTGCGCCATTTGTCGCGGCTGGTGCCCGCCAAGGAAGCTGCCGAGACCAAGGCGCTGCTCGCCGAAGGCAAGGTGGACATTGTCGTCGGCACACATGCGCTCCTGTCCGAAAGCATCAAGTTCAAGCGGCTCGGGCTTCTCGTCATCGACGAGGAGCAGCGCTTCGGGGTCAAGCACAAGGAGCGGCTTAAGGAACTGAAGTCCGATGTGCATGTGCTGACGCTGACGGCGACGCCCATTCCGCGCACGCTGCAACTGGCGCTGTCGGGCGTGCGCGAATTGTCGCTGATTTCGACGCCGCCGGTGGACCGCCTGTCGGTGCGCACCTTCGTCACACCGTTCGATCCGGTTGTGATCCGCGAGACATTGCTGCGCGAGCGCTATCGCGGCGGCCAGAGTTTCTATGTCGTGCCGCGCATCAAGGACATCGAGGATGTGATGGCCTTCCTGCGCTCCGATGTGCCGGAATTGCGCGTGGCCGTGGCACATGGCCAGATGGCGCCGACAGAACTCGAAGACGTGATGAACGCGTTCTACGACAACCGTTTCGATGTGCTTTTGTCCACGACGATCATCGAATCCGGTCTCGACATCCCGTCGGCGAACACGATGATCGTGCACCGGGCCGACATGTTCGGCCTCTCTCAGCTCTATCAGCTGCGGGGCAGGGTGGGGCGCTCCAAACTCCGCGCCTATGCGCTGTTGACCGTTCCCGCCAAGCGCATACTGACCGACACCGCCGACCGGCGACTGAAGGTGCTGCAATCGCTTGATTCGCTCGGCGCGGGTTTCCAGCTTGCCAGCCACGATCTCGACATACGCGGCGCGGGCAATCTGCTCGGAGACGAGCAATCCGGCCACATCAAGGAAGTCGGCTTCGAGCTTTACCAGCAGATGCTGGAGGAGGCCGTCGCCGAAATGCGCGGCACGGCTGTCGACGACAGCGGCAACTGGTCGCCGACGATTTCGGTCGGCACGGCGGTGATGATCCCGGAGGCCTATGTCAGCGATCTGCAACTGCGCCTGTCGCTCTATCGTCGTCTGGCCGAACTGGAGTCGATTGCTGAAATCGACGCTTTCGGCGCGGAATTGATCGACCGCTTCGGCCCGATGCCTGAAGAGGTCGAGCATCTCTTGAAGGTCGTCTACATCAAGGCGCTGTGCCGCCAGGCGAATGTCGAGAAATTGGACACGGGGCCGAAGGGCGCGGTCGTCCATTTCCGCAACAAGGAATTCGCCAACCCGGCGGCGCTGATCAAGCTCATCTCAGCGGAAGGCTCACTGGCCAAAATTCGACCCGATCAATCCGTCGTGTTCACGCGCGATTGGCCGACGCCTGAAAAGCGCTTGGGAGGTTCGGCGGTGCTGATGACACGGCTGGCGAAGGCCGCCGCTGAGGCGGGTTGAGATGTCCTTCGTGCTTCGAGGCTTCTTGCCTTCATGGTGAGGTGCGAGTGAAACGAGCCTCGAACCAGAAGGCAAAAAGCACCTCAGCATCAAGGATAGGAAGGCTCCAAAGTCGGGCATCTGCAAGACTTGGATACGGTGGCCAATATGCCTATTGAGCAGCAGGCAAGACCCCCTCGGCCTTCGCCCGCGCCACCTGCCGAAACGCATCGGCCAAGGTCTCAGGCGGCTGGGCGCCCAGCACGGCATAACGCCCCTCGATGACAAAGCAGGGCACCGAATTCACTCCCATGCGCGAGGCGGCGGCGATGCGGGTGCTGATGTCGGCGGCGTTCGGGCTCGCCATGATCTGGGCATAGGCCGCATCGCCATCGGCCCCTTGCTCTTCGGCGATTTCGGCCAGCACGGCGTCATCCGACAAGTCGCGCCCCTGCTCGAAGTAGGCGGCAAACAATGCCTCGACCAATCCGGGAGCGACGCCCTGCCTCTCCGCCCAATCCACAAGCGCATGGGCTTTCAACGTGTTGGGCGAGATGCTGATCCTGTCGAAGGCGAAAGCGATGCCAGCCTTGCGGCCTTCCTCCGCCACCCGGTCGCGACCGGCCTTGTATGCGGCCGCCGATCCGAATTTACGTGTCAGATAGGCGTCGTGGCCAACGCCCTCCGGCGGGATCGTCGGGTCAAGCTGAAATGGATGCCAGCGGATGGCGAGGGCCACTTCGTCCGCCACCATGGCTTCGGCGGCGCGCAGCTTGCGCAAGCCGACATAACACCACGGACACACGACATCGGAATAGACGTCGAGCGACAGCGGAACGGGGGTGGCGCTCACTCGCGCCACCATGCCTGAAGCGTCATGCCGTAGACCGGATTGTAGGACGGATATTTGAGTTCCTTCCTGTGTGCGACCCAACTTGCCGGTTTGTACTGCATCGGGATCATGTAATGGCCCGAGATCAGCAGCCGGTCGAGCGCGCGCACTGCATCGACAAAATCCGTGCGTTCGCGCGCGTTCATCATCGCCTCGATGACGGCGTCAACCGCAGGGCTTGCCACACCGGCATAGTTGAACGAGCCTTCGGTGTCCTTCGACGAGGTGCCCCAGCGCGAAATCTGCTCGATGCCGGGCGACAATGACCCGGAAAAGCCAACCGACGTGATCATCATGTCGTAGTCGAATTTGCCCTTGCGCTCTTGCGCCTGCGCATCATCGACGGTGCGGATCGCAATGGCGATGCCGATCTTTTCGGCGTTGCGTTGCAAGGCGAGCGCCAGCTTCTCCTGCTCGGCGGATGTCGTCATCAGTTCAAAGGCGAGTTGCTGGCCCGATGGGTTGACGAGCCTTCCGTCAGCAAGCGTGTAACCGGCCTTCGCAAAGGCGTCGAGCGCGCCCTTGTAGATTGTCCGGTCGCGGCCAGTGCCGTCGCTGGTGGTGGGCTTCCATGTGCCGTCCATCACTTCGGGCAGGACGGCACCGGGGAAGGCCGCCAGCAATGCCTTTTCGCCCTCGCTTGCCGGAATGCCGGTGGAGGCGAGTTCAGAATTTTCCCAATAGCTGCCAATGCGGCGGAAGGCGCTCTCAAACAGGTTCTGGTTCGCCCATTCAAAATCATAGAGCATGGAGAGGCCCATGCGCACGTTCACGTCGGCGAAAACAGGGCGGCGCGTGTTCATGACAAAGCCGAACATCGGGGTCGGCAGCTTGTCGGTGAATTCCGCCTTGATCACGTCACCATTGGCGACTGCCGGAAAATCATAGGCTTTCGCCCATTTGGTCGCGTCGCTTTCGACATTGATGTCGCACAGGCCGCTCTTGAACGCCTCGAACTGCGCGGCATCGTTGCGGAAGTACTCGATCACGATCTTGTCGAAGTTGAAGAGGCCCTTCTGTGACGGAAGGCTCGCCCCCCAATAGTTGGGGTTCCGGTCGAACGTGATGCGCGTGCCGGGTTCGACCGCGCCGATCACGTATGGTCCGCTGCCGACCATCGGTGTCAGCGTCGTCTGGTCGAAGGTCTCGACAGTGTTCGCGTGGGCCGGAATGATCGGCGTCAGCGCGATGATGAGCGGGAACTCGCGGTTCGACTGCTCGTTGAACGTGAATTTGACCTTGTTGTCGCCGGTCTTCTCGATCTTGGCGATGCGCTTCTTGCGGTCCTTGAAAGGCGGGCGGCCTTTTGCCTCGAACGTGTCATAGGTAAAGATCACGTCCTCCGGGGTGACCGGTTTGCCGTCCGACCATTTGGCGTTCGGGTTGAGCGTGAATTCGGCCCAGGTGCGCTCCGGGTCGGTTTCGATCCTTTCGGCGACAAGCCCGTACATGGTGAAGGCTTCATCGCGCGAGCGCTCCATCAAGGGCTGGAACACGAGGTTGCCGAGCACGGTGTCCACGACGCCGCGCGCGGTGGTGCGCATCGAATTGAGAATGAACGGGTTGAGGTTGTCGAACGTGCCGACAACGCAATAGGTGAGCGTGCCGCCCTTGGGCGCGTCCGGGTTGGCGTAGGGGAAATGCGCGAAATCGGCGGGCAGGGCGGGCGCGCCATGCATGGCAATTCCGTGGCTCGGCTCGGCCTTGGCCGATGTCGCAGGCACACAAACCAGGGCAGCGAAGGCGGCGGCGGCCAACGCGCCGTGACGGCGCAGGCCGGGCATGGAAGATGCGAGAAGGTTCGTCATGGTCGATCCAGGGTTGGGCCGGGGGTCGGCGCGTGATTCATAGGTAAGCTATCATCAATCGTGCGGCGGCTCAAAATCCGTTGTGCGGCTTGGCGCGCGGCGTGACAATGTTGAGGCCCTGTTGTATCCCGCCGATGATTCAACGCGCGGTCCGCCCAGTCCATGTCATCGCATCTTCTGTTCAAGCGCATCCTGCTCAAGGCCTCCGGCGAAGCGCTGATGGGCCGTCAGGGGTTCGGCATCGATGTCGATGTGGCTGACCGGATCGCCGGAGACATTGCAGACGCACGCGCGCTCGGCGTCGAGGTCGGCCTCGTGATCGGCGGCGGCAATATTTTCCGCGGCGTGGCCGTTGCGTCGCGCGGCGGCGACCGTGTCACCGGCGACCACATGGGCATGTTGGCGACCGTGATCAATTCGCTCGCCATGCGCACCGCACTGGAAAAACGCGGCATCGAGACCCGCGTTCTTTCCGCGATCGCCATGCCTGCGATTTGCGAGAGCTTTTCGCAGCAAAAGGCGATGGCTTATCTCGACGATGGCAAGGTGGTGATTTTTGCCGGCGGCACCGGCAACCCGTTTTTCACGACCGACACCGCGGCGGCGCTGCGGGCGGCCGAAATCAAGGCGGATGCGCTGTTGAAGGGCACGCAGGTTGATGGCATCTACACCGCGGACCCCAAGAAAGACCCCGGCGCGAAACGCTTCGAGCGGATCAGCCATGACGAAGTGCTGCGGCTCGGGCTCTCGGTGATGGACACGGCGGCCGTCGCCATGACGCGCGAAAACAGCATTCCCATCATCGTCTATTCGATCCTTGAGGCTGGCGGCCTGAAGGACATTCTCACCGGCGGCGGCCGGGCCACATTCGTTTCGGATGCGGCCTGACGACCGCGCCGGGCACAAGGAGGCTTCACCATGGCAGACGGCATCGATTTCAAGGATCTCCAGCGGCGCATGGACGGCGCGATGTCTGCCTTCCGGCATGACCTTGCTTCGCTGCGCACCGGGCGCGCCTCGGCCAATCTGCTCGATGCGGTGTCGGTCAGCGCCTATGGGTCAGCGACGCCGATCAACCAGGTCGCGACGATCACCGTGCCGGAAGCACGCATGTTGATGGTACAGGTCTGGGACCGTGGACTGGCAACAGCGGTTGACCGCGCCATCCGTGAATCCGGTCTTGGCCTCAACCCGATCACTGAAGGAGCGACCTTGCGCATCCCGCTGCCGGAATTGAACGAGGAGCGCCGCAAGAGCCTTGTCAAGCTTGCGCATCAATATGCCGAAAGCGCCAGGGTCGCCGCGCGCCATGTGCGCCGCGATGCCAATGACGCGCTGAAGAAAGCGGAAAAGGACGGCGTGATCAACGAGGACGACATGCGCAAGCAGACCGACCGCGTCCAGAAAATCACGGATACGACGATCTCCGACATCGACAAGGCGCTCCAGGAAAAAGAAGCCGAAATCATGCATGTTTGAGCGTGCCGTGGCAGGCAAGCGTGCGTGAGGCGGGGCGGCAACGCCGGAAAGGACGGGCGGCATGACAGGCACCAGCCAAGCGGTTCAATCCGACGGCGGACTGTCGCACGATGTTCCGCGGCACGTCGCAATCATCATGGATGGGAATGGCCGCTGGGCCACCGCGCGGGGTCTGCCGCGTTTCGAGGGGCACCGGCGCGGTGTCGAGGCGCTGCGACGCGCTGTCCGTATCGCAGGCGACGTGGGAATCGACGTGCTGACCGTCTATGCGTTTTCGTCCGAGAACTGGAAACGGCCGCAGTCTGAAATCGCAGAACTGATGGGGCTGCTGAAGCTGTTTGTCCGGCGCGACCTGGCCGAACTGCATCGCAACAATGTCCGCGTGCGTTCCATCGGCGAACGCCAAACGCTTGCACCTGATTTGCGCGGGCTGATCGAGGAAGCCGAACATCTGACGCGGGCCAACACCAAGATGACGCTGGTGATCGCCTTCAACTACGGCGCGCGCGATGAGCTGACGCGCGCCATGCGCCAGCTTGCGCGCAGCGCGCTCAGCGGCGGTCTCGATCCCGAGTCGATCACGGACCAGACGATTTCATCGGTGCTGGATGCGCCGGACCTGCCCGATCCGGACCTGATCATCCGCACAAGCGGCGAACAGAGGCTCTCCAATTTCCTTTTGTGGCAGGCGGCCTATGCCGAATTCGTCTTCCTGCCGGTCTTGTGGCCGGATTTCGACCGCGCTCATTTCGACGAAGCGCTGGCGGCTTACCGCAACCGGGAGCGCCGCTTCGGGGGCGTGGACCGCGAAGAAAAGCTTGCCGCTGTCGGCGGGGCCGGCGGATGACGGCCAAACCGCGGTCCGAGTTGCGGTTGCGGGTGATTTCGGGCGTCGTGCTTGCCGGTGTCGCTCTGGCCGCAACATTGGCCGGCGGTTGGCTTTGGGTGCTGCTGGTCGGCCTTGGCGCGTTTCTCGCTTTCCGCGAGTGGCTGGCGATGACAGCCATTTCCGCTTTTGCGAACCGCGAACTCATCGCCAACGGGCTGATGGTGCTGGCGCTGGCCTGCGTGGCAGTTCTCCCTTCAGGCGTGGCTGGCCTCGCCGTCTTGATTTGCGCGGCAGCACTGTACACCATGCTGGATCGCCTTCATGGGCCAACGGCGAAAAGCGCGGGTATTGCGCTTCTCTACTGCGGGCTGGCCGCTCTGGCGCTGATCGCGCTCAGGGTGTCGGAACAGGGTCTGGCAGCCGTTTTCATCCTGTTCGCCATTGTCTGGGGAACGGATATCGGAGCTTATTTCACCGGTCGCGCGCTGGGCGGCCCCAAGCTGGCGCCCTCCATTTCGCCTGGCAAGACTCAGTCGGGGGCCGCCGGCGGCGCCGCTGCAGGCGTCATTGCCGCATTGTGCGTCAATGTCTGGGCAGTCTATGCGCCAGCCGCGGGGTTGGCGGCGGCCGCCCTGCTTGCAAGTGTTGTTGCGCAATGCGGAGATCTGTTTGAATCCTGGTTGAAACGGAAAGCGGGCGTCAAGGATTCCGGGCGCATCATTCCCGGCCATGGCGGCGTTTTCGACCGGATCGACGGCCTCATCCCTGCCGCAATCACCTTCTTTCTCATCGCCGCATTGGCCGGCTGGCTCTGAACGGACCCGATCTTGGAACTTTTCCTGTCTCTGCTTGGCTCGACCGGCGCATTGATCACCGGCACGCTGGTCCCGTTTTTCGCGGTGCTGCTGGTCGTCGTGTTTGTGCATGAGATGGGCCACTACCTCGTCGGCCGCTGGTGCGGCATCGGCGTCAAGGCGTTTGCCATCGGGTTCGGCCCTGAACTGCTCGGCTATACATCTCGCAACGGCGTGCGCTGGAAACTCTGCGCCGTGCCGCTCGGCGGTTATGTGAAATTTGTCGGCGATGTCGGGGCATCGAGCGCGCCGGATCATGAGTCGCTGACCGAACTGACGGCCGAAGAGCGAAGCGTCGCGTTCCAGCTTCAAGCCAATTGGAAGAAGGCGTTGACGGTCTTTGCAGGCCCGGCGGCCAATTTTCTGCTCGCCATCGTCATCCTGACTGGCTTTTTCATGATCTCGGGCAAGACAATAGCCGAGCCTGTGGTGGGTGAATTGCAGCCCGGTTCGCCTGCGCAAATGGCCGGCGTGCAGCCGGGTGACAGGTTTGTGTCCGTCAATGGCCGCGCGATCGAGACGTTTGCCGATGTCCAGCACGTCGTGAACGGCCGCGCCGGCGACAGCCTCCAATTCGTCTTCGACAGGAACGGCGCGCCTGTCACGCTGGCGATCACACCCGAACTCGTCGAGCGCGACGACGGACTTGGCAACACGGTGAAACTGGGCATCATCGGTGTTGTCGTCGACACGAGCGAGGAGCGGTTCAAGACGGTTGAACTGGGCCTCGGCGGCGCGCTTGCGGCCGGTGTGGAGGAAACATGGCGGGCGGTGGACCGGACGCTGCTGTTCTTCAAGCGACTCATCGGCGGGCGCGAAGACCGCTGCCAGCTTGGCGGTCCTGTGCGCATCGCGGAAATGGCTGGCAAGGCGGCCGAGCAGGGCATTTTCTGGCTGATCAGCCTGACCGCCATGCTCTCCATCGGCATCGCGATCCTCAACCTGATGCCGGTTCCGCCGCTCGATGGCGGGCATCTGGTCATCTATGCCGTGGAAAGCGCGACGCGACGGCCGGTGCCAGAGCGCTTCAAGGAATTTCTCTATCAGGCTGGTTTCCTTGCGGTTCTGGCGCTCATTGCCTTCGTGTTCTGGAACGATCTGGTGGCTTGCTAGGCTTTACCGGGCGTTAACCATGGTTGAAAGCAAGCGTGGCACGGCGGCAACGCGGCAGGAAAGAGTAAACAGGTTCTAACGCAGAGGGTTGATCCTCACGCCAAACCGCGCCATAGGATTCGTTGCGGCAAGGTATTTTTGTGCGATGCAGCATGCTGTGTCGTGTGTGTAAATCGGTGGCGTGATCCGCTCTCGCGGCGGAAGCGCCAACAAACAGGTGAATTCGGGCCCATGAAGCCACATTTGAAGTCACGGCCGAGCATTGTTGGCGGCGCTTTCTCGCTTCTCATGGCCGGCACCGCCGCATTCGCGGTGTCGCTGCCTTTGGTGACAGCCACCACCGTTGCCGCGCAGGCTGCGGCGCTGTCCGGTATTGATGTGCGCGGCAACAGCCGCATTTCCGCCGACGCGATCCTCGGGTACATCGGCATCCGTATTGGCGAGCAGATCACCGCGACCGCGATCGACGAGGCCGTGAAAGCGCTCTTCAACACGGGCCTGTTTGCCGATGTGCGGGTCACACAGTCGGGTTCGCGGCTTGTCGTCACCGTGGTCGAGCAGGCGCTCGTCAACCAGCCGATCTTCCAGGGCAACCGCAAGATCAAGGATCGCGACCTCGCCAACCGGGTCCAGCTCCAGTCGCGCACGCCGTTCTCGCAG
>JALOTE010000008.1 GCA_025458045.1 Rhizobiaceae bacterium
GGGTCTGCAATGTCGCAGCATAGGTCGACGGGCGGCCGATGCCGAGTTCCTCCAGCTTCTTGATCAGCGACGCTTCGGACTAGCGGGCGGGGGGCTCGGTGAAATGCTGCGAAGGCGTGATCATGTCGCGCGCGACGGCCTCTCCGGTCTTCAGTTCCGGCAGGCGGCCGTACTCGTCATCCTCGCCGTCGGCCTTGTCGTCTTTCTCGCGCAGATCGGCGTATGCGGCAAACCAGCCGTCAAACCGCACCACCTGGCCGGTTGCCCGCAATTCGGCCTGTTCGCCTCCATGGCGCGCGATGATGTCGGCGGTGGTGCGGTCGATTTCGGCTGCCGCCATTTGGCTGGCCACCGCGCGCTGCCAGATCAATTCATAGAGACGGGCCTGATCGGAATCGAGAAAACGCCGCATCTCGGACGGCAGGCGCATGAAATCCGTCGGGCGGATCGCCTCATGGGCTTCCTGCGCGTTTTTGGCCTTGGTCGAGTAGTAGCGTGGCTTTTCCGGCAGGTGACGCTCGCCGAATGTTCTGGCGATGGCGGTTCGCGCCGCGCTGATCGCCTCCGGCGCCATCTGCACGCCGTCTGTTCGCATGTAGGTGATGAGGCCGACGGTTTCGCCCCCGATATCGGTGCCCTCATAGAGGCGCTGGGCTGTCTGCATGGTGCGCGCGGGCGAGAAGCCAAGCCGCGACGAGGCCGCCTGCTGCAAGGTGGAGGTGATGAAGGGCGGTGCCGGATTGCGCTTGGTCGGCTTGGATTCGACTGTGCCGACCGAGTATTCGGCTTTGTTCAAAAACGTCACGATTTCAGTGGCCTGCGCCTCGTTCTTGATGTCGAGACGGCCGATCTTGCGCCCCTTGAAGCCGGTGACCTTTGCCTCAAACGCCTCCTTGCGGATCGTCTTCAATGCTGCTGCGACCGTCCAATATTCTTGCGGCACAAAGCGCTCGATTTCGGCCTCGCGGTCGCAGACAAGGCGTAGCGCAACCGATTGCACACGGCCGGCGGAGCGCGCGCCCGGCAATTTGCGCCACAGCACCGGCGACAGGTTGAAGCCGACAAGGTAGTCCAGCGCCCGGCGGGCCAAATAGGCTTCAACCAGCGGCTGGTCGATCTCACGGGGTTTGGCCATCGCATCGAGCACTGCCGATTTGGTGATGGCGTTGAACACCACGCGCTTGACCGGCTTGTCCTTGACGGCGCGCTTGGCGCGCAGAACCTCCAGCACGTGCCAGGAAATTGCTTCGCCCTCGCGGTCCGGGTCGGTTGCAAGAATGAGCTGGTCAGCGCCTTTGACCGCTGAGGCGATTTCAGAGAGGCGCTTGGCCGCCTTGCCATCCACCTCCCACAGCATCGCGAAATCATCGTCAGGCTGCACCGAGCCATCCTTCGCCGGCAGATCGCGCACATGGCCGAACGAAGCAAACACCTGGTAGTCGCGTCCCAGATATTTGTTGATCGTTTTGGCCTTGGCCGGTGATTCGACAATGACAATGTTCATGCGGGACCCGGTGGGTTCGACGCTGTCCGGCGTCAGGAAAGAGGGGACTGCCGCGCAAATGGCGTGGCAGACAGGGCAACGTCAAGGGCCGCTGCCGCGCAGTGCGGCACAAGCTCCGGTCAAGCCTCCACATTGTCTGATTGATTTCGCTCGTAAACAGCGCATATTGCAACCTATGCGTGTTTTTTCGTAACGGGAGATTGGTATGCGGCCTGTCAGGACTGTTCAGCAGGAATTGCAGACGCTTGCCTATCTCGGGGACATGCTGGAGCAGATGGGAGCGATGGCCGCCGCCGACAATCACCGCCTCTTGAGCTATATCCTCCACACGGCCTGTCTTGAGGTGGATGCGCTGCGACAGACGCGGCAGCACATGACACTTTCAGGAGACAAGAAACACGACGCCGCCTGAGCCGCGCCCGATCCGTCCGGCCAGCTCAAGATCGAGCAATGCGGCATGCACCTTTGGCGCTGGAAGCCCGCTTTCTCGAATCAGGTCGTCGACATGGGTCGGTGCAGTGCCGAGCAGGCCCGCGACATGGTCAACCGGATCCGGCGGCGTCTGCGAGGCGGGCGGCGGGAGCGGACTTCCGGGCTTCGGCACGCGACCGCGCGCGTCACCTGCCTGTGATGCGGATGGCGCGGAGGGCAGATGCGATTGCGTTGCCGTTTCCGGTGGCCGGACGGGCGCTCCGCCAACCGGGCGCAACACGGGCCCCGCCATCAGGGGCCGCATGACGTCCAGCACGTCAGCCGCATTGCGCACAAGGTCCGCCCCTTGCCGGATGAGCCCGTTTGTCCCGTGTGAGCGTGGATCAACCGGATGACCGGGCACGGCAAACACCATGCGGCCGATTTCGGTTGCCATGTTTGCAGTGATCAGCGAGCCGGATTTGTCGGATGCTTCGACAACCACCACGCCGAGTGAAAGGCCGGCGATGATGGCGTTGCGGCGCGGAAAGTCACGGGCTTGCGGCTCATGGCCAAATGGCATGACGCTGACCGCGCAGCCGCCCGTTCCCCCGACAATCCGCTCAAGCACGTCGATATTTTGCGGCGGGTAGGGCATGTCCAGCCCGCCCGCCAGCACCGCCACCGTCACGCCGCGCGCCAGCGCGCCTTCATGCGCAGCGCGGTCAATGCCGCGGGCCAGACCCGATGTGACGCCGACGCCTTGCCCAGCCAGATCGGCCGCAAGCTCGCGGGCAAACTTCAATCCATTGGTCGACGCGTTGCGCGAACCGACAATCGCAATCTGGGGCCGTTGCAGCGGCGACGGATCACCCGCGACGGCGAGGAGTGGCGGCGCATTCTCGGTTTGGGCAAGCGCGGCGGGATATTCCGGTTCACCCAGCGCGACAAAGCGCGCGCCCATGCGCCGCGCTGTGTCGAACTCACGCTCGATATCGCCTAGCGGAGCCGCTTGAAGCCCGCGCGTCGCGCCGGACCGCGCCGCAATTTCCGGCAGCGCCTCGAGCGCCAGCCGCGCCGACCCATAGCGTGATATCAGTTGGCGAAAGGTCACCGGCCCGATGCGTTCGGTGCGGATAAGCCGCAGCCAATGAAAGCGCTGCTCATCCGACAAGCGAAGATGGGCCTTCTCCATCAGCCCTTCTGTCCGATCCGGCTCTCGGTTCCCGCCATCAGGCGTTGGATGTTCGGGCGGTGTTTCCAGAACACGAGGAGCGTAAGAATTCCCAGGAACGCGGCAAGCGTCATGTCACCCGCTGCGAGCACCGACAACGGAGCCGCGACCGCGCCAACGAGCGCTGCAAGGGATGAGTAGCGTGTCAGGAAGGCGGCCGCGAGCCAGCATACGGCAAAAACGAGAAAGGCGACCGGTGCAAGCGCCAGGATCACGCCGAGATAGGTCGCGACACCCTTGCCACCCTTGAAGCCAAGCCAGACCGGATAGAGATGGCCGAGAAAGGCCCCCAAGCCCGCCGCGGCAGCAGCTTCAACTCCGAAATAGTGCCGCGCGAACAAAACGGCCGCGGTTCCCTTGAGCGCATCCAACAGCAGTGTGGCTGCCGCCAGCCCCTTGCGGCCGGTGCGCAAGACATTGGTCGCGCCGATATTGCCTGAACCGATCGAGCGCAGATCCTCGGTTCCGGCCATCCGGGTCAGGATCAGGCCGAAGGGGATGCTGCCCGCCAGATAGCCAAGAACAAGGGCGATCCAGACCCAATGATCGGTCAGATGCTGCATGACGCGCCCAATTCACCCCTTGTCCCGGTCTTGGACGATGACGCCGGAACGGATGGTTTTCAAGACCCGGCCCGAGAACCGCGCGCCTTCAAAACAGGAATTGCGGCAGCGCGACACGATCTGGTCTTCACTGAACACCCACGGCTCATCGAGATCGACAAGCGCGATGTCGGCCGGTGCGCCCGGTGCAAGCGAACCGGCTTCCAGTCCGAAGCGTCGGGCCGGTGCAAGCGCCAGCAGTTCGGCGATGCGAAGCAGGCTGAGGCGGCCGTCATGGTGCAGGCGCAGCATCGCGGCAAGCAGCGTCTCAAGCCCGATAGCGCCCGGCGCGGCATCGGCAAAGGGCACGCGCTTGGTCTCCACATCCTGTGGATCATGCGAGGAATTGACCATGTCGAGCGTGCCGTCCGCAAGCGCTTCGATCAGGGCCTGACGATCTTCCTCGGCGCGCAGAGGCGGCTCCAGCCGGAAGAACGTCCGGTAGTCTCCGACATCGTTTTCATTCAGGCACAGATGGTTGATGCAGGCGGCCGCCGTGACATCGGCCCCATCCGCCTTGGCGCGGCGCAGCGCTTCGAGCGACATCGCGCAGGAGATCGTTTCGGCATGGTAGGCGGCGCGTGTCAGCCGCGCCAGCGTCAAGTCGCGCTGCAGCGGGATGAGTTCGGCTTCACGCGGCACGCCGGGCAGGCCAAGCCAGCTGGCAAACAGCCCCTCATTCATCACGCCGCCCGAAAGATGCGAGTCGCGCGCAGATTGCATCACGACCGCGCCGAAATCACGCGCATAGACCATGGCGCGACGCATCACCTGCGATGACGCGATGCAATGATGGCCGTTGGAGAAGGCCACCGCCCCAGCACGTCTCATCAGTCCGAATTCGGCGATCTCTTCGCCCTTCAGCGCCTTGGTCAGCGCCGCAACAGGGCGCACATTCACGAGCGCCTTGGCATCGGCCGTGCGCCGGACAAACTCGACGGTCGCAACCTCGTCAATCGCCGGATCGGTGTCCGGCATCATGAAGAAGGTGGTGACGCCGCCCGCCGCAGCAGCGCGTGACGCCGACTTGATGGTCTCGCGGTGTTCCGAGCCCGGTTCGCCGACAAACACGCGCGTATCGACAAGGCCGGGAAGCGCAGTGAGGCCGCGCCCGTCAATGCGCGCCGCTCCGGCGGGACCACCCTGGTTCAGCGCATCGCGCCCCGCCGCCGCAATGCGGCCCTTTTCGATGATGATGGTGCCCGTCTCATCAAGTCCGCGCGCCGGATCGACGATCCGGACCTGTTCGATGACGATCGGGCGGGACTGAACGTTCATGCCGCGCGGCCCTCCAGCAGCGCCTCGATGACGGCCATGCGCACGGCGACCCCCATCTCGACCTGCTCCTGGATCAGGCTTTGCGGGCCGTCGGCGACCGAGGAGGCGATCTCGACGCCTCGGTTCATCGGGCCGGGATGCATGATCAGCGCGCCCGGTCGGGCAGAGCGCAGCTTGTCCTCATCCAGCCCGAAGAAGCGGTAGTACTCGCGCACCGACGGCACATAGGCACCGCTCATGCGTTCGCGCTGCAAACGCAGCATCATCACCACATCGGCATCCTTGAGGCCCGATGCCATGTCGGTGAACACGTCCACGCTCATGTCGTCCACACCCGATGGAAGCAAGGTCGAGGGTGCCACGACACGCACCCGCGCGCCCATCAGGTTCAAGAGGATGATGTTGGAGCGCGCGACACGGCTGTGCAGCACATCACCGCAAATCGCCACGGTCAGCGCAGACAGATCACCTTTGGCACGGCGGATGGTCAATGCGTCAAGCAGCGCCTGTGTGGGGTGCTCGTGCGCGCCGTCACCGGCATTGACAACGGCGCAAGACACTTTGCGCGCCAGCAGATCAGGTGCGCCGGCGGAGCCGTGCCGGATGATCAGGATATCCGGGTTCATCGCGTTCAGCGTCATCGCGGTGTCGATGAGCGTCTCGCCCTTTTTGACCGACGACGATGCGACAGACATGTTCATCACATCGGCGCCAAGGCGTTTTCCCGCCAATTCAAACGAGGCCTGTGTGCGGGTGGAAGCCTCATAAAACAGGTTGATCTGGGTGCGGCCCTTCAGGCTCGCCTTCTTCTTTTCGGTCTGGCGCGAGAGGCTGACGGCCGCATCAGCGCGGTCAAGAAGGTTTGCCACGTCCAGCGGGGACAGCCCCTTGATGCCGAGAAGGTGCCGGTGCGGAAATGCGGGGAAGGGCGGTTGCGCTGTCATGCTGAAATCAGCGCTATAGGCACGCAAGGCTGTGCGCGCAATCGCCTGCCCGGGCCCGAACACCGCGCATTTCGGCCTATAGTGCTGCGATCCACAGCCAAATCGGGATTGTGACGAAGCTCAGCAAAGTCTGCTGCGTGACCACTGCGGCATAAAGCGGCGCGTCGCCGCCAAGCGCGCGTGCGACGACATAGCCGTTCATCGCAGTCGGCACCGCCGCGCACAGCGCGATGACACCTGCCATCGATGCCCCCCAACCGGTGACTGCGACAATCCCGAGCGCCGCGGCGGGCATGAGCGCCAGTTTCAGGACTGTCGGCAGCGCCGTCGCCCAGCGCGGGGGAAACAGGGCGGCCAGAGTCAAGCCTGCGCCGATGCCGATCAGCCCCATGGCGAGCGCGCCGCGACCGATGAGGTCCAGTGTCGTCAGGACCGGCTCCGGCAGCGGGAGGCCCGATGCGCGCAGCGCCAGTGCGGCAAGGCAGGCCAGCACGATAGGGTTGGCGAGCATCCGCCGCAGCGTGCCAAAAAATCCCGGTGTCGCGCCGTCGGCATGGCGCACCACGACAGAGATCGCCGCCAGATTGATGGGAATGACGAGCGCAGCCATGACGAGCGCGACCACGGCGGCGGCATTGGCATCGAATTGGCGTTCGGCGACCGCCAGCGCGACAAAGCCGTTCCAGCGGATCGTCGTCTGGAACACAGAGGAGAATTCGCTCCATTTGATCGCGCCGCTGCGCGCCAGAACAGGGCCTGCGGCCAGCAACGCCGTACCGATCAGCAGCCAGGGCAGGCCGAGAGCGGCCATCAGTTCCGGGATCGCGAGGCCGCTGAAATCCGCCTTGATGATCGTGATGAACAACAGGACCGGGTAGAGAAGATAGAAACTCAGCGTGTCGAGCGCGCGCCAGCCCTGTTCGTCCATCAGCCGCACGGTCTTCAGGCCAAGGCCGACCATGATGAGAAGGAAGATCGGAAGGATGCTGATGAAGGTTTCGGTCATGATGCGGGCGGTACGGGAATGGGACGACCCGCAATAGCCCGCGCCGGTTAAGGTTAACAAATGGTTTCCATTGCGGGCGGCGGCACGGTCTGTGACAAGCGGTGCAAGGAGTTTTTAGCCATGCCGCGCGTTGTGTCCGTTTCGGTGCTGCTGTTTTGGGTCGCCGCGTTTGGCGCGCTCGCCCATATGGCGTTGGTAGTGCCGGGCGGCGCGATTGGCACGTCCGCCGAGGGCCGTTTTCTTGCTTGGCTGGCGATGCAGGGCGGTTCGCAACTGGTGACCGTGTTGTGCGTGCTTGTCGCGAGCCTGTTTCTGTGGGCGGCGCTTTCGGTTGCTTTCGGTGATGCCGAAGAGTTCCGTGCGGTCGAGGGGCACGCCTATGCCGGCGGAATTCTGGCGATGGCAGTCGCTGTGATCGGCGGCGCGCTCACGCTTGCCATGCTGCTCGTCGTGCCCACGATCATCACGGCCTCATTGGCAGCCAGCGCCGCCGCATCGCATGTCCTTCCGGTCGGGCGCGATCCCCTTGACGGCTGGGACATCAGCCGCGCCACGGCGCGCCGAATGGCGATGAGCGCCGCTCACAACTCGATGCTGTCGCGCCTTGCCGGGCGCGGCTCACACACGAAACCGACCTTGCTCAAACCTACGCATCCCAGAGGCTGAGACCATGCGCTATTTCCTGCTGTTCTGGCTCTTTCCGGTCGGCTTTCTTGTCGGCTGGTATGTGCTGTCGGTGAATGACTGGTCGGGCGGCATGTGGTTTTTCAGCCGCGACATGCATGACATGGTGTTTGGCATTTATGGCGAAGTGCTTGGCATCGCGCCCGAGACGATTCCACCGCTGGTTGCCAAGGCCCTGGTGCTCGACACTTTCATCATTCTTGGCCTGATTGCACTGCGACGTCGCAAGGCAATCATGGAATGGTGGCATACCCGGCGTCAGCAGGCGCAACTGCGCCGCCGCATCGCCGCTATGTCGGAAGTTGGTCCAGCAGCCCCTGCAGAATGATCGCAGCCGCCGCCGCATCGATCCGCGCGGCGCGCTTGACCGCCTTGACCCCCGCATCCCGCATCGCGTCGTCGGCCGCAGCGGTCGACAGGCGTTCATCGAAAAACAGGAACGGGACAGGGTGGAGCCTGTCATAGTTGCGCATGAAGGCACGGGTTGATTGCGCCCGCGGCCCTTCGCTGTCATCCATGTTGAGCGGCAGGCCCACGACAAGGGCGCCCACCGCTTCTGACTTGAGGAACGCGGCCAGCGCTGTCGCATCCGCCGTGAATTTGGTGCGCGCAATCGTCCGGCGCGGCGCGGCAAGGCTCCAGCCCGCATCGCTAACAGCAAGGCCGATCGTCTTCGTGCCGAGATCGATGGCAGCCGCGCGCATGGCATTCGCGCCGTCCCCGCGCTTCAGCGTCGCAAAATCGGCGAGTGACTTGATTTCAGGCAGGGCTTTCCTCCGGACTGATATGCCCCTACGTAAGGACAGCATTTTTTTGCAACACTGGGGCAAGCTGCATGGAAATCACTTGGTTCGGGCATTCGGCCTTTCGCGTCAACCATGGCAATGCGTCGATCCTCATCGATCCGTTCTTGAGCAGCAACCCGGCATGGAGCAAGGGTTGGGAAGACGCGGCGCAAGGCGCAACCCATGTTCTGCTCACCCATGGGCACGACGACCATGTCGGCGACAGTGCCGCGATCCTCAAGGCGACGGGGGCACAGCTTGTCGCCAATTTCGAGATCTGCATGCACCTGGTCGGGCAAGGCGTGGACCCGTCGCGGATCAACCCCGGAAATGTCGGTGGCACCGTCGATTGCGACGGCTTCACCACCACCTTCGTCAAGGCGGAGCATTCGTCGTCGGGCCAGCTTGCGGGCGGGGGCAATGTTTATCTTGGCAACCCGTCCGGGCTGGTGCTGCATTTCGCCGATGCACCGACCCTTTATGCGATGGGTGACACCGACATTTTCTCCGACATGGCATTGATCCAGGAATTGCACGCACCCGACATCGGCCTTGTGCCGATTGGCGATCGCTTCACCATGGGGGCAGCGGTTGCGGCGCTCGCCTGCCAGCGCTATTTCCGCTTCGAAAGGGTCATCCCCTGTCACTACGCCACCTTTCCGTTGCTGGCGCCGGACGCATCGGCCTTTGTCGAGGCGATGCGCGGCACGCAAACAGAAGTCTTGTTGCCTCAAATCGGCCGCCCAATCACGATCTGAGGCGGGCGCTTGGCGTTGCGCGGCAGGGCGCGTGAGGCTAGAAGCCGGGCTGTTCGATGCATCGCGTCTATTGGAATCCGCCCATGTCCGTTGACCTCGCCACCGTCAAGCGCGTCGCGCGGCTTGCCCGCATCGCCGTCACCGAAGAGGAAGCCCAGCGCATGACGGGCGAACTCAATGGCATTCTCGGATTCGTCGAGCAATTGGCGGAAGTCGATGTCACGGGCGTCGAACCGATGACATCGGTCACCGAGCAGAAAATGCGCTGGCGTCCCGATGTCGTGGCCGATGGCGGCAAGGCCATGGATGTCACGGCCAATGCGCCTGACACGGCCGAGCAGTTCTTCCTTGTTCCCAAAGTGGTTGATTGAACTGCTCTGAGCGATTGATATTCCTCCCTTTGGTGTTTTCCCGATGACCGACCTGACAAGCCTGACGATTGCCGAAGCGCGAACCGCACTCGCGTCGCGCAGCCTCAGCGCCACCGAACTGACGGACGCCTATCTCGCGGCCATCGACGCGGCCAATGGCACTTTCAACGCCTATGTGACAGTGACGCATGATCAGGCGCGCGCCATGGCGAAGGCATCGGATGCGCGGCTGGCGAAGGGCGATGCCGGCGCGCTCGAAGGCATCCCGCTCGGCATCAAGGACCTCTACGCGACCGAAGGCGTGCACACCCAGGCATGCAGCCATGTGCTTGACGGGTTCCTGCCACGCTATGAATCGACCGTGACCGCCAATCTATGGGCCAAGGGCGCGGTGATGCTCGGCAAACTCAACATGGATGAGTTTGCGATGGGGTCGTCCAACGAGACATCCTATTATGGCCCGGTGAAGAGTCCGTGGCGCGCCAAGGGCTCAAACGAGGCGCTCGTTCCCGGCGGTTCGTCCGGCGGTTCGGCTGCGGCCGTTGCCGCGCATCTGTGTGCCGCGGCCACCGCGACCGACACCGGCGGGTCCATCCGCCAGCCGGCGGCGTTCACCGGCACGGTTGGCATCAAGCCGACCTATGGCCGCTGTTCGCGCTGGGGCATCGTCGCGTTTGCATCATCGCTCGATCAGGCCGGGCCGATCGCGCGCGACGTGCGCGACACCGCCATCATGCTCAAGACGATGGCGAGCGTGGACCCGAAGGACACGACGTCCGTCGACCTGCCGGTTCCCGACTATGAGGCCGCCATCGGCCAATCGGTCAAAGGGATGACAATCGGCATTCCGCGCGAATACCGCGTGCACGGCATGCCGGACGAAATCGAGGCGCTCTGGCAGCAGGGCATCGCGTGGTACCGCGAGGCCGGCGCGAAAATCGTCGATATCTCCTTGCCGCACACAAAGTATGCGCTGCCTGCCTATTATATTGTCGCGCCAGCCGAGGCCTCGTCCAATCTCGCGCGCTATGACGGCGTGCGTTACGGTTTGCGCGTGCCGGGCCGCGACATCATCGACATGTATGAAAAAAGCCGCGCCGCAGGCTTCGGCTCCGAGGTCAAGCGGCGCATCATGATCGGCACCTATGTGCTGTCGGCCGGTTATTATGACGCCTATTACCTGAGGGCGCAGCAGGTTCGCACCCTGATCAAGCGCGACTTCGAACAGGCCTTCGCCGCCGGTGTCGACGCCATCCTCACACCCGCCACACCATCGGCCGCCTTCGCCATCGGCGACAAGGACATGAACGCCGACCCGGTGAAAATGTATCTGAACGACGTGTTCACCGTCACGGTCAACATGGCGGGCCTGCCCGGAATGGCTGTTCCGGCAGGGCTATCGGCTAATGGTCTGCCGCTCGGCCTCCAATTGATCGGCAGGCCGTTTGAGGAAGAGACCTTGTTCAAGGCCGCCCATGTCATCGAGCAGGCTGCCGGCCGTTTCACGCCCGCCAAATGGTGGTGACCCATGGCGGGGTCTGTCGTCCGCCCCGCCACCGAAGCTGATCGCGCCGCAATGGCCGAAGCGCAGGCAGAGGCTTATTGGTCCAACATAGACGACCTCGCCCCCGGCGCGCATGCCCATCCTGGATACCAGAAGCGGGTTGAGAGCATGGCCCGGGAAGATGCGGAAGGCAATTGGCGCAACGCCAGTGTTGGCGAAGTCGACGGGCGTGTCGTTGGCGTCTGTTACATCGAGCCATCGCCGCGCCTTCTGGAAGGATTGTGGGTCCATCCTGATTTTCATGGGCGGGGCATCGGCTCCACGCTGATCGAGGATGCGGTGGCGCGGTTCCGTGCCATGGGCGCGACCCATGTCATGCTGGAAGTCCACCCTGAAAATCCCGCCCTGAGGCTGTATCTGCGCCACGGCTTCGTGGTGACCGAAGAAACCATGCGGCACTCGGTCGGACTGGCGCGAGACCTGCCATTGCTGGTGATGAAGCGCCAGCTTGATTGATCCACGTCAAGCGCGGTTGACACAAAACCCTCTACCAAGGCGGCACGCCGGAAGAGGGACCCGCGCCATGACAGCAGACATCCAAGCGTCAGACATATCCACACCGGCGCGCCATGCCGACGCGGCTCTGGTCGAACGCTACGCCAAGCCGGTGCCGCGCTACACAAGCTATCCGACCGCGCCGCATTTCAACGCGGATGTGGGGCCTGAAAAAGTGGCAAAGTGGCTGGCGACGCTCGACCAGACGTCCACCCTGTCCCTTTATGCACATATCCCGTTTTGTGACACGCTGTGCTGGTTTTGCGGCTGCCACACCCGCCACACGCTGCAATACAAGCCGATTGCCGCCTATCTGGAGGTTTTGAAGCAGGAGATCGCACATGTGGGTGATCAGGTGCATTCTGCCGCCCGCGTGATGAACCTGCACTTTGGCGGCGGTTCGCCGACGATTCTGAGTGCTGCCGACCTGAAGTCCGTCATCGCCTGTTTCCGCGAGAATTTCCGGTTCGATGCGCATGCTGAAGTCGCCTTCGAGATCGACCCGCGTGATTTCACGGCGGACAAGATGGATGCACTGGCCGAGGCCGGCATGAACCGCGCCTCAATCGGCGTTCAGGATTTCGACCCGGACGTGCAGGCGGCGATCAACCGGTTCCAGACGGTTGAGGAAACGCGCGCCATCGTGGACGGCTTGCGCGCGCGTGGCATCCGATCCCTCAACATCGATGCGCTTTACGGCCTGCCGCGCCAGTCCCTCGACAGGGTGCTGTCCAGCTTGGGCCATGTCGCCGAGATGCGACCGGACCGGATCGCGCTGTTCGGCTATGCCCATGTGCCGTGGATGAAGAAGCACATGAGCATGATCAAGGAGGCCGACCTGCCGTCACCCTTGGAACGCTTCGAGCAGGCGCAGGCCGCCGCCGAGTTTCTGGTTTCGCACGGATATGAGCGGATCGGCTTTGACCATTTCGCTCTGCCCGGCGATTCCATGGCGGTCGCGGCGCGGGCAGGGCGGCTGAAACGCAATTTCCAAGGCTACACCGACGATCCGTCCACGGCCCTCATCGGATTTGGCGCTTCGTCGATCTCGGAATTCCCGCAGGGCTACGCGCAAAACGCACCTGCGACCGGTGACTACATGCGCCGCGTGCGGGCAGGCGAGATCAGCACAGTGCGCGGCTACAAGCTTCTGCCGGATGACCGGATGCGCAAGGCCTTCATCGAGCAGTTGCTCTGCCAATTCCGTGTCGACGCCTTCCGGTTCACGGAGATTTTTGGTGACGCGGCGCGGCCCTTGTTCGGCGAGGCCATGCTTTACGCGCAGGGCCATACGGACGGTCTCTGCGACTGGTCGGACGGCGTCTTTTCCGTCACCGACGCCGGGCGGCCCTTCGTGCGGATGATCGCGGCGCAGTTTGACGCGTTCCTGAACGCGGGGGCAGCGCGCCATTCGATCGCGGTTTGAGGCCCGGCGCGGGGGTCAGGCTGCGCGCTAGCGGCGGGTGCGGTGCCACCGCTGCCAGGCCAGAAAGCCGCGATAGGCGAATGCGGCAAGCGGGTTCACGCCCGGCACCTTGAACACCCAGGTGAAGCGGCGCCACACCGGCAGGCGGGCCCACAGTGCGGGGAAGGCGGCAACGCCGATTGCCCAGCCATCGCCATCGCGGACATGCATCGCGCCGAGAAGATCATCGCGCGTCTTGCCGTCGGCGAGTGCCAGCAATTCGGCATCCGGCGTAGCGCAGACATCGACCCAATCGACAGCGTCACCGGCGATGCGCTGGTAATGGCGCACTTCGAGGCGGCAGACAGGGCATTCGCCATCATAAAAGGCGCGTGGCCTATCGGTTTGGGCGGCGGGATCGTGCATGTCGCGAGACATAGCGCTCGTCAGGCCGGCTTCACCCCCCGCGAC
Source organism: Rhizobiaceae bacterium (assembly GCA_025458045.1). Classification (GTDB taxonomy): domain Bacteria; phylum Pseudomonadota; class Alphaproteobacteria; order Rhizobiales; family Rhizobiaceae; genus JALOTE01. Next base: position 13,513 of record JALOTE010000008.1, read on the forward strand.
ATTTCGCGCTTGCCGCCGAAGCCCGGCCGCTTTTCGACGACAAATCCGGCCGCTTGAAGATTGCGCCGCACCCAGCCTGCGGAAGTGTAGCTGGCAAAACTTCCGTCGGGCACAGTGTGGTCGAACACCGCCTGCATCAACGGCAAGGACCACATGTCGGCGTTCTTTTGCGGCGAATGCCCGTCCAGATACCACGCATCCGCCGTAAGATCATGCACGGGAATCGTGTTTTCAGCCAATCCGATGACAATCTCTAATGCAAAGCCGGCGAAATTCACTGTGATACAGCCGCTATCCGGCCATTGGCCGGGCAGGGCGGCCAGCAACACCTCGCCCCGCTGGCGATGTTCCGGCCAGGCTGCAATACAGCGGGCAAGGTCGTCGCGCGCCAATGGATAGGCCTCGAATGACACATATCGCAGCGTGGCATCCGATCGGCGCATCCGGTCCCACAGCGCCCAAGTTTCCAGCGCGTTCAACGCTGTGCCGAAGCCGGTTTCGCCAATCGTGAAGCGCGTGGCTTGCGGCAGGCGTGCTTCCAGTTGATTGCCTGAGTGAAAGATGTGGCGTGTTTCGGCCGGCCCGTCATGGCGCGAAAAGAACGGATCGTCGAAGCGCAAGGACATCGGCGCGCCATTCTCGTCAAAGCGGATCGGGTGGGCGTCGGCCACGTGACTCATGCTCGGTTCAAGGCTATCGGCGGTCATGCCCGCAAATCCCGCGCTCATCAATCGCCAACGGCCGGACCTCATCATATGCGGCGCCGGCATTGTCGGCTTGTGGAGCGCGCTGAAAGCGGTTGAGGCGGGGCTGACGGTCACGCTGATCGATTCTGTCGGGCCGGGGGCTGGAGCGTCCGGCGGGCTGGTCGGCGCGCTGATGCCGCATCAGCCGTCCGGGTGGAGTGCCAAGAAGGCGCTGCAACTGTCGGGTTTGCTGAGCCTGCAGATTGAAATCGCGGCGCTTGAAGCGCAAACGGGCCTTTCGGCTGGCTATGCCCGTGTCGGTCGTCTGATGCCGATTTGGACAGGGGCGGAGCGGGAACGCCATGCCACGTGGAGCGAAGGCGCGCGGCTGCACTGGCCCCAACAATGCGTCTGGCAGGCGGACGCCGCATTGCCATCCGCGGACTGGCTGGACCCGGCGGCCGCTCCGCTTGGCGTCGCACATGATTCGCTTGCCGCACGGCTCGAACCACGTGCGATGGTGCACCTTCTTGTGAAAGCGCTGGAGGGACGGGCGAAACTGCTTTTCGGCTCAGCAATTTCGGCGATTTCTGCGGATTGTTCAGTCTTGTTGAACGATGGCAGCCAGCTCGATGCCGATCATGTCCTGATCGCGACAGGAATAAATGCCTTTGATCTGCTCGCTCCCCTTGTGCGGCGCACAACGGGCGTCGGCGTGAAGGGACAGGCGGCATTGTTCAGGCCACGCGTGGCGCTTAATCCCGATGAATTGCCGGTGATCTACGCGGACGGGCTCTATGTCATCGCACATTCGAGCGGCATGATCGCGGTCGGCTCCACCTCGGAAAACACTTACGCCGACGAAACATCGACCGACGCTCTCCTCGACGACGTGATCATGCGGGCGCGCGCAGTTTGCCCGCTTCTGCGCGATTCCGAGTGTGTGGAGCGATGGGCTGGCGTTCGGCCCAAGCACGAAAGCCGTGATCCGGTTGTTGTGCGTTTGCCCGAAGCGCCGCGCATACTTGCCGCCATCGGGGCGTTCAAGATCGGCTTCGGGGTCGCGCATGTGATGGCGGCGGAGGCCGTCGGCCATGTCACGGGGCAGGGCGGCCCCTGGCGCGACGTGCTGGCGGCAGGGTGGCGCGGATGATCGGGATAGGCGCACTCACAGCGGAATGTTGTCGTGCTTTTTCCACGGATTGCTGAGCTGCTTCTTGGCGAGCAGTTTCAACGCCTTGGCCACGCGGCGGCGGGTGGAATGCGGCATGATCACATCATCGATATAGCCGCGCTCGGCGGCGACGAAAGGCGACAGGAACCGCTCCTCATAGGCTTTCGTGTGCGCGGCGATCTTGTCGGCGTCGCCAATATCCTTGCGGTGAATGATCTCGACCGCGCCCTTCGCGCCCATCACCGCGATCTGCGCCGTCGGCCAGGCATAATTGACGTCGCCGCGCAGATGCTTTGACGCCATCACGTCATAGGCGCCGCCATAGGCCTTGCGGGTGATGATCGTCACTTTCGGCACGGTCGCCTCGCCATAGGCAAACAGCAGCTTCGCGCCATGCTTGATCAGTCCGCCATATTCCTGCGCGGTGCCGGGGAGGAAACCGGGCACATCGACGAAGGTGACAATCGGGATATTGAAACAATCGCAGAAACGCACGAATCGCGCGGCTTTCCGGCTGGCATCCGAATCGAGCACGCCTGCCAGCACCATCGGCTGATTGGCAACAAAGCCGACTGTGCGGCCTTCGACGCGGCCGAAGCCGGTCACGATGTTTTTGGCGAAGGCGTCCTGGATCTCGAAGAAATCGCCGTCGTCGGCGGTGCGCTGGATGACCTCGCGGATATCATAGGGTTTGTTCGGGTTGTCGGGCACCAGCGTGTCGAGCGCCATGTCGACGGCGTCGACCGGCTGGAGGCAGGCGATTTCCGGCAGCGGGTCGGTGTTGGAGAGCGGCAGGAAATCGATGAGCCGCCGCATCTGCAACAGCGCCTCGATGTCATTGTCGAAGGCGCCATCGGCGATCGAGCTTTTCGTGGTGTGGATGCGCGCGCCGCCCAGTTCCTCGGCCGTCACAGTTTCATTCGTCACGGTTTTCACCACGTCCGGCCCGGTGACGAACATGTAGCTCGTGTCGCGCACCATGAAGATGAAGTCGGTCATGGCGGGCGAATAGACGTCGCCGCCCGCACACGGACCCATGATGAGCGAAATCTGCGGGATGACGCCCGACGCCAGAATGTTGCGCTGGAACACTTCGGCATAGCCGCCGAGCGCCGCCACGCCTTCCTGGATGCGCGCGCCGCCCGCGTCATAGAGCCCGATGATCGGGGCGCGGTTTTTCAGTGCCATGTCCTGCAGTTTCATGATCTTGCCGGCATGGGCTTCCGACAGTGAGCCGCCGAACACCGTGAAATCCTTGGCGAAGACGAACACCTTGCGCCCGTTAACCGTGCCCCAGCCGGTCACGACGCCATCGCCTGGAATGCGGGTGTCGGCCATGCCGAAATCGGTCGCCCGGTGTTCGACAAACATGTCAAACTCTTCAAACGTGCCATGGTCGAGCAGGGCCGAGATGCGTTCGCGCGCCGTCAGCTTGCCCTTGGCGTGCTGGGCGTCGATGCGCTTCTGGCCGCCGCCCATGCGGGCGACGGCGCGGCGTTGTTCCAACTGTTCGAGAATGGTGTGCATGACGTCCTCCGATCCGCTGGTGCTAGCCGCAATTGAAGGGCGGCGGAAGAGACGGCAATGCGACGTGGGTTGGATGGAAGTCTACCAGCTGCCGGTGTTCGGCATCGACAGCCAGGGTTCGGCCGGGTCCAGCGCGTCGCCTTCCTGAAGCAACTCGATGGAAATGCCATCCGGCGAGCGGACAAACGCCATGCGGCCGTCCCGCGGCGGGCGGTTGATCGTGACGCCCTTGTCCATCAGCCGCTGGCAGGCGGCGTAAATGTCATCCACCTTGTAGGCGAGATGGCCGAAATTGCGCCCGCTGTCATAGGTTTCGACAACGCCATTTGCGTCAGGCCAATTATAGGTCAGTTCGATTTCCGGCGCACGGCGTTCGTCGGATCCGGCGGCGCGGTCCTTGGGCGCGGCGAGGAAAATCAGCGTGAAACGGCCCTTGTCATTGTCATAGCGTCGCACTTCCTCAAGCCCGAGAGCGTTGACATAGAAATCGAGCGAGGCGTCGATGTCATGGACGCGGACCATCGTGTGCAAAAAGCGCATGTTCAGTCTCCATGTGTCAGGGTGCTGGATCGCTCCCTGAAAAAATTCTGCTACCTGCATCCGGAAAGCACTGCCCGCCACAGGGACGGCCCTTGGTCGGCAGGGGTGATCATCTATATCGTGACAGGTGCGGGGTACGAGAGGCCGCAAACACGCAAAACTGAATTTTTCGTTTCACCTTGCCTTGCGTGGCGTGCGGAAGCCGATGCTACTGTGTCCAAGGTCGAATCAAGTCAAACCGTGTTTCAGCGTTGTCGGAGCCATTGATGGGTGACAGGGACGTCCGCTCTGACCAACATGCCGGGTTCGGGGGTTCCGCATCCATGTCGGAAGGCGATGGTCTCGCTCTGCATGAGATTGCAGGCACAATCAAATGGTTCGACATCGCCAAGGGTTATGGGTTCATTCTTCCTGAAACCGACGGGTTCGGAGACATCCTTCTGCATGTGACGACACTGCGCCGCGACGGCTTCCACGCCGCGCCTGAAGGTGCTCGTGTTGTCTGCGAGATCAAGCGTGGCGAACGCGGCTGGCAGGTGTTCCGGCTGATCAGCCTCGATGAAAGCGTGATCGACCGGGCCGCAATGCCGGTGCGCACCCATGTCGCCGTCCAGCCTGAAAGCGGTTTTGAGCGCGTCGTCGTGAAGTGGTTCAACCGCACCAAGGGGTTCGGGTTTGTCACCCGGGGCGAGGGCACCGAAGACATTTTCGTCCACATGGAAACACTGCGCCGCCATGGCATTGCCGAACTGCGGCCGGGCCAGACGGTCATCGTGCGCTTCGGGCGCAGCGGCAAGGGGCTGATGGCATCAGAAGTGCGTCCTGATGTGGGCACCGTCGGCTTTGCCAGCTGACATCCGCGTTATGCTGGAGCGCGCCCTCCGGATCGGTCTGCTTGCGCTGGCCGGCTTGGTTTTGGCGCTGACGACAGCTTTTGCCAATGACGAGCCGATGCGGCTGGATGTTGATGAAGCGCCGCTCATCATCCGCTCTGCCCAGGGCGACACACGCCTTGGCGTCGAGATCGCCGATACGCCCGAGGAGCGGGCGCGTGGCCTGATGTTTCGCAGCGATCTGCCGCGTGATCGTGCGATGCTGTTTGACTTCCAGCAGGACCGCGCGGTTGCGATGTGGATGAAGAACACGCCCCTGCCGCTCGACATGATCTTTGCTGGCGCGGATGGCGTCATCTCGAAGGTCATCGTCGGCACGACGCCGTTTTCCGAGGCGGTACTCGCCTCCGACGGGCCGGTCCGCTACGTTGTCGAAGTCAATGCCGGGGTCGCGGCCGAGATAGGCGCCACCGTCGGCGCGCGTCTCGTGCATCCGCTGATTGCCGCGCCATGATGGCTGACCGGCGGGGCGAAGCGGCTGAGACCGGTCATCTGGACCATCGCGGTTTCCGCCTGCGTTGGCTCGCGGCCGGGCCGGAGCATGGCGAACCTGTGCTGCTTGTTCACGGCTTTGCATCCAACATCGAAACGAACTGGGTCAATCCGGGCTGGGTCCAAACGCTTTCATCCCAAGGTCGGCGGGTTCTGGCGTTCGATCATCGCGGCCATGGCCAAAGCAGCCGCAGCCGCAACGCCGAGGATTTCGCCCCGCTGGAAATGGCGGCCGACGCGACCGCTCTGCTCGATCATTTCGGGATCGGCAAGGCCCACTGGTTCGGCTATTCGATGGGCGGGCGCGTGGCGGCGTTCGCGGCCGTTGCGATGCCGCAGCGGGTCGCGTCCCTGTGTCTCGGCGGCATTGGTGACGCGCTTGTCAAAGGGTCGGGGTTCTGGGGGCCGGTGCGCGAGGCGTTGCTGACGGACGATCCCGCCACAATCACCGATCCCAAAGCGATGATGTTCCGCAAATTCGCTGACCAAACCGGGAGCGACCGCATCGCGCTCGCCGCCTGCATCGAAGGCTCGCGCGCCAACCTCCCGGAAGATGCCGTGCGCCGCATCACGGCTCCGACGCTGATCGCCGTCGGCACGCGTGATGATGTGGCGGGCGATCCGCACCGCCTTGCCGCCTTGCTGCCGCGCGCCGAGGTGCTGTCGATCGAAGGTCGCGATCACATGCTTTCGGTTGGTGACCGGCAGTTCAAGGCGGCCTATCCGGCGTTTCTTGCACGCGCGGGGCATGCGCCATGACATTCCAGTCATTGGATTGCATGGTGTTTGCCGGTTGCATCGCGGCATTTGCGCCCCATGTCACGGCGGAGTAAGAATGCGGCGGACGTCCGCTTGATGGAGACAGCGCATGCAAAGGGAACAGTCACTGCGCGCCAGCATTGAAACGCTGGATCCGATCTGGAGCGCGGTCCGCCGCGAGGGGTTGGACATCGTCCACGATGACCCGATGCTGACGGCATTCATTCACGCTTGCGTGCTCAACCATGACACGCTTGAGAAGGCTGTCGCGCACCGGATCGGCCAGAGGCTGGACCATGCGGATTATCCATCGGAATTGATTGTAAGCGACTTTGCGGCGATGACCCGCCAGGATGCGAGTTGGTCGGCCGTGTTGCGCGCCGACATGCAGGCCTTTCACGAGCGTGATCCGGCATGCAGCCGCTTCATCGAGCCATTGCTCTATTTCAAGGGCTTTCACGCCATCCAGACCCACAGGCTCGCCCATTGGCTATTAGGGCAGGGCCGCAAGGACGCGGCACTATATTTGCAAAGCCGGTCTTCAGTGGTGTTTCAGACGGACATCAATCCGGCCGCTCGCATAGGACGCGGCTTGTTCCTCGACCATGCCACAGGGCTTGTCGTGGGCGAGACCGCGCGCATCGGCGATGACGTGTCCATCCTGCATGGTGTGACATTGGGCGGCACCGGCAAGGCTGGCGGCGACCGGCATCCGAAAATCGGCAATGGCGTGTTGATCGGTGCCGGGGCGAAAGTGCTCGGCAACATCCAGGTCGGCCAGTGCAGCCGCATCGCCGCCGGGTCGGTCGTGCTGAAGGACGTACCCGAGCGGGCCACCATGGCGGGCGTGCCTGCGCGCGTGGTTGGCGAGGCAGGGTGCAGCGACCCGGCACGCAGCATGGACCAGATCATCGCGTCCGATGCCTGAATTCACCGGCACGATGCGGCTGCTTGCAGCATGGCTTGCTGCGGCATAAAGCCGGAAGTCATCACGAAGGACGCCGAAAAATCGGCGAAGGACTGTTCATGCAGAAGACCGAGATCGAGAAACTGACGCGCTATTTCCGCCGCGTGTTCGGCAACCCGGCCATTGCGGTTCGGGCGCGGCCGAAACTGGCCGATTCGGCCGAACTTTATGTCGGCGAGGAATTTCTCGGCATCATCTCGAAAATCGAGGACGAGGGCGAGACATCCTATGACCTGTCGATGTCGATCCTTGATATCGACCTCGATTGATCGTTATTTTTGCAAGCTGGCGATGAGGCCGCGAAGACCCTGATCGAGCGCCAGATGCTCGGTCAAAAGGTCTTGCGGAAAACGGTACTTCACGCTGATGCCGCCGTCGGTGACGATGTCGCGCTCGCAAGCGGCTGAAATCGTTTCTGAAAGCCTGCCTTCGATGCAGCGCGCAACAAACGGAGTGTCGCTGCGCCCGACATAAAGAACTTCATTGCTGAAAATCGCGTGGTCGGCGCGAAACCGGTAGGCGTCCAACCCGTCAAAGGGTGACACGGCGGGCAGCGGCTCGACCAACTGGCGATAGATCGGCTCCAGCCTGCCGGTCATGTCACGGCTCATTTGCTGCGGCTCGATGGAAATGAAGATGAGTTTGCGGTCCGCGTCATCGCCTGTTTCAAAAGCCTGCCGGTCGGCCAGCGTGTAGCCGCTCATCGACGGCCACAGAACATAAAGGTCGAGCCGCGCCGCAACGCCATCCACGCGCTGGTCACGGTGGCGGATCAGATTTTCAGGCACAGAGAATACCGCGTCGGCGATCACCACTTCACGGAGTTCAGTGCTGACCGTATTGCCTCCGAGCCGGATCTGGCCGCCATAGTGGCGACCTGCCAGGGATATCGCGACGGACAGAACGCCAAGCGCCACCAAGACGCGAAGCACATGGCGCAGGAGCGACGGCGTCGCGCCGTCGATCGGGGGCGGGGCAGGGGCGGTGATGGCGGCAGGACGCATGGGATCAGCGGTCTGGCTGCGTGATAATGGTTCCAGACCTTCGGCAAACATGGTTAAGCTGACGTTACCATCGACCGCGCCGGACATTGGAGCTGCGCCTTGATCTATGAACTTGACACCATCCAACCGCAATTCGAGGATCGCGGGAGCGTGTGGATCGCGCCGGGCGCAGCGGTGATCGGCGCAGTGCGTCTGGGTGCCGGTGTGGGCATCTGGTTCGGAGCGGTGCTTCGGGGCGACGGCGAACCGATCAGCATCGGCCGCATGACCAATCTTCAGGAGCATGTAATGGTGCACACCGATCCGGGATTTCCGGTTGAGGTGGGTGACGGCTGCACCATCGGCCACCGGGCGATCCTGCATGGCTGCACCATTGGCGACAACACATTGATTGGCATGGGCGCGATAGTGCTCAACGGGGCCGTGATCGGAAACAATTGCCTGGTCGGGGCAGGGGCGCTGGTGACAGAGCGCAGGACATTTCCCGACAACAGCCTGATCGTCGGCGTGCCGGCCAAGGCGATCCGGACGTTGAGCGAGGCTGAAATCGCGGGCCTTAAGCGCTCTGCCGAGCATTATGCCGCCAACCAGCAACGCTTCGCCAAGGGGCTGGTGCCGATGGCGGACGCCTGAAAAAGGCGGAGCCGGCCCGGGGACGGGGGCCGGCTCCATTCACCCGGTCATTGGGGGACAGGACGGTGGGGTCTGACCGGGGAATCTGTTGCTGTTTGGGGGGTCAACGCAAAGCGGCGACGGCGCCGCCGCGGTTGTCGTCGATGCCGATCCATCGACCGGAATGGGCGCTGTCCTGGCGCTTGAGGAATGTGTAGCCGGTCTCGCTCCACAGGCGGACATCGCCGCGCAGATTGTCGAGCACGAAGTCGCCCTGGGTCGTCACAATCGTCAGCACAGCATGGCCGCTGCCATCCGCCTGCCGGACGACAGTAATGGGCAGATTGGCTTCCGCCACACCGGCATTGATCAGGAGTTTTCGCTTCAAGAGCACATAGTCTTCGCAATCACCCGCAGTCGTCGGGTAGGACCAGACTTCCTCCTTGCCCCACAGTTCCGCGTCCGTGACCGGGCGGATCATGGCATTGACCGAGGAATTAATGTCGATGATGCGTGACCAGATCGACTGGTTGAGCTTCAGCGGATTTCCGCTTTTCAGCTTGCGGCATTCCGATGGCAGTCGCTGGCACAGTTCATAATGCCCGATCGGCTGAGTCGTCTCCGCGCTGAGCACCATGGCGGCTGTGGCGTGCGCGCCAGTCGTGAACGCGGTGCCCAGCACCGTTGCGACAACACCCACACCGCACAAGCGCCGCCTGATCTGTGGTCTCTTGATTACTATTGCAGTCATTGTCCAGTCCCCCTGTGATGAGGACTATGACAGGCACGTTTTGATTTGACGCGAAGATCGGCGTGCAGATTTATAGTTGTTTGAAATCAAGCTGTATTCAAATTTGAGGACAGTCTGCCTCAAATCCAATGTGAATGAGAACCGAATTCGAGCGGTCGGAGAAACCAAGTCTTAATTCCAGATCCGGCCGTTCCAGCCCTGCGAAAAACAAAAAAGCCGGTCACGAGGACCGGCTTCCAATCCCTGCGGGTCTGTCTGGCTCAGACGAACGCGTCGCCGAACGCATCCTGAAGCGAATCGCGCGTTTGCAGCGTGAGGAATTCGATCGCGACGCCATCCTCGAAATGGCGAACGACGCGCCCCGGCTTGATGCCCAGCCGGACTGACGTGCCGAGCGGCGGCTTGAATTCCAGCGCAATGGCGGAGCCGGACAATGACAGGTCGATCAGGCGGCACGGATAGCGGCGGCCGTCCTCAAGTTCGAGCACCGACAGGGCATTGGCCTTGATCATCGCGCGGTCATGGCGGCGGTCTTCAGGCAGGTTCAGTTCGTGCTTGTTGACGAGCCATGTCAGCTGCGCGGCCAGCTTCTCGCGTTTGCGGTCCGAAGCGATGATTTCAGCTGAAAAACCGTCATCGGAGGCGCGGGTGACCTTGCCCTCGATGCGGCCGACATGATCGAGATAGGCGATCACCTTCTCACCCGGAAAGCAAACCGAACGAGAGCGGAAACTGAGATCGCCGGGCGACATGTCGATCACATCGCAATTGTGTTCCGTGCGATCCTCGCGCATGAAGCGCCCGCGCACCTGCACCGGCACACGCTGGAACACCCGCTTCTCGACCTGGCCCGCTTGCAACATGTTCTGTCCCTTGCGCCACGTTCGATCCGGCGCAGCCCTTGTTTCGACAAGGATAATGGCTTTGCGTTAACGGGCCGTAAGCCGTCGGCTCCGCCAAAGGTCAGTTGTCGCGCCCGCCTTTGATCACGCGCAGGTGACGGCTTTTCGGTGCAAGGGGACGCAGCGCCGAGGCATCAGGCGCGAGGGTCGGCACATCGACCGCCGGGCGGTTTGCAAGGAACATCGGCTCGCGCGACGGATCAAGAATGCGGATGCTCGCAAGCGACAGTTGAGCCACGGGCTCCAATCCGAACCAGAATTCCGGCTTGACAGGGGAAAGGCACCCGAGAATCCGCGGTCCGTCCTGTTCCGAGGCAAGCGGCAGCAGAAGCAGTTCCAGTGTCGCTTCCCGCCGGTTGACGCTGGTTGCCGCAAACTCGGCCACGATCACGGCGTCATCCTGCACGCAGTTGCGCAGCATCCGGCCCAAGAGCGCGCGATTGGCGACAGGAACAAGATCACGCAGCGCAGTTTCGCGCAGTTCACGGCCAAACAGCGCGCTGACAGCGGTGCCAACCAGACGGAACGTAAATTCATCCTGCGTGCCTTGAGCGTGCAGGATGAAGGTCTCGGTCAGGATGTCGCGCAAGTCACCCGGTTCGATGGATGTGCGGCGCGGCGCAGCGGCGGCACCGCGCAACCGGTTCCAATAGGCAAACAGGGCGAGGGAAGGTCGGCTTTTCATCGCATTGGTCCGCTGTGGCACGTTTCGTCACCTGACCGAGCCGAACTGTCCCGTTTTGAGCCGGAAACAGACGCGGCAACGCCATTTGCTCACGAAATTGCAACCTTCATGCCACGGCGCAGTCCGCGCGCCGTACCGGCATCCATGCCCGAGTCGCCCGTCCAAATCGCGGCGGCCCTCCGGTGCAAGCCACGCTCCATGCTGTTGTGAACCGGTCGCGGGAATTAACGTTAACAATGAGTTTCGATTGCGTTCGGCTTCCGGATTTGGGACACGCAGATGAGCCGGAAATTCCGGGTTGCAGCACTTCGGTCGGGTCTGACCCCGGCGCCTGGATCGGGGATGGTTCAGGCGCCTTTTTCTTTTTCAGCCCGTTTCACCGCATCCCAGATCGCATCCATTTCGGCCAGCGTCGCACGGTCGGGCGCCCGGCCTTCAGCGCCAAGCGCCGCCTCGATGGCGGCAAAGCGCCGGCGGAATTTCGCATTGGCCGCCTTCAGGGCCATCTCCGGATCGACCATGGCATGCCGGGCGAGGTTCATCATTGCAAAGGACAAATCGCCAAACTCGGCGCGGATGGCGTCGGCGCCCTCATGGGCAATGGCCATGCGCAACTCGGCGATTTCTTCCTCCAGCTTGTCCAGAACCGGCATGACATCTGGCCAATCAAAGCCGACGCGTGCCGCGCGCGCCTGCAGTTTGGTTGCTTCCAGATAGCCGGGCAGGGCGCGCGGAACATCATCAAGCAGGCTTTCCGGACCCCCTTCGATGCGGCCTTCCGCCCGTTTTGCCGCGCTCTTCGCAGCCTTCTCTTCGGCCTTGATCGCCTCCCATTGGCCTTTTGCCAATGTCGCACCCGGCGCAGCCTGCGGCCCGAACACATGCGGGTGGCGGCGGATCATCTTGGCGGTAATGGCAGCAACCACGTCGCCGAACGAAAATGCGCCGACCTCTTCGGCCATGCGCGCGTGGAATACGACCTGCAACAAAAGGTCACCCAACTCGTCGCACAGATCGACCATGTCATTGCGCGCTATCGCGTCGGCAACCTCATGGGCTTCTTCGAGCGTGTAGGGCGCGATTGTCGAAAAGGTCTGCGCCACGTCCCAAGCGCAACCTGAAACGGGATCACGCAGCGCTGCCATGATCTCCAGCAAGCGGCCAATGTCTCGGGATGCGATCATGGCCGAAGATTAGCAGGCGGCACCGTCTCGACGCGAACAGGAACGCAGGTCATCCACAGGTGAATCATTGTCCGCGATCGACGCAATCTTGTCCGGGGGCATGGTGTATCCATGCCAAGCGACCTAAGGGATGCATGCCTGATTTTTTCACCCCATGGCCAAGGATTGCAAAATGCCCGATGACAGCCACGCCCTGAGGGCGCAATCCAAATTCATTGAGCGCCAAAAGAAAGCCGACGACCGCGCGAGCGCCAAAGCAGAGTATGAGCTGGAAGCCAAAATGCGCAACGCAAAGATAGCGAAACTGCGCGCCTTGCGGCTGGCCAAAGAGGAGGCCGACAAGGCTGCCATTGCCGAAAAGCCCAAAGGCTCCAAACCATCACGTGCGGCGCGCACTGCAACGCCCATCAAACGCGGTGTTGGCTCGTGGTGATCCCAGTCGCATAAGATGGATTATGGAACTGACGTGACCAAGGATTGGGCTGGTCGCGGACTTCAACCCTTGATTTTCGAGGTTCATCGCTCACGATTTGAGGTTCGGCTCAAACAGCATCGCGTTGCAGGCTGCGGCAAGGCTGCGCGGCGCGACAGCGAACACGGCGTCCGGCCGACCGGCAGCAGCATAGACGATGCCGTGGTGACACAGTGCGGCGTCCATCCATGTTTCCAACGGCCGAAGCGCGCCCAAGGGCGCGACGCCGCCAATGGCAAAGCCGGTTTCCTCGCGCACGCGCTGGATGTCGGTTCGCTTGAGGCTCAGCCTATAACGTCTTGCAATCGCGTCAAGATCGACCATGTTCGAGCCAGAAACGAGGAGCAAGACGAGACGTCCGTCCGGCACGGTTTCAAAGACCAGTGACTTGACGATCTGTGCGACGGCGCAGCCGCAGGCGCTTGCGGCCTCCGCCGCCGTGCGCGTTGATTGCGCCATGATCTTGACCTCGATGGACAGCCCGGCGCGATCGGCTGCAAGCCGCACACGTTCGAGGCTTGAGAGCGCGGCTTCACGCATCAAGGGTGATCACCATGCCGTCGAAGGCCGGTTCGACATCGGGCGGCGTCGATGTCAGCACGGCCCGGTAGTCGAGTGGCGTGTGCATATGTGTCAATATGGTGCGCCGCGCATTGAGGCGTTTGGCCCAATCCAGCGCCTGTGCCAGCGAGAAATGCGTGGGGTGCGGCTCGATTTGCAGCGCGTCGATCACGAGCACATCGAGGCCGGTGATCACCGGAATGGTCCTGGCCGGAAAGCCGCTCGCATCGGTGCAATAGCCGAGCCTGCCAATGCGATAGCCCTTGATGCGCAGCGTGCCGTGATCAACACCGAATGGGGTAAAGGTGACCGGCCCCCCCTTCCCCGTGATCGTCAGATCGCGCCCGGTCTCAACGATGTGGGCGTCGACAATCGGAGGATAGCCCGAGCCTTTCTGCGCTTCGAAAATGTAGCTGAACGAGCCCCGCAGCCGCTCCATCGTGCGCTGGTCAGCGTAGAGCGGCATGCGCGAGCGCTGTGCCAGCACATAGGTGCGCAGATCGTCGATGCCGTGAATATGGTCGGCATGGGCATGGGTGTAAACAACGCCGTCAATATGCGTGACCCCGGCCGACAGCATCTGCTCGCGGAAATCCGGGCCGGTGTCGATCACCACTGTAGTCACTTCATTGCCTTCGATGCGTTGCACCAGCAATGCCGGGCGGCGGCGGCGATTGCGCGGTTCATCGGGGTCACACGCCCCCCAATCACCATTCGGGCGCGGCACGCCGGGTGATGATCCGCAGCCGAGAACCGTGAACCTCAGAAGCGCCATCGCGGTCAGGCGGCCTTCAGCGCGGATGCCGGAAGTTTGGTAAACACCCGCAACGCATTGGCAGTCGTCTGCTTTGCCAAGGCATCGACGCTGAGGCCGACGCAGTCAGCCAGCACGGCGGCGGTATGGGCGACAAAGGCCGGTTCATTGCGCTGGCCGCGATGCGGCGCAGGGGCGAGATAGGGCGCATCTGTTTCAACGAGCAGCCGGTCAAGCGGGATGGACGCCGCTATGTCGCGCAGCGCCTGCGATGCCTTGAAGGTGAGGATGCCGGAAAACGAGACATAGCCGCCTAGCGCGACACCCACTCGCGCCAGTTCCGCACCCGAAGAGAAGCAGTGGAGGATGAAGGGGAAGGCCCCTTTCCCTGTTTCGTCCTGCAGGATCTCGATCATGTCGTCATCGGCATTGCGGGCATGGATGACAAGCGGCAGGCCGGTCCGCCGCGCCGCCGCAATGTGGCGTAGGAAGCTCGTACGCTGCGTGTCACGCGGGCTCTTGTCATAGTGATAGTCGAGGCCGGCCTCGCCGATTGCCACCACCTTGGGATGAGCCGCCAGCCGGACAAGATCCTCTGTCGTCACGTCGGGCTCTTCGGCTGCATTGTGCGGATGCGTGCCGACCGAACAGAACACTGTGGGGAACCTCTCCGCCAGCGCCAGAAGAGCGGCGAACCGCTTCACCCGCGTGGAGATCGTCACCATCGCCGCAACGTCCGATGCCTGCGCACGCGCGATCACGTCAGCGCGTTCCGGATCGAAATCCGGGAAATCAAGATGGCAGTGCGTGTCGATCAGCATCTCTTCGCACTAAGCCTTTTCGGCTTCGACGTAGCGGGGGAAAATGCCAACTGGCATTGGCAATTGTGTCCCTGCAGCCAGTGCATGCTGCGGCGTCAGCCACTCGAAGCCCCGGGCATCCTCATGGACGGACAGCAAGTCCAGAAGTTTCACCGCGCTTTGCGGCATGACCGGCTGGATGAGAATGCCGCAGACACGCAGGAGTTCCGCCGTCACCCAGAGCACGGTCTCCATCCGCGCCGGGTCTGTCTTTTTCAGAACCCATGGCGCCTGTGCCGCGAAATAGCGGTTTGCCTCCGCCACCACGGCCCATATCGCGTCCAGCGCGCGTGACACCTGCTGCTGGCCGATGGCGGCGCGCGCCTCGTCGAGGATGCCATAGGCCTGCATCAGCATTGTTTCATCATCGGCGGAAAGCGGGCCCTTGGCGGGCACCTTGCCCTCGCAGTTCTTGTTGATCATCGACAGCGAGCGCTGCGCCAGATTTCCGAGATCATTGGCGAGGTCCGCATTGATCCGATTGATGATCGCCTCGTGACTGTAGGAGCCATCCTGCCCGAATGGGACTTCGCGGCAGAAGAAATAGCGCAGCTGGTCGACGCCATAGCCTTCGGCGAGCGCGAACGGGTCGAGCACATTGCCGACCGACTTCGACATTTTCTCGCCCTTGTTGAACAGGAAGCCGTGCCCGAACACGCGCTTCGGCAAAGGCAGGCCGGCCGACATCAGGAACGCAGGCCAATAGACAGCATGGAAGCGGACGATGTCCTTGCCGATGACATGGATGTTTGCCGGCCACCAGGCGTTGCGCTCATGCGAGCCGGGCCAACCGGTCGCCGTCACGTAGTTCGTCAGCGCGTCGACCCAGACATACATCACATGCTTTGGATCGCCGGGCACCGGAATGCCCCAGTCAAACGTCGTGCGTGAGACGGACAGATCCTTCAGGCCGGAGCGCACGAAGGAGATCACCTCGTTGCGGCGCGCTTCCGGCGCGATGAAATCGGGGTGCGCCTCGTAATGGGCCAGCAGCCTGTCCTGATAGTCGGAAAGACGGAAGAAGTAGCTCTCTTCATCCACCCATTCGACGGGCGTTCCCTGCGGGCCGTAGCGCACGGAGTCGGCTCGTAATTCGGTTTCGCTTTCATCGTAATAGGCCTCGTCGCGCACCGAGTACCAACCGGAATAGACATGCTTGTAGATGTCGCCATTGGCGGCCATGCGTCGCCACAATTCCGCGCAGGTCTCATGGTGACGCGGTTCGGTCGTGCGGATGAAATCGTCGTTGGACGCATTCAGGACGCGCGCCATGTCCTGGAACACGGCAGCATTGCGGTCAGCCAGTTCGCGCGCCGTGACACCTTCCTTGCGCGCCGTTTGCAACATCTTTTGGCCGTGCTCATCGGTGCCCGTCAGGAAGAACACGTCATGGCCGTCGAGCCGCATGAACCGGGCAATCACATCCGTCGCGATCAGTTCATAGGCGTGGCCGATATGCGGCCGACCGTTCGGATAGGAAATCGCGGTGGTGATGTAGAAGCGGGGTTTGCCGGACATGATGGCCTGCTGCACAGTGGATCGCCGTCGAGATAGACGAGCAAAGCCCCGAAATCCAGCAATCAATCCAATGTTGGATGCTTGGCCTTAGGTGGCGAGAAACGGGTGAACACGGCGCAACAGGTTGAGCACCTCCAGCCGCCGGTCCAGCCCATAACCCTCGGCGACCATGCGCTGTGCCGCCGTGTCGGCGCGCATCTGCGCGATTGCGGCGGCCTCGCCCCGCCCTGCCCGCGCGGCGCGCGTCGCCGCGTCGGCAAGCCGCTTTTCCACCATCGCCATCAACAGGTCGTAGTGCTGTTCGCTGTCGCGCGCCGACACCGCATCCGCAAGCGCCAGTGCCACCGACGGCTTGAACGCGGGGCTTGATCCGAGATCATTCAGTGCGCCCGTGAACTCTGCGCCACCGAACCGCACTTGCAGATGCGCCTCACGCACGCTGCCTGCCGCCTCGGAAGCGGCGCGCCGCGCCTCATCCGGGTCGACGCCCGTCGCTTCCAGAAGTGCCGCCACCTGACCATCTGTCAGCGGTGCAAGCCGTTCGAACCGGCAGCGGGATCGGATGGTCGGCAAGACCGGCTCACCTGTATGGTTGATGACGAAAAAATATGTGTTTTTCGGTGGTTCTTCGAGATTCTTCAACAAGGCGTTGGCCGCCGGCGCATTCATGTCGCCGACGCTGTCAATGATGACGGTCCTGTCGCGGCCCGCACCTGACGTGTGGCTGAGGAAACGCGACATGCGATGGATGTCGTCGATCACGATGCCGGTGCGGAACACACCCTTGTCGTTCTGGCTGCGGGTGACGTGATGCACATTGGGGTGGGTGCCTGCCGCAATGCGCGCGGCAGCGTCCGGGTCGGTCCGTCCCTGGATGGCACGGGCGGCCGCGAAGGCCAGTGTCGCCTTGCCGATGCCGCGCTCGCCCGCCAGCATCAAGGCGTGATGAAGGCGGCCGGCCTGGTGGTCTTCAAGGATGCGCGCCAGCACCCCCCCATGACCTTCGAGACGATGCTGCTCCTGCGGAGCGGGAACATCCGTCAACGCGTCATGATGCACCGTGCCAGCCATGCCGGGTCACCCTCCGTCCGCTTCCTGCCGGAGGATCTGCGCCGCCATATGGGTGCGCACCACAAGCGCGATTTCCTCGGCGATGACATCCTCGGGACGGTTGGCCGGCATGAGCACAAAGCGGTCCGGCTCCGCGACGGCAAGCGCCAGATAGGCGTTGCGACGGTCGATATGGGTTTGCAGTGTTTCCTTCTCAAAACGGTCCGGCCCGTCGCCCTGGCCACGCCGCGCGGCAGCCCGTTTGAGGCCCAGATGCGGGTCGATGTCGAGCAGGATCGTGATGTCCGGCATCAAGCCGTCGATTGCCAGCGTTTCGAGCGCTTTGAGGTCTTGCTGCGGCAGGGCGTTGGCGAGCCCTTGATAGACGCGGGTGGAATCGAGAAACCGGTCGCACAATACGATTCCTCCGGCCTGCAAGGCGGGGCGGATCACCGACACGACATGGTCACGCCGGGCGGCGGCAAACAGCATCGCCTCCATGTCGGCTCCAAGCGACTCGGCGGCCCCGCCTAGCAGGACTTCGCGCACGAGTTCGCCGGCGGGCGTGCCGCCCGGTTCCCTGGTGACGATGACATTCAGGCCGTCTTGCACCAGATCTTGGGCGAGGCGTTTGATCTGCGTCGATTTGCCGGACCCTTCGCCGCCTTCAAATGTCACGAACAGCCCGCTGGCGAGGTTTGCCGCCCGGCCCTGCCCCATCGCGTCTTTCCCTGTCACCGCATCCATCCGAAAGCGTGCTCCAGCACCACATCCGCCGCACGCGATGTCATGGAAGAGGCCTCGACTGCAACCGCTGTCTCCAGCGGAAAATCCGCGATCACCGTCCCATCGAGGCTGATCAACAGCTTGGCAACCGTTTCCGCGGCCGTGACCGGCGCTTTCAGCGGCCCGCGATAGACGACATTGGCACGCGCTTCCCCTTCCTGCCCTTCCGGCAGGAGCAGGCTGATTGCCCTCGGCGTCACCAGCGCAACAGATCCGGCCATGCCACCGAAGACGGCGGCTTCCGCCACAGTCTCGCCCGCGTCGAAAAGCGGCCGTTGGCGGAAGCCGGTGAACGCCCACTCGATCAGTTCGGCGAGCCCGCGCTGGCGCGCTTCGGCCGATTCATAGCCGGATGCTGCGAGATAGACGCGCCGGCTGCCGCGCTGGGACGAAACCACAGCGCCAAATCCCGAGGCCTCGGTGAAACCGGTCATCAGTCCGTCAACCCCGGTCTCCGGCTTGAGCAGCGGATTGCGGTTGCGCTGGCGGATATTGTTCCATGTGAACTCAGGCTCGGAGAAAATCCCGTATGCCGCGGGATAGGCCGTGCGAATGTGCCGTGCGAGCTTCACCATGTCGCGCATCGTGACCTTGGCTTCCGGATCGGGAAGCCCTGTGGCGTTGGCGAAGCGGCTGTTGGAGAGACCGAGTTCAGCGGCACGCTCATTCATGGCGGCGGCAAATGTCGGTTCGTCGCCGGCGACCGCCGCCGCCAGTGAGATGGCGGCATCATTGCCGGATTGCACGATCATGCCGCGCAACAAGTCCGACACGGCGACCTCCGAGTTCAGTTCGGCAAACATGGCCGAGCCGCCAGACGGCCCGCCACCGCGCCGCCAGGCATCCTCTGTGATCTTGACAGGCGTTGAAAGTTCGATCCTGCCCGCTTCCAGCGCGGCAAACACGAGTTCGGCGGTCATGAGCTTGGACAGCGAGGCTGGCGGAACGGCGAGGTCCGGCTCCTTGGCGAGCAGGATCGTGCCTGTCGCGTCATCCAACATGAAGACGCTCGCCGCGCCGCCTGTCCGATCCAGCGGTGCTGGCGCTTCCTCCGTGGCAAATGCGGAAACCGGGCCAAGCAACAATGCCGCAACGCCCAGCAGCAGCGCCAATCCTCGACCCTGAAACGACATCAGCCCCACCTGCGCTCCCGTGCGGAGCACCCCTGTCCGCGCAGCTTAGCGCAGAACGAAGGCGTCCCGATACCCTGCGGTCCAGAGTGAACGCAAAGCGGCATCAACGGCATCGGACACCACTGTCAGTGTGGCGGTGCGGCGCCCTGCATCATCGGCAATCTCGACCCGGCCCAGCGGCTTCAAGGCTCGCCAGATCGCATCGACAGCGATGTCAGTCGAAAATGTGGCGACATGGATTTCGACGGTGGCCACCGCATGCGCACCGGTCAGGATGGCGTCGAAGGGCTGCCCCTTGCCGCTTTGGCTTGCATAGGACAACGGCCTGGATTGCGGGAAAATGCCGAGGTCCGGCACGACGGGGGCGATGGCCCCCGTATAGGCCGGGATGACGGGGGGCACAGGCTGCACCATCACCGGCTGCGGCGGCAAGGGAACGGCCGCCGCCGTCATCACGGGCAGCGCGCCGCCAGTGAACGCGGCATACATCCGCATGTCCTCGGCAGGATTGGCGGTGCCGTTCGGTCGGAAGGAGGCCAGGAGAAAGCTGTCGTCGGCGCCATCCACCGGCGCGCGGCCGATATAGTCAACACGGACTTGGCCTACCCCTTGCGCCTTTGTTCCCAACACATGGGCCGCACGTTTCGACAGATCGATCACGCGGCCATGGGCATAGGGCCCGCGGTCATTGATCCGGACGATCAGCGAGTGGCCGTTTTCGAGATTGGTGACACGCGCATAAGACGGCAAGGGCAATGTCGGGTGCGCGGCCGTCAAATGGTTCATGTCATAGATTTCGCCATTTGCTGTCAGCCGTCCATGGAAAGCGTCGCCGTACCAGGACGCCTTGCCGGAGCGCGTGTAGCCAGGCTGGTCGGCCGGCGTGTACCATTTGCCCCTCACCCGGTAAGGGCGGCCGATCTGCTCACGCCCCCCGCCCCGGCGGAGCTTCTTGGATGGCGGCGTCAGCGCGTAGCTTTGTCCGTTGATCGTCTGGGATGCGCCGATGGGCTTGGGAACCGGCACCAGCATCACGGGTTTTTCCGTCGTGTCGTAGCTTGACGACACGACGCGTGGGCTGGCCTTCACGCCATATTTCGATTCCGGGAAATATTCCTTGCCGGATGTTTTCTGGTTCGATGCCTTCGCGACAACCTTCACATTCGAGCCGGAACCGCCACAGCCCGACAGCATCAGCGCGCCGGATGCAACAACCGCGCAGGCACATGCCACGCGCAGAACCGAAGTAAGCCCCGTTATCGCCATTGTCCCACCGATCACGCGTCACACAGTCGATGAACGACGCTGACCCCCACGGCGCGACAAACCCATCGAAGTTTAACTATGCCCGATGGAATGCGGCGCTGGAATGGCAAAAGCGACCCAAACCGGGTGGCGCGTCTCCGATGCACGCGCTCACTGCCAACATGGTAAACGGGTGGTTGCCAATACGGTGCGCACCCTGCCCGTGTCAGCCCTGAATGGTGGCGGTGCCGGAGTAGCCGTCTTCCCGCACCCACTTCAGGCTGGCGTCACCGGTGCGCGACAGGGTGAAGCAGAATTGGCGGCCATTATACCATGTAGGAAATTGCTGGCACAGCTGGTCGCCCTGCACCCACCAACGGCCGGTTTCCTTTGGCGCAAAAAAGCGCGCCAACCCGAGCGCCGTGCCGTCGCCGGTCACGCGGCCGCCGCTGGCGTAGCGCAAAGGAAAGCCGCCCCAGCGCGTTTTCAGAAGGACGGTCTTGCCACCGATCGTGCTCTTGATCTCCGGGCCGGACAATTGAGAGGCGTGGGCAGGCGAGGCCACAACCGTCAAGGCCGCAAGAGATGCGAGGGCCAAGGCAGCCGTAGCAGACCGTGACAATGAGCGCGCCATGACGTTTCTCCGGAAAATTGCACGCTCAATACGGATCGACAGCCCATTCGGATCAGGATCTCTTCCGACGTCCAAGACATCCCTGATCACAACATCGCGAGGCTCGGTCCGGTCGGATTTTTCCTGAAGGGGACGGGCGTAACGATTGCCAACGTCAGTGAGCCATGCAACCTTCCCTGAGCGTCAGCATTTTGATCGGGGCGATCATCTGGGTGATTTTCACCGGCGCGCAAACGGGGACGCGGACCATGCTCGCAGACAGCGATTCTTCACCCATGGCCGGACGCTTTTTCGCGGTGCGGGGCATGCACCGACGGCCCATTTGGCGGCAAGCCGCCGCAGCCTTCACCTTGCTCGCGGCAGCGTTTTGCCCGCTTGCCGCCGCCGCGCAGACGATTCCCACCCAGATGAGCCTGACATCGTCGCCGAACCCGTCGGTATTCGGGCAGTCCGTGACAATCACTGGCGCATTGGAAACACAGGGCAAAGCACTGCCTGTGGGCAATGTCGCGTTCAGCCGCAACAATACTGCGCTCGGCGTTGCGGCCTTGCAGGCGCAAGGCGTGACCGTCGCCAAGCTATCGGCGACGAACGCCTTCCACACTTGCGCTGTCTCAACGGCCGGGCGAGTCTGGTGCTGGGGCTTCAACGGTTCCGGCCAATTGGGCGATGGCACGACCACCAACAGCATCACCCCGAAGCTCGTGCCCGGCGTCACCGGCGCAACAGCGGTTGCAACAAGCCGCTCCACCACCTGTGCGCTTATCACCGGCGGAGCCATACGTTGCTGGGGCGGGGGAACGTCAGGCCAGTTGGGCAATGGCGCTTCGGTTGACAGCCTGACGCCCGTCGCCGTGACCGGGATCACGGGTGCGATCGTGTTGACCGGGGGAACAGGCCATTTCTGTGCGATAGTCGCCGGCGGCGCGGCACGCTGCTGGGGTGCGGGCGCGCAAGGGCGGCTCGGAAACAACGCAACGGTCGACAGCAATGTTCCTGTTGCGGTGTCCGGCCTCACCGGCGCGACGGCCATCACTGCTGCGGGCGCACACAGCTGCGCGCTCGTCGCGGGCGGCGCGGCGAAATGCTGGGGGTCCGATGTCTTCGGGGCCTTGGGCAACGGCCCGGGCGGATCGAACAGTGCCGTTCCGGTCGCTGTGGCCAATCTGACAGGCGCGACCGCCATCTCCGCCGGCGTCCAACATACTTGCGCGCTGGTGGCGGCGGGTGCCGTGCGCTGCTGGGGCGACGGCGGTTCCGGCCAGCTTGGCAATGGTTCTAATGGCTCCAGCGATGTCCCGATCGCCGCCGCGGGCGTGACCGGCGCGACAGGGATCGCGTCAGGCGGCGGTCACAGTTGCGCGCTGCTGGCTGGCGGTGCCGCCAAGTGCTGGGGCCGGAACCTTGACGGTCAGCTGGGTGATGGCACGGTGACAAGCCAGCCCTCGGCGGTCAACGTTGCGGTGCTGTCCGGCGCAACCGCCTTGACCGGCGGTGAGGAACACACATGCGCCTTGATGTCCGATGGCACGGTGAACTGCTGGGGTGCCAACGACTTCAACCAGCTTGGGCAGACCCCGGTCATCCGCGACAATGATGGCGCCACCCTCAACAGCTTTTCCAGTCCTTCGGCGGTGACTGTCGGTTTCAACCATTCCTGCGCGATCGTTTCTGGCGGCGCGGTGCAATGCTGGGGCGCCGGCGCATTCGGGCGTTTGGGCAATGGCTCGACCTTGGGCTCGATCAAGCCTGTCACCGTCACCGGCCTGTCCGGCGTGACCAAGATCGCCGCCGGTTTTTCCCATACCTGCGCGCTGCTCTCCAACGGGACGGTGCGGTGCTGGGGCAACAATTTCGACGGCCAGATCGGCAATGGCGAAAGCGGCGAAACCGCCGACGCGCTGACGCCCGCCACAGTGCTCGCCCTGTCCGGCGCGACCGACATCGATGCCGGTGGCGGCCATACTTGCGCCATTGTCGCCGGCGGCACGGTGAAATGCTGGGGGGCGAATGAGGATGGTCAATTGGGCGATGGCAGCTTCACCGCAAGCACCACGCCCGTGGACGTCACAGGCGTATCCGGCGCCACACAGATCTCGACCGGCAGCGGCCATACCTGCGCGCTGATCCAGCCGACCGGCAGCCTGCGCTGCTGGGGCCGCGGCACGGAAGGCCAGTTGGGCCAGGGCACGCTTGTGGACAGCAACACGCCGGTCGTGATCTCCTTCGACGACGCGACCGGCGTCGCCGCTGGCGGATTCCACACCTGCGCCATCGTGCAGCCGAACGATCAGGTGAGTTGCTGGGGCCGCGGGCTGGAAGGCCAGATCGGCAATGGCGCGGCGCTGGACGTGACGACCCCGACGCTCGTTTCCGCACTGACGGGAGTGAGGTCGATCAGCGCCGGCGAAGTGCACAATTGCGCACAAACCGACAACACCGGCACATTCTGCTGGGGTGAAGGCGTCGAAGGCCAGTTGGGCAATCGCGGCAATGTCAGCAGCACCATTCCTGTGGGAATGGTTTTCGCCACCGCGCCAGCACCGATCGTCAGCCTTTCCGCCGGCGGCCGCACCAGCTGCTTCGTCGTCAGCGGCATCGAGATCAGGTGCTCTGGCTCGAACCTGTACGGCCATCTCGGCCAGAACGCGCCCGGCATTGCCGGCGAAATCGCCGGGTTCTCGCTTGCCAACCGCGCGGTGGCGTCGATCTCGACGACCGGTCTGCAAGGCGGGGCAAACACCCTGACGGTTGCTTTTGCCGCAACGGCGACCCACGCGGCGTCGGCAGCAGCCGTCAGCCACACCGTCACCAAACGCAGCCAGAGCATCAGCTTCACGCAACCGGCGAACCAGGCATTCGTGCCCGGGCGCACCGTTGCGCTGTCGGCCACGGCCAGTTCCGGCCTTGCGGTGACGCTCACTTCCTCCACCACCTCCGTATGCACGATCATTGGCCGGACGGCGCGGCTCGCCGGGCCGGGAACCTGCACGATCCGCGCGACGCAGGCGGGCAATGGCAACTTCAACGCCGCTGTCGGTCTCACACGGTCGTTCGCCGTTTCCGCCGCCAGCGGCACTCAGCAAGTGGCCTATTCGGCGGTGTTCAACCAAGGCCCTGCGGCGCTCGCACCCTTTGGCGCCGGCGCGATCATGGCCTTTGTCGATCTCAAGAGCACCAATGGCCGCTTCGCCATCACGGCGCGCAGGTTGACGGCGACGGGAGCCCCATCCGGTTCGGCGATCGCTGTGACGCCCGCGCTCGGGCCTGTCGCCGCACCGGACATTGCGCCGCTCACGGGCGGCACTGCCGGGACCAATGGCGGCTTTGTCGTGGTGTGGGCCGCACCCGACGCGTCAGGGTTCGGCATTTTCGCGCAGCGCTTCAGCAGCACGGCCGCCAAAGTGGGCGCAGCAATCCCCGTCAACAGCTTGACGGTCGGCACACAGTTCAACCCCAAGGTCGCCCCCCTGCCCGGCGGCGGCTTCGCGGTCGTGTGGCAGACGGCAAGCAGCGCCACCGGCGAAGACATCATGCTTCGCCGCTTCGCCGCTTCCGGTGCACCCTTGGCCGCCGAAAGCCGTGTCAACACGCTGACGACCTTCAACCAGTCACGTCCCGACATCGCTGCCTTGGCCAACGGCGTGACGGCGGTCGTATGGTCATCCGAGACGCAGGCCGGGCGCTTTGGCGTGGCCCTCCGGCTTTACAATGCCAATGGCGCGCCGCAACGCGCGACCGAAACGCTCGCCGCCAACCTCATCCAGCGGCTGGCTCCGTCTCCCGCCATCATCGCCCGCACAGGCACTGGCGCGTCCTCCGGCTTCGCGGTCGCCTACGAAACCTCACAATCCTCGACATCCGCGACGCCCGCCGACATCCGTGTCAAACTCGTCTCCGCAGCGGGTGCGGTGCCAACCACGTCGCTTTTCGCCAACACCGTGACCGCCGGGCATCAATCCGCCCCCGCGCTGGCTCCGCTCAGAAACGGGGCATTCGCCGCGGCTTTCGTCACGCCGGACGGCGCATCGGCAGCGATTGGCACCGGGATCGGATTGCGCCTGTTCGGGCCGACCGGCGCCGCGCTCGGCACCGAGGAGCGCGCCAACACCGCCATCACCGGCAACCAGACTGCGCCGACGCTTGCGCCCATCGGCACCGGCACGACGCGCGGGGCATCCTTCCTCGGCGCCTGGACCACGCCCGGCCCTGCCGCCAACGGTACGGATCTCGCTTCCCGAAGGTTTCAGGGGCCCTGACCCTAGTCCCCCTGCCCGTTGGGAGGGCGCAATGTCCTGCATGGCATTTGCCGCACTCAAGGGGTGGCGGAAGGCAAGGCAGGTAGCCAAGTTGCAGTCGTGACATTTCGCGCAGTGTCCGCTCTCAAGGCCCAGGGTCAGCGCTTTCCCGAAGTGCGGGTTGCGCCGGTCATCATGGATGCGATCATGTGGCAGAATTCGTGCGTCTGCATTCGTGGGGCATGATTCGCCGCCGAACGCCGTCAGCAGGATCAAGGCCAATCATCACCCGTCAAAGGCGGGATTGGTGGCTGGCACAAATTGGGGAAGGAACGACACGAAGAACAGCGTGAGCTTGGGGTTCAGGAGGTTGATCAGCGCCCCCTGCGCCACGATCTGCATGCCCCTTGCCGAAACGCTTCCAACCTCCAGTGTAGCGTGCAGGTGTCGCCATGCCTGAACTGCGAGCCACAGGAGATAAGCCCCGCCCGGAATGCGCAGGCCGTCATACATGATCGGATGGGCAATCAGCAGGGCGGACAGGCCAAGACCGGCAGCCAGCAGATGCGGGATCACCCCGACCGCCCCTGGTGCCGCGCCCCAAACTGCCCCGCGCATGCCCTGTGTTGAAGCGCAGGCAAGCGTAAAGACGACGCCGGTTCCAGGCACGATGGCCAGAATCAGCGAGACAAGAAAGAACTCGACCGACATGGTCTTTGCCCTTTGCGGCCGGTGAACAGCGCCTGCTGCACGAAATCATGAAAAAAGGTGAACTCCGCATAGGCCCGTGAATTCCACTCGGCCTCGTCCTCAGGGTTTGTGGGTTTGGGAATGTGCTTCAGGAGGTCGGGTTCAGGTGCCCACGGCGTTGTGGCGTCCAGCCGCTTCACCTGCTCTTTGATGAAGCATCCATAGGCGTCATCCGCGCCGCCCGGTCCCCTGCCCCAGTCCCAACCGGGCTTCAGCGTCATCGGCCAGAAGAACGTGGTGCGGAAGAACTTCAATTCGGCGTCAAGGTCGTGATGCATGGCGTTGATCTTGCGTGGAACCGGAGCAACAGTGTTTGATCCGTCTGCATTTCGCAACCGTCGCGATCAAAGAAACACCGCTTGCCTTGCGCTCCGCGTCAGCGCCCGGCAAACGGCCTTGCCGCCACATCCGTGCCGTTTGTGGGTGGCGGGCCAGCCGTTTCCCATGCCGCAAGGAAGCTCAGGCCCCGCGCCGTGCCGCTGCCCGTCATGGCCAGCGCCGGTGCCGCTTGGTCGCGCAGCGTGACGGTGTTCATCTGCTCCTGTTCGCCGAGAGGCCTGCCATCATGGCCGAAAAGCCGGACGGCGACACCCGAGCCGTGGGTTGCCGACGGCCCGTCAGGCGCGGCAAAGGCGACGGAGAATGCGCCGCCCGCCTGCGCCACGAGCGCCGGTGCACCTGACAAACGGGTGGCCTTCGTGTTGGCCACCGCCGGGGCACCCGCCGGCGTGCCGGTCGGTGTCAGGGTCCGCACACGGATCTGCGCGCGTTCGGACCAGCCTGTGACGGGCGACGCGCCATAGGCGACCGCAAAGCCGATCGTGGATGTCGTTTGCGCCATGCGGGCGATGATCGTGGCGCGCGGCGCAACAGGCTGTGTCACCGTGTCGAGCGTTCTGACCGGCCCGGCGGCTGACCCATTGGCGTTGTAAGTTTGCGAAAGCATGGACGAGCGGGTGGCTGTCGCGGCGGCGGTCCAGACAATGGTGACCTTGCCATCCGATAGCGCCGCCACGTCGGGCCAGACATGGCTGGATGAGCCTGCAGGGCTGACACGCGTCTCACCGCCGACCGGCCGGCCGCCGGCATCGAAACGGCGGGCCATCACATCCCAGCCCGGACCCGCCCGCTTCGACTGCCAGACGACAACAAATCCGCCGCCGGGCAGGCCGGCCACGCGGCCGAGAATCTGGTTGTTCGCACGGGTCGCGTTGACCGCAATCGGCTGGCCGACAAGCGATCCCGTGGCGGCAATGCGTTGCGCAAAGACGCCGCCGCCGGACCCGTCAGGTGCCTGCCACACCACGACAGCGCCGCCATTCGTCAGCGCCGCGACATCAGGCTCGACGGCGGCGTCCGGCGTAGTTGCGACCGCGACCTTGCCGCCCGCTGGTACGCCGGAGGCCGCAAGCCTTTGCATGAGGACCCTGAACGCGCCTCCGGCGATCCGTTCGCGATAGGCCATGATCGCGCCGGAACCGAAAGTGGCCAGCGCAGGCCGTGCCTGATCCAGCGCGAGCGTGCCGGTGGTTGCGACGCGTTCAGTTGTTGCAAGCGCCGCCGAAATGTCGAATGCCATCGCCACATCATCGGCGGGCGCAAACTGCGTGTCGCCACCCTGGCTTGCCGCAAGGCGGCATGTGCCCGGCCCCTTGATGATGGCGCTCAAACCCGACACCGTG
Source organism: Rhizobiaceae bacterium (assembly GCA_025458045.1). GTDB lineage: Bacteria > Pseudomonadota > Alphaproteobacteria > Rhizobiales > Rhizobiaceae > JALOTE01. The sequence continues at coordinate 41,372 of JALOTE010000008.1, forward strand.
CACACGGATGCGGAGTTCGACACAAGCGCCACAGGCAGGCCGGAACTGGCCGATACCGTCACCGGAACCGGCTGACCTGCGCGGAAGCGCTGCGCGCCGACCGCATCGACGCTGATCGACTGCGCCATCAGCCCCACAATGATCGACCGGCTCGCCTGCGGCGCCGCATTGTAATTGTCGTCACCGACTTGGTTGGCGGTGATCACACAGGTGCCTGCCGCTTGAAACGTGACCAATCCATCGGCAATCGTGCACGCTGAAAGGCTTGCCGCATCAATGCCGAGGCTGACAGGGAGGCCGGAGCTTGCTGCCACACCGGGCGCATAGGTTGAACCCACAGTGGGATTGACCGGACCGTCAGCATCGAAGCTGATCGTCTGGGCGGCCTTGCCGATGGCGAAGCTCCGGCTCACTTGGGCGGCGGCCTCGTAATTGCCGTCGCCCGCCTGATCGGCGGTGATGGTGCAGGTGCCTGCCGCGAGGATCGTCGCGCTGGAACCGGAGACGGAGCACACGCCCGCCGTCGATGAAGCAAACGTCACAGCATTGCCCGATGCGCCACCCGTGGCGGACAAGGCCACCAGACCGTTCGGTGCAAAGCCCTGATCGGGAATCGCGTCGA
>JALOTE010000084.1 GCA_025458045.1 Rhizobiaceae bacterium
TTGGCATCCAACGCCCGGGCCGCGCTTTCCGGCGCGGATGCCGACCGGTTGCGCAGCCTGAATGCCGCGGCCGCGCAAGCCGCGATGTTTTCGGCGGCCGCCTATCTGCTGCATGCCGTTGAGGGCGATGTCGAACCGGACGCGAAGGGTGAACCGCCGCTCGCCTTTGACACGCCATTTGACGGGCTGAAATCACTGGTCGCCGGGCTGGATGCGGCGGTCGCAGGCAGTGCGGATGATGCTGCGCTGGTGGCCCGTGCGCGCGGGCTTGCCGAGCAGGTGATCGAGATGCTGCTCGCCCGGCGCGGCCGCTTCAGCGCCGACCTTGGCGCGTTTGAAAGCGCGAAACTGTCCGTCGAGCGCGACGGTTTCACGCTGGACGGATTTGATGCCGCGCCAGGCCGCAAGGCCAAGCCGCTGGCCATGAGTTTCAAGAAGCCTGAGGAAATCATCGGCAACCATCTCGCCAAGCGGCAGGCGATGCGGCTCGCCCGCATGATTGTCGCTTATGATGTCGAACGGCAGATGAACCCGTTTGTGGAACTGGGCGGTTTCCTGTTCACCTTCATCGGCGATGGCGCGCCCGGCACCGGCAAGACGATCCTGATCCAGATGACGGCGGGACTTATCCACCAATATTGCCAGGTGGCGGGTCTTCCATTCCACTATGAGAATTTCGGGGCTGACCAGATTTCGTCCTATCAGGGCAAATCCGGGCAGAACTGCCGGGCCTTCATCAACAATGTGACGAACCCCAGGATGATCGGCTTCGGCACAATCGACGATGTCGATCAGGTCGCGGCGCAGCGATCCGATGACCGTGCGTCGGCTGGCCAGCATGAGATCACCGCCGTGCTGATGGATGCGTTTGCAGGTGCTTCAACCGTGGTGCGCGGCAACGCCACCTTCGGCATGTTCTCAAACTATCCCGAAAAGGTGGATGATGCGCTGCGCCAGCGTGCCGGCGGCCGCTGGCAAGTCGACGGGCCGCAGACCCGCGACGATTATATCGACATCCTCGCGCTTTTGGCGGGCAAGAACCACAGGATCCCGCTTGGCGAGCACGATCTTTTTGCCGCCCAGGACATTACGCGCGCCGTTGCGGAAGCCTATGGGGAGCATGACCGTCCGCAGGAGCCGGAACTCGTCAAGGTGGTTGAGCGCCATGTCAAAGAACATGGCGCGCCACAAACGCTGGCCGAGGTGGGCGCCTATCTCCACGCCATCAAGGCGCGAGAGCCGCGCTTCACCGGGCGCGCCATCAAGAACATCACCGATGCGGTGAAGATGCGCGCCATGGATTTCGACATGCCGGATGAATGGTTCGAGACGCCGGAGCCGTTCCTCTCCAAGGACTATGACACCAAGAAAGCGATGATCTCCGAGTTGCGCCAGCCCTTCACGCTGGCGATGCTGATGCAGGAAATCCACCGCTATGCCGACAGCGAGTTCCGCTATGCCGGCGTGTCCGATGCGCGCGCCGTGGAACGCATGGTGCATGACGCCAAGCTGCGCGAACGCGCGATCAGCGAAGTGGAGCGGCTGAAGGAAGAGGGGAAATGGTGAGCGCGAAAGCCCGTGTGATATGTGCGCAGGACTTGAGATGCGCCCATAAATCTGGCTATAATTCTGGCTAGAAGTCTGGTGTTGAACACGGAGGTTGAAATGCCAACCTATGGCACCCTTGAGGCGAAAAACCGCTTCAGCGAATTGATCGAACGTGCCGAGCGCGGCGAGGAGGTCGTCGTGACGCGGCACGGCAAGCCCGTCGTCAGGATTTCGGCGGTGAATGCGCTTAGCGATGAGAAACGCAAACATGCTGCCGACGCCATAGAGTGGATCAGGGCGAACCGGCCCAAGACAGGAATCTCCATTGAAGAGATCAAGGAGATGATCAATGAGGGGCGACGCTGACCATCATGGTCATTGATGCTTCAGTCATGCTCGCAATCTTGTTGCCGGACGAGCAACCCAAATCCGTTGGGACCGTTATCGCATGGATGCAAACTCAGGAAGTCATCGTGCCTGTGCATTGGTATTCCGAAGTCGCCAACACCCTCGGCATGGCGTTGCGGCGCGGGCGGGTGGATGAGGCCTATCAGCAAGCAGCAATTGCACGATTGAAGCTTCTGGCAATCTCTTGTGATCTGATTTCAAAGAACGCTTTTTTCGGCGATACGCTGCGGCTGTGTGCCCGGCATCGCTTGTCCGCCTACGATGCCGCCTACCTTGAATGTGCGATCCGGCTGAACCTGCCGTTGGCGACCCTTGATCGGGCTCTTGCGTCCGCGGCACTCAACGAGGGCATAACGCTTGTTGGTCAACCTGCATGAACCGTCTAGCTGAAAACGAGCTCATCCATGGCCGCCTGCTTGAAATCGCCGAGCCGCATCTGATCGCGCGCTACAACACGGCGTTGAAGGGCTTCGGCCTGAAGCCGGTGACGCTGGACAAGTTTGCAATCGACCAGACAGGGTTTTCGCCGCAGGTGGCCGAGGCGCTTGGCGATGAGACGTATCTCGACCCGAACGGCGTCAACCGGCGCTACATCATCCTGACGCCCGCTCAGGAGGAACTGCCTGTCGTCCACACGGCGTTTTCCAACACAGCGCAGTTGATGCACGAATTCTTTGCGGGCAACCGCCGCGCCATCGCGGCGCTGACAATCAAGGACGTGATCTTCGGAGAGATCGAGGACAGCGTTGGAGAAGTTCGTTCCATTGATGATTTGCTGAGCATCGAGGACGTGACGTTCAAGGTGCAGGCAGGCGACGGGCTGCTCGACAAGGCCGCCGAGTTGCGCACGCTGACCGATCGCCTGGTGCAGGAGGCGGATTTCTGGAAGGATGACGCGGCTCTCAACCGGATGGTGGACCTGGCCAGGGACACCGGAGACATCCGCGAAAACCCGTTGGTGCCGGAGCGCGTGGTGTTCCGCCACGACGCTTATTGGACCAGCCATTTCGGCGGGCTTTACGTGTTTTTCGACGAAAAGCTGACGACGCTCATCTGCGATGCATCCGCGCCGGGTTTCCGGCGCTCGCGGCCCTGGCAGGTCGCCTACATCGACAAGACCGACAGCGTGCGGATCTTCGAGTTCCTGGCCAATTCGGGGCGGCTGGAACTGCCGCGCGAAAGCTGGGCCGGCCCGGCCAGATATCTGGAGCACCGTGCGGAAATGGCGGTGCGCGCGCTCATCGCGCGCGAAGCGCCACAGACCGACTTCAGCAAGGTGGACAGCATCTGGTTGCAAACCTGGTTGAACCGCAACGCCGCCGTGGTTGAAGCCGATGGAACCTATCCGTTCCTTGTCTGGGCACGGCGGACGATGGCGCAGACCGGCCGCCTCGCCGTGCGCGATACGCCGGTCGAGCACTTGTTCCAAGTCGTGCGCGCCAAGCCGGACCACCCGGACGCCTGGCTGACAAACCGGCTGATCGCCGAACATGCGCCCGGCGATTTCCTGTCGCGCTATGTCTTCGACAAGGAAGGCTTCTATGCGTTTTATGAGGCGCAAGGCGAAAGCTACCGGACGCACATTGTGGAGACGCTGAAGGCTCTTTATCTAAGGGACAAGAAAGCCCTGCGCGCCCGGCTCTACGGATTGTGAACGCGCCGGGCATTGGTGCCGGAGGCGTCAGCCATGCTTGATCCCGTTGTCGCGTTTTTCACCCGCATGTTCGCCGCGCTCGGTCGCGGCATCGGCGTGGGCTTGGCCTTCCTGCTGCGCCCGTTTGTCTGGGTCGGCTCGTGGTATACGCGGCGCGGCTGGATCATGCGGCTGAGCGTTGGCGGCGTGTTCGCAGCAATCTTGGTTTGGTATGGCTATTTCCTCTACCAGACGCAGCGCTGGGTGAATTTCAACCCGGACTATGCCGCCGCCTACGATTTTGCGCCCGCACCCGCCGGAACCGGCGCTGAAGACAGTGCCGGGGCAACGGCCGCAGCGGGAGCCGCAGCCGGGCAGGCCTGCCGGGCCTCGGCGCTGGTGACGGTCGCCGCCGATCTGGTTGATTTCAATGTCAACCAGAATGGCTGGATCTCGTCGATGCTCGCCTACAAGCTTGGCTTTTTCGGCATCGACTGGGACCATACGCCGTTCATGGACAACAAAGCCTCGTTCCAGCGCGGCATCAACCAGGCGCTGCGGCGCACGACTGTGGAGCTTGTCGACACGATCGGTCGCGTGCGCGGCACCTCGCAGATCGACAACAATCTCCAGTCGGCACGCGGCAACCTCCAGTTTGACGAAGAGACCTGGTATATCGGCCTGAACCCGCCCGGCCCCAAGACGCCGACACCGGCCTTCTACCGTGCTGCGGTGAGCGACCTGCGCGCCTTCAACACCCGTCTTGTCAATTGCGAAGCGACATTCGATGCGCGCGCCGACAATCTGATGCAGTATATCGACCGCATCGCCTCCGACATCGGCTCGACCTCCGACATTCTGCGCGAACGCTCGGACAATTATTCTTCTGGCTGGTTCGACACGCGCGCGGACGATCGCTTCTGGTTCGCTTACGGACAGCTTTACGCCTATTCCGGGCTTATGCATGCCGCCGGGCTGGATTTCGCCGACGTGATCAATTCGCGCGGCGTGCGCCCGCTTTGGGACCGCATGGAACAGCAATTGCGCGGTGCGCTGAATGTCCGCCCGCTCATCATCTCCAATGGCTCGGAGTCCGGCTTCATCATGCCGACGCATCTGGCGACGATGGGCTTTTACGTGTTGCGCGTGCGATCCAACATGGTGGAAATCCGCTCCGTTCTTGACCGCTGAAAGAGCGTCCCTTTCGCCGCGGCTTCCGTTTCGCACGTCGCAAAAAGCGAAATGCGTGGCTTGAGCGGAAGGGTGGTGCTTTGGCTGCGCCGTCACCATTGACGCAACGAAAAAGCAAGCGCGACTGCAGAACCGCGCAATTTGGGGAGCGAACATGGCCGACGTCAAATCCGATATTGAAATCGCACGCGCGGCACGCAAGCGCCCCATCATGGAGGTTGGTGCCAAAATCGGCATCCCGTCCGAGCACCTGCTGCCTTACGGCCACGACAAGGCGAAGATCTCGGCCGACTTCATCGCCGCCAGCCGGACCAAACCGAATGGAAAGCTGGTGCTGGTGACGGCGATCAATCCGACGCCCGCGGGCGAAGGCAAGACGACGACAACGGTTGGCCTGGGTGACGGGCTGAACCGCATCGGCAAACGGGCGATCATCTGCCTGCGCGAGCCGTCGCTCGGGCCATGCTTTGGCGTGAAGGGCGGCGCGGCCGGCGGCGGCCACGCGCAGGTTGTGCCGATGGAAGACATCAACCTGCATTTCACCGGTGATTTCCATGCCATCACCTCGGCGCACAACCTGCTGTCGGCCCTGATCGACAACCACATCTACTGGGGCAATGAGCAGGGCATCGACACACGGCGCGTGGCATGGCGGCGCGTCATAGACATGAACGACCGGGCGCTGCGCGAGGTCATCCTTTCGCTCGGCGGAGTTGCCAATGGCTATCCGCGCGAAGGTGGCTTCGACATCACGGTTGCTTCCGAGATCATGGCGATTCTCTGCCTCGCAACCGACCTGAAGGACCTTGAGAAACGGTTGGGCGACATCATCATCGCTTACCGGCGTGACAGAAGCGCAGTCCATGCGCGCGACATCAAAGCCGATGGCGCAATGACCGTGCTGCTGAAGGATGCGATGCAGCCCAATCTTGTGCAGACCTTGGAGAACAATCCGGCCTTCATCCATGGCGGGCCGTTCGCCAACATCGCACATGGCTGCAACTCGGTCGTCGCCACCACCACCGCGCTGAAACTGGCCGATTATGTGGTGACGGAGGCAGGCTTCGGCGCTGATCTGGGTGCCGAGAAATTCTTCGACATCAAATGCCGGAAAGCCGATTTGCATCCCGATGCGGCGGTTATAGTCGCGACCGTGCGCGCGCTGAAAATGAATGGCGGCATCAAGAAGGAAGATCTCGGCGCGGAAAATGTCGCGGCGGTGAAAAAGGGTTGCGGCAACCTCGTCCGCCATGTCGAGAACGTGAAGCAATTCGGCGTTCCGGTGGTGGTGGCGATCAATCATTTCACCCTGGACACCGACGCCGAGATCGCGGCAATCAGGGAGGAGGTGGCAGCACTCGGCGTAGAGGCGATTGTGTGCAGGCACTGGGCGAACGGCTCGGCCGGGATCGAGGCTTTGGCCCACAAGGTTGTGGCGCTGGCGGAATCCGGGCAGGCGCAGTTCGCCCCGCTCTATCCGGACGCGATGACGCTGTTCCAGAAGATCGACACGATCGTGAAGCGGATCTATCGCGGCTCGGAGGCCATCGCCGACAAATCCGTGCGGGACCAGCTGCGCCAATGGGAGGAGGCGGGCTACGGCCATCTGCCTGTCTGCATGGCGAAAACGCAGTACTCCTTCTCGACCGACCCCAATCTGCGCGGTGCGCCGACCGGCCATGTGGTGCCGGTGCGCGAGGTGCGGTTGTCGGCTGGAGCGGGCTTCGTCGTCGCGATCTGCGGCGAGATCATGACAATGCCCGGCCTGCCGAAAACGCCGTCATCGGAGAAGATCAGGCTCAATGAGATGGGGCTGATCGAAGGGCTGTTCTGACCCGGCATCCCGACAAGGCGAGACGTTTGGCCGCCTTGAACAGGGAACCGCAGTCCGCCACATCACAGGCATGTCTGCCCCAATCAAACCACCCGAACAGTGCACGTCCATGGTCGAACTGCGCGAGGCCATTGACGCTTTGGACGCCGCTATTGTGGGCTTGCTGGCCAAGCGCGCGCACTACATCGACCGTGCCGCCGTATTGAAACAACAGGAGGGTTTGCCTGCCAACATACCGGCGCGGGTGGAAGACGTGGTCGCCAAGGTCCGCGCGCGCGCCGCAGCCGAAGGGCTTGATCCGGAGCTTGCCGAATTGATCTGGCGGCGGGTCATCACATGGTCGATCGCGCGCGAGGAGGCGGCGATGGCCGTCCGGGCTCCAAACTGATCAGTCTGAACACGTTCCGGTCAGTTCGCGGGGCACCGGTGGTTGCCGGAATCGACGTCTGAAAGGATTGGGGCGTGATCAGACGAAGCGGACACCGCCTCGAGGAAAAGATGATGCTCAGCACATCTGTTGGGGCGCCGGGCCGGTGGACCCGGATCGAGACGCGCCCTGCCCTGACATGAAAACCCTGGCTCGCACGACGCACGGATTCCAGACAGCGACGCGACCCGGCTCGCAGTCGCGTCTCAGTTTGAAATCCGTCCTTGGAGTCCACCCCATTCTTCTTGGTGAGGTGCGAGCGGTTGCGAGCCTCGAACAACGAAGAATGGGGTCGTCAGGATGAAGGATTTCAAGCCGAGACACTGCCCGGCCAGCTCCTCACTTGACCTTCGACCCGCCCGGCGCAAGAACGGCAATCTGGAGCCTCGACCATGACTGTCGCACTCAATTCACTCGGCTTTGCCAAGCCCCCATATGAAACCCGCGTGGTTGTCGCCATGTCGGGCGGCGTTGACTCATCAGTAGTCGCGGGGCTTCTGGCGCGGGAAGGCTATGAGGTCGTCGGCATCACGCTGCAACTCTATGACCATGGCGCGGCGGTGCAGAGGGCGGGCTCCTGCTGTGCCGGGCAAGACATCGATGACGCGCGCCGCGTCTGCGAAACGCTGGGCGTTCCGCACTATGTGCTCGACTATGAACGTCGCTTCCGTGACGCGGTGATCAACCCGTTCATGGACAGCTATCTGGCGGGCGAAACGCCGGTGCCCTGCATTTCCTGCAACCAGACGGTGAAATTCGCCGATTTGCTCGCCACCGCGCGTGACCTTGGCGCGGATTGCTTGGCGACCGGTCACTACATCCGCTCGGAGCCGAACGGCGCGCACAGGGCGCTGTGGCGGCCCGTCGATGCCGAACGCGACCAGAGCTATTTCCTGTTTGCAACGACGCAGGAGCAGGTCGATTACATCCGCTTTCCATTAGGCGACATGCCGAAAGCCCGTGTGCGCGAAATCGCTGCCGAAATGGGCCTCGTGGTGGCTGAGAAAAAAGACAGCCAGGACATCTGCTTCGTGCCACAGGGCAAATACGCCGACGTGATCGCCAAGCTGAAACCTGAGGCGGGTCTCGCCGGCCGCATCATCCATGTCGATGGCACGGTGATGGGCGAGCATCCGGGCATTTTGCATTACACGATCGGCCAGCGCCGCGGGCTTGGCGTCGCGGCGGGCGAACCGCTTTATGTGGTGGCGCTCGATGCGCGCAGCGCCAGCGTGATCGTCGGTCCGCGCGCAGCGCTCGCCACGCATTTCATCGAATTGCGGGACATGAACTGGCTGGGCGATGGCGCGGTTGAAAAACTGCCAAATGATGGTTTGCCGGTTTTTGCCCGCGTGCGTTCGGCACGTCCGCCAAAGCCCGCCCGATTGTTTTGGCGTGACGGCAAGCCCGTTGTCGAATTGGCCGACGGCGAGGATGGCGTCTCGCCCGGGCAGGCCTGCGTGATTTATTCCACGCCGGGCAATGATGCGCGTGTGTTGGGCGGCGGCTTCATCAAGGCGGCCATGCGTGACGCGGTCTCGGAGGCAAGCATCGCGTCGGCCATCGCGCGGGCGCGGGACATCGCGGTCGCGGCGTGATTTCCGGTTTCGGCCGGTTCAGCTTTCGATGCGCCGCGTGACCCGCCCGCCACGCCTCACCGTGCCGGCCGTCAGGATCTTCAACGCCATGATGCCTTCCGCGCCTGACGTGCGCGGCGTCTCACGGCTTGTCATGCAGGCAAGGAAATGTTGCAGTTCGCGTGTGAGCGGCTGGCCGTTTTCCACCGGCACATAAGTCGGCTCCAGTTGGGTGTAGGCCCATTGGCCGTTGTCATGCCACACCTTGTGACGGTAGAGCGCCAGCTTGCGTTCCTGCGGCTCGACATCGTCAAAAACCGCCATCGCCTCGCTGCCGACCACCGCCAGTCGCCGTTCACGGTAGGGGTTGAGGCGCGAGGCAAACAGATGACTGCGCAAACCGCCCGGAAACAGCAAATGCAGATGCGCGAAATCCGACAATTCATCGAGGATGGCCGCTCCTTCGCCATGGATCTCGATCGGGTCCTTTCCCGCCAGCGCGAGGATCATCGAGATGTCATGCGGAGCCAGATCCCACAACGCGTCATTCTCGGTGTGGAATTTGCCGAGGCCGAGGCGGTGCGAATGCATGTACCGCACCTCGCCCAGCTCGCCGTCATTGACGAGCTTTTGCAGCCGCTCGAATGCCGGGTGGAAACGCAGCACATGGCCGGTCATGAAGACCCGGCCAAGCCGGGCGGCCTCCGCGACAGACGCCTCCGCATCCGCCACCGACAGAGCGATCGGTTTCTCAACCAGGACGTCCTTGCCGCCACGCATCATCGCCACCGCCATTTCAGCGTGGAACTGCGGCGGAAGCGCGATTACCACGCCGTCGATTCCGGAGTGGCCGGGAAGCGCGTCAGGCGCGATCGGCTCCACGCCGTGCTCGGCGGCAAAACCGGCTGACCTGTCGGGATTGGCATCGCTGACAGCCGCGAGCGCGCCCAGCGATTTGAGGGTGCGGATGTGGTTTGCGCCCCAATAGCCGCATCCCAGAACCGCGATACGATGTGTCATAAAGGCTCAAGCCTGTCATTTTTGTGCGCCTGCTTTAGTGACCGCTCCCGTCAACCGCAAGTGGGCGAAAGATGGGCGGCGTTGATCCGTCGCAATGGGCGGCGCTGACGGTTCAGGTTTCCGATGCCGTGCTGGCCGGCGTCCCGCTGTGTCTGCGCTTGCCATTGCGTTGATGGTAAGGCGTCGTCTTGCCTCGCATTCCGAGACCTGGTCTTGCGGGGGCAGGCCGCGGGTCTCGCGCATCGGAAGGCAGACCATCGCCAATGAGGGAAAATCGTGACGGCCGGATCGCGAAACCGGGGCATCCCTCATCCGGCAAGACGCTTGAACTTCCTGTGTTTACGGTGTCTAGTGTCAAGCCAAGATGACATATCATGCAGCATCCTCCGTTCCGCTCGCCACTGATCCGCGTCCGCATGCCGTGATCGTCGGTACCGGCTTTGGCGGGCTGGCCGCAGCCGTGCGGCTTGGCGCGCGCGGCTATCGCGTCACCATGCTGGAAAAACTTGACCGGATCGGCGGGCGCGCCGCACGTTTCGTGCAGGACGGCTTCACCTTCGACGCCGGGCCGACGATTGTGACCGCGCCCTTCGTGCTCGAAGAGCTCTGGAGGCTGTGTGGCAAGCGCATGGCCGACCATGTGACGCTGAAGGAATTGGACCCGGCCTACGCCATCCGCTTCGATGACGGGACGGTGTTCCGCGCCTCCTGCAAGCCTGAGGCGATGGCCCGTGAGATAGCCCGTTTCAATACTGCCGATGTCGCCAATTTCGAGCGCTACATCAGGGAAAGCGAAAAGAATTTCCGCCTCGGCTTCACCGAGATGGTGGACAAGCCCTATGTGACGTTTCCGGCCATGGCCGCCGTGCTGCCGAAGCTCGGCCTGCGCCGCGCGGACCGTTCGATCGTCAACCTGGTCAAGAAATACATCGCCGATCCAAGGTTGCAGATCGCACTGTCGTTCCACCCGCTGTTCATCGGCGGCAACCCGCTGCGCACCTCCGGTGTGATGTCGCTGATCTCCTATCTGGAGCGAGAATATGGCGTGCACTACGCCATGGGCGGCACGCATGAGCTTGTGCTTGGCCTTGCCGATCTGGTGAAGGGCAATGGCGGCCGCATCCTGACCGGAACAGGTGTGGCTGAGATTGTCGTCGAAGATGGCATGGCGAAGGGCGTGCGGCTGGACAATGGCGAGACGATCCGCGCCGACATCGTGGTGTCCAACGCCGATTCGGCCAACACGCACCAGAAGCTCGTGCCCGCCCCGCATCAGGGCAAATGGAACGCCGCTCGCGTCAAGCGCGCGCGCCATTCGATGAGCCTGTTCCTTTGGTACTTCGGAACCAACCGGCGCTTTGACGCTGTCGACCACCACTCCGTCCTGCTCGGCCCGCGCTATGACGGCTTGCTGACCGACATCTTCGACCGCAAGCATCTGGCTGACGATTTCTCCCTCTATCTGCACCGGCCTTCGGCGAGCGACCCTTCGGTTGCACCCGATGGCTGTAACAGTTTCTATGTGCTTGCGCCCGTGCCCAATCTGGACGGGACGGAGCAGTGGACCGACCCGGCGATGGTGGAAAGCTACCGCCAAAAGGTCGAGGCGTTCCTTGAGCGGACAGTGATGCCGGGCCTCAAGCAGTCGGTCGTCACCTCCAAGGTGCTGACGCCGACCTATTTCCGCGACGATTTGCAAAGCCATGCCGGCGCCGCCTTTTCCTTCGAGCCGCATATCTTCCAGCTTGCCTGGTTCCGTCCGCACAACCGGCATGATGTGGTGAAGAACCTGTTCATCGCTGGCGCCGGCACGCATCCGGGCGCGGGCCTTCCGGGCGTCATTTCGTCGGCTAAGGTTGTGGATGCGCTGGTGCCGGATGCGCGCACATTCGCACCGGCCGGGCGATGAGCGTGCAACCGCCGCCAGTGACGGGCCAGCCCGTCCGTTTTGATCTCGACCCGGCACTGCGCGAGGCGTGCATCGCCTCGATTCGCGCCGGCTCGAAATCCTTTCATGCCGCTTCGCTGCTTTTGCCGTCACGCTACCGGCTCGCGGCACGCGCGCTCTACACCTTCTGCCGCGCATCGGATGACCTCGTCGACGAGGCTTCAGGCGACCGCAAGGGGGCAACCGAACTGCGCGCCCGTCTGGATGCGGTTTACGCCGCCTCCCCGCGCACGCGAGACACCGGCCCGAACGGCGACCCCGTCGAGGATCGTGTGTTTGCCAAGGTTGTCAGCGCGTTTGGGATACCGAAATCCGTTCCCGAAGCGCTGATCGAGGGCTTTGAATGGGATGAGTCGGGCCGCGCTTACGAAACGCTGGACGACGTGATCGCCTATGCCGCGCGGGTCGCCTCCACGGTGGGCGTGATGATGACGTTGATCATGGGCGGGCGTGAGCCAGCCGTCCTGGCGCGCGCCGCCGATCTCGGCATCGCCATGCAACTGACCAACATAGCCCGCGATGTCGGCGAGGATGCGCGCCGCGGGCGGCTCTATCTGCCACGTCAATGGATGCAGGCGGCAGGACTTGATCCCGACGCTTGGCTGTCTGATCCGAAGTTCAGTGCTGAACTCGGATCGGTGACGGCACGGCTGCTGGCGACAGCCGACCAGTTCTATGACCGCGCGCTTACCGGCCTCAGCGGCCTGCCGCTCGATTGTCGGCCGGCCATCCGCTCGGCTGCCTATATCTACCGCGAAATCGGCCGCGAAATCGCGCGCTCCGGCCATGACAGCGTGACGCGGCGCGCGCGCACATCGACCAACCGCAAGATCGAACTGATCTTGATGGCGGTGGCGCAGCCCTTTTCGCTGTCACCGCTTCTGACCGCGCCGACCCACCCGGAGGCCGGGTTCCTGGTTGCGGCCTGCGCCGACACCGCCCGGCGCGCGCCGCGCGGGATCGACGAGAAGGCCGGCCGTCTGATTGAAATTCTGGCGCTGGCGCATGCCCGCCGCAACGGCATGGTTGCAGCCGAATGAGCGAGGGATTTCGTGCCTATTGGGGTCTCATCGAGGCGATGATGACACTGGGTGGCGTGTCGCTTTTTGTCTGGTGGCAGATGCGCAGCCTCAAGCGCGACATCGCCGCCCGCGAGGCGCGCGAGCGCGCGGCGGCCGAGGCCACCAAGGCGGGATCAGGCGAGCCGCCCCGTCAAGCCTGATCATGTGCATCCAACTGCATCCAACGATGCCGGTGCTCCGCCGCGCGTTGCGCGATGTCAGCGTTGCCGCCGCGCGTTGCGCGATGTCAGCGTTGCCGCCGCGCGTTGCGCGATGTCAGCGTTGCCGCCGCGCGTT
>JALOTE010000085.1 GCA_025458045.1 Rhizobiaceae bacterium
ACAACCTCGAAACCGGCTTGGCCCGGCTCCGCCTTCTCGATCACCACGGCGGTGCAGACATCACCGAAGATGAAATGGCAATCCCGGTCGCGCCATTCGACATGGCCTGAACAGATTTCCGGATTCACCATCAGAACCCGTTTCGCCGTCCCGGCGCGGATCATGTCGGCGGCGACCGTGATGCCGAACGTCGCCGACGAACAGGCGACATTCATGTCGAACGCGAAACCGCCGATGCCAAGCGCCTTCTGGATTTCGATTGCGATCGCCGGATAGGCGCGCTCATGGTTGGAGGCGGCGCAAATCACCGCGTCGATGCCGGAGGCGTCCCGGCCCGCCGCGGCGAGCGCCTTTGCAGCCGCGTCAACAGCCATTTCCGCCATCACCGACAATTCATCGTCGCCACGCTCGCGCAGCACGGGATGCATGATCGACGGGTCCAGCACGCCGGACTTGTCGAGCACGTGGCGCTGGCCGATGCCGGACGCCTTGACGATGAACTCCGACGAGGAATGCGGCAGCGGCTGACGGGTGCCGGCCGCGATCGCGTCGGCGTGCCGCGCGTTTTCAGCATCGGCGAACGCATTGAACGCCGTCACCAGCTCATCATTGGTGATGGTCTCGGGCGGCGTGAAGACGCCCGTGCCCGTGATGATTGCGCCTGTCATGCCCGCCCCGAAGTTTGTTTTCCCCGTCATAAGGCGGACGCCGTGGAAACTCAAATGCCGCGCCGGCCCCTGAGCCGCAGTCCCTTGGGCGGCCGGACATCTTGGCCATCGCCGTCCCCGGCCGACAGCTGCGATCGCCTGCGCAAAGGCAGGTCAGGCCGCCGCGCGCACCTTCGGCTGGCCGCTCACCCGCATGGCAAGGGCTTCAGCCATGTGAATTCGCGCCAACCCCTCCGACCCGTCGAGATCGGCGATGGTGCGTGCCACCTTCAGCGTGCGGTGGAAACCGCGCGCTGACAATCCAAGCCGTTCCGCCGCCTGCCCCGCCAGCGCCATGGCGGCGGCATCCGCCTGCGCCACCTCCTCGATGCGGGCGGCAGGGCATTGCGCATTGGTCATCATGCCGGAAAAGCCCGCCGCGGCAAAGCGCCCGTGTTGCAGACGCCGCGCCTCGGCCACGCGCGCGGCAACCGTCGCGCTCGTCTCGCCATCGGCAGGGCGGATCAGATCGGCGGTCGACACCGCAGGAACACTGATGCGGATGTCGATCCGGTCCATCAGGGGCCCGGAAATGCGCCCCTGATAATCGCTTTCGCAGCGCGGCCCGCGCGCGCAATGATGGCCGGGCTCACCAGCCATGCCGCAGCGGCAGGGGTTCATCGCCGCCACAAGCTGGAACCGCGCCGGATAGGAGACGCGGTGGTTGGCGCGCGCGATCACGCATTCGCCGATTTCCATGGGCTGGCGCAAACTGTCGAGCACAGGCGGATGGAACTCCGGAAACTCGTCAAGGAACAACACGCCGCGGTGCGCCAGCGACATTTCGCCCGGCCTCGCCCGCATGCCGCCGCCGACCATCGCCGCCATGGTGGCCGAGTGATGCGGCGTGCGGAACGGCCGCCGGTCCGTCAACCGTCCGCCTGACAGCTCACCTGCAATCGACGCGATCATCGAGACTTCCAGCAATTCGGCCGGTGCGAGCGGCGGCAGGATGGTTGAAAGCCGCTCCGCCAGCATCGACTTGCCGGAGCCGGGCGGCCCGATCATCAACACGTTGTGCCCGCCCGCCGCCGCGATCTCCAGGGCGCGCTTGGCGGTTTCCTGGCCTCGAATGTCCGACAGGCATGGCATCGGCCCCGTGGGGCGCAAGACGGCCGGTTGCGGGCGGGCGAGCACCTGCGTGCCGCGGAAATGGTTGGCGAGCGCGATCAGGCTCGCGGGTGCGAGAATGTCCATGCCCTCGCCTGCCCAAGCGGCTTCAGGCCCGCAGGCCGCCGGGCAGATCAGCCCCTTGTCCTGCGCCTGCGCGCCGATGGCGGCGGGGAGCACGCCAGCCACCGGCGCAATCGAGCCGTCAAGCCCGAGTTCACCGACGACAACAAAATTGGCCAGGGCTTCGGGCGGAACCGCGCCGATCGCCGCCATGATGCCAAGCGCGATCGGCAAGTCGAAATGGCTGCCTTCCTTCGGCAGGTCGGCGGGTGCCAGATTGATCGTCACCTTGCGGGCGGGCATGGCGAGCCCCGAGGCGTGAAGTGCCGCTTGCACCCGCTCGCGGCTTTCGGCCACCGCCTTGTCGGGCAGGCCGACAATGGCAACACCGACCTTGCCGGGCGCGACCATCACTTGCACGTCGACGGGAACAGCCTCGACCCCTTGGAATGCGACCGTTGACACCCGCGTGACCATGATGACCAGCCCCCTGGCGGACCGGCCGGGCGACGCCCGCCGGGAGGACGGTGCCACCCGCGCCTTCGCGGAAAATCAAGCGCATTTTCAACATGTCGTCAAGAACGAAAATAGAACGATCAGTGCGCGCCACGCCGTTTGGCTTCAACCACGTCCCAGAAACGGGCGGCGAGGTCCGGTCCGCCGAGGCGCTTGATGGCGCGCACGCCGGTTGGCGACGTGACGTTGATTTCGGTCAGGTTCCCGTCGATCACATCGATGCCGGTGAGGATGAGGCCGCGCGCGCGCAACTCCGGGCCGATGCGCGCGCAGATTTCGCGCTCGCGTTGCGTCAGCATCGTGGTTTCGGCGGCACCGCCGCGCACCATGTTGGAGCGGATGTCGTTTTCGGCGGGCACGCGGTTCACAGCGCCTGCCGGCTCGCCGTCGATGAGGATGATTCGCTTGTCGCCATCCTTCACCTGCGGCAGGAAGCGCTGCACAACCCAGGGCTCGCGGAACATCTGGGCGAACAGATCATAGAGCGAGCCAAAATTCGGATCGCTGACAGCGACCTTGAACACCGCCGCGCCGCCATTGCCGTAAAGCGGCTTCATGACGATTTCGCCATGTTCGGCGCGGAACGCTTCGATGGCCGCCTTGTCCCGGGTGATCAGCGTCGGCGGCATGAGGTCGGGGAACTGCGTGACGAAGATCTTTTCCGGCGCATTGCGCACTTGGGCCGGATCATTGACGACAAGCGTCGCCGGGTGGATGCGCTCCAGGAGATGGGTCGTTGTCACATAGGCCATGTCGAAGGGCGGGTCCTGGCGCAGCAGGATGACATCCATGGCTGACAGGTCCGCCATTTCCGGCGTGCCGAGCGTGAAATGGTTCCCCGGCTCGTCACGCACCGTCAGCGGCTCCGCCACGGCGCTGACGCGACCGTCGCGCATGGAAAGCCGGTCGGGCGTGTAGTGCCAGAGGCGATGGCCGCGCGCCTGCGCTTCCAGCGCAAGCGCGAATGTCGTGTCACCGGCAATGCGGATGGCAGCGACGTGGTCCATCTGGATGGCGACGCAGAGAGGCGCGGGGCGTGCGGTCATGGCGAATTGTCCGGGTCGGCTGGAGTGTTCGTTCACCATTCGACCAAACGCGCCGCCTTGGAAACCGGAAAATTGCCCGCGTTAGAACTTTGGAAGCGCCTCTGCGGCACAATGGTCTGATGATCAGGCCGAAAGACACTGCCGACATGGCGCAACCGGGCGCACGCCCCGGCGCTGAAACGCTGGACAGCCTCACCGGGCTGCCCAACCGCAGGCGATTCATCGAAAAGGTTGAAGCCCTGATCGACCAAAGGCGCTCGGATCCGGCTCCGTTCGCGGTCGCCATCATCGATTTCATGGACTTCCGGCCGATCAACGACGTGTTCGGATCGGAGGCCGGCGACGACATTCTGGCTCAAGCGGGCATGCGTCTGATGAACGCCACCAATGGCGAGACGCTGGTTGCGCGTGTGGGCGGTGACGTGTTCGGCGTGTTGATGCCGATGGCGTTCAATGAGTCGGCGGCGCGCGGCACCACCGAACTCTTCTGCGACCTGCTATCGGCACCCTTCGATATCGGCGAACGCACGGTGCGGGTGGCCTGCACGGCGGGCATCGCCTTGTGGACAACGCCCTTCCAGCAGGCGGCGGCACTGGTGCGCAACGCGGAAACGGCGCTTTACACCACCAAGAAGAGCAAGTCCGGCGCGATCATCGTGCATGACCGGGCGATGGAAGAGGAGGCGCGCCGCCTGATCCGCATGGAACAGGCGCTGCGCAACGCCATTTCGGCCGGAATGGTGGATGTGCACTTCCAACCCATCATCTGCTTTCGCCGCAACAGGATCGCCGGGTTCGAGGCGCTTGCCCGCTGGACGGACCCTGATTTCGGCCCGGTGCGGCCCGACATCTTCATAGACATCGCCGAGCGGCGCGGACTGATCGGACCGCTGTCTCGCGTGCTGTTTGAAAAGGCGCTGATCGCCATGCGCGGCTGGCCCGAAGATGTGTTCCTGTCGTTCAACCTGTCGCCCTCCCAACTCAGCGACGCGTCGACTGCGGCCAATGTCATGGCCGCGCTGCACCGCCACGGCATTCAACCGAACCGGCTGGAACTGGAAATCACGGAGACTGCCGTGATGGCCAACCCGGGGGCGGCAGCGCGCGTGATCGCGGACTTGAAAACCCACAAGATCCGCATTTCGCTTGATGATTTCGGCACCGGCCAGTCCTCTCTTGGCCGCTTGCGTGAACTGCCGTTCGACAAGCTGAAGATCGACCGGGCGTTTGTCTCATCGCTGCTGAGCGATCATGCGTCGGAAACGATCATCCGCGCGATTCTCGCCATGTGTCATGGCCTCGGCATCAAGGTGATCGCCGAGGGCATCGAAACGCGCGAGCAGGCCGCGCGTCTGGTGCAATTGGGCTGCCATGGCGGGCAGGGCTGGCTGTTCGGCAAGCCGAAGGACACCGCTGCGACCGCCGCCCTGTTGAATGCCAACGGCTTGGCGAAAGCCTGAACGCGTCAGCGCAACCGCTTGCCCGATCCCGCCTCGAACAGGAAGCATCGTGCCGGGTCGATGCCGGTTTTCAGCGTGTCGCCCGAATGGGCGTTGCGCCCTTCCTTCAATTCGATCGTCAGCGGGTTTTCCGCATCCGCGCCGGCATAGGCGAAGGATGTGCCGCCAAGATGCTCGACCACATCCACCTTGACGGAAACCGGGACCGCGCCCCCGGCGTCGAAATGTTCGGGGCGCACGCCCAGCTTGAGCGGCGCGCCCTGCGGCAGGGCGCTGTGCAGGGCCACAGGAACCCGCACATCGCCCAATTGCGGAAGGCGGACGGCGGCACCATCGGCCACGGCATCCAGCATGTTCATCTTCGGTGAGCCGATGAAGCCCGCGACGAAGATGTTGTCCGGGTTGTCGTAGAGTTCCAGCGGCGACCCGACCTGCTCGATATGGCCGGCGCGCAGAACCACGATCTTGTCGGCGAGTGTCATCGCCTCAACCTGGTCATGGGTGACATAGATCATGGTCGCGCCGAGCTGCTGGTGCAGCTTGGCGATTTCCAGCCGCATCTGCACGCGCAATTCGGCGTCCAGGTTCGACAAGGGCTCGTCAAACAGGAACACTTTCGGTTCGCGCACGATGGCGCGGCCGATGGCCACGCGCTGGCGCTGGCCGCCGGAAAGCTGTTTCGGCTTGCGTTGCAGCAGCGGCGCCAGTTGCAGGATGGCGGCGGCCTTGTCCGTGCGCTGCTTGATCTCGCCCGCATCATGGCCGGTCATCTTCAGGCCGAAGCCCATGTTCTCTTCAACCGTCATGTGCGGATAGAGCGCATAGGACTGGAACACCATCGCGACGCCGCGGTCCGCCGGTTCGACATGCGTCACGTCGCGCCCGCCAATCGACAGGACGCCGGATGTCGTGTCCTCCAACCCGGCGACAAGGCGCAGCAACGTCGATTTCCCGCAGCCCGACGGGCCGACAAACACCGCGAACTCGCCCGACTTGATGTCGAGATCGACGGAATGGATCACATCCACCGCGCCGAAGGATTTCTTGACCTTTCTGAGCGTCACGTCAGCCATTGGTTTTCACTCCCATCGGAACCCATCAAGCGCGCGGGCCCATGCGCGTTGTAATGTCGTTGCTGATGGCGTCAGCGGTCTGGCGCACCAGCGGCGCCCAGGCTTCGAGCTGGCTCATCGGTATGCGGAAGGATGGAGCGGTGACCGAGATCCCCGCAATGAGGCTGCCATCGCGTGAGGAAATCGGCGCCGCCACGCAGGATATGCCCGGCTCATGCTCCTCGCGGTCATAGGCGTTGCCGCTAAGGCGAATGGCCTCGATGTCGGCGCGCAGCGCATCCGGCGTTGTCAGCGTGTGGTCCGTGAACCGGCGGAAGACGATGCGGCTCAATGTCTGGTTCAGCCGCGCATCGTCCAGCCGCGACAAGGCTGCCTTGCCGACGCCCGTGCAGAACACCGGAGACGCCTTGCCGATCTGCGAATGCATGCGCACGGCCGACCGGCTTTCCACCTTGTCGAGATAGATGATCTCGGTCCCGGCCAGCACGCCCAGATGCACGGTCTCGCCGGTCGCCTGATGCAGCGCCGCCAGATGCGGCTCGGCGATCTGGCGGAACTGGTTGCCCGCCCATGCACGCGAGGCCAGTTTCAACAGGCGCGGGCCAAGCTCGTAGCAATGATCGGTGCGTTGCGTGACCAGCCCCTCCGCGATGAGGTTGGACAGATGCCGGTGCAGCGTGCCGCGCGGCTGCGCCAGCACGTCTAGCAAATCGGTGAAGCGCAGCGGCCTGTCGGCCTCGGCCACCGCGTCGAGCACGTCCATGCATTTGCCGAGCGTGCCCGTATCGACAGGCAAGCGCCCCTTCTCCCCTGCCAGCACGCCGCGATTCCTCCCGAATGGCGCTCCTGTCTGTCGGCGCGGCCTCCCCGCCGCGCTTGACATGACCGCGACTTTAGGCTGAATATTCTGAATAGTCAAATTGCGTTCCACATAGCGGAACAGCGACCGTGCGCGCATTCTGACTTCGACCGGGGGTCTTGGGAGGATCCCTCCGGTCCGGCAGGCGGACGGCAATTGCCGTCGCGCATCATCCGGACGCGGCTCCCGGCAGTCAACCACAGGGAGGATGACCCGAATGAAACTTCTGAAGACCGCCCTTCTGGGCACCGTCGCGGCTGCCGTCATGGCTGGCGCCGCTTTCGCGCAGGACAAGCGCGTTGTCACGTGGAATGCCGACTACGACCCGATTCCGCTGGCTGCCGCCGAAGCGCTGATCGCTGACTTTGAAGCCGCCAACCCGGACATCGACATCCAGCTGACCAACTTCGACCACGAAGCCTACAAGAACGCGATCCGCAACTTCCTGACCGCGGACGCGCCCGACCTCGCCAACTGGTACGCCGCCAACCGCATGCGCCCGTTCGTCGAGGCCGGCTTGTTTGCCGACATTTCGGATGTGTGGGCAGCCAATGGCCTGACCGAAGCGCTCGCCTCGTCGGTCCCGTCTTCGACGATCGACGGCAAGCAATATGCCATCCCCTACACCTATTATCAGTGGGGCATCTACTACAACCGCGACGCCTATGCGGCAGCGGGCGTCGAGGTGCCTGCGGCGGATGCGACCGTCGATTGGCCGACATTCCTTGCCAATTGCGAGAAGTTCAAAGCGGCTGGCATCGACTGCGTGACCACCGGCTCCAGCGCGCTGTGGCCTGTCGCGGGTATCTTCGACTACCTGTCGCTGCGTACCAACGGCTACCAGTTCCATGCTGATCTCGCCGCGGGCAAGATTTCGTGGACCTCGCCGGAAGCGCGCGCGGTGTTTGCCGAATTCGCCAAGCTCCAGCCCTTTGTGACGGCAAACCACGCCGCGATCGACTGGCAGGATGCGGCTGCGATCTTCGTGCAGGACAAGGCCGCCCATTACGTGATGGGCAACTTCGCCGTCGGCGTCTTCAAGGAAGGCGGCATGACGAACGACAATCTCGGCTTCATGATGTTCCCCGAGATCACCGCCGGCATCGCGCGCGCCGAGGAAGCCCCGACCGACACGATCCACCTGACATCGGGCGCGAAAAACCCCGAAGACGCCAAGAAGTTCCTCGCCTACATGGCGAGCGCTGAAGCGCAGTCCAAGTGGAACGCGGCCGTCGGCCAGCTTCCGACGAACAAGAACGCCACCGTCGATCCCGCTGATCCGTTCCTGAGCGAAGGCTTCCAGACCCTGTCGACCGCCACTGGCGGCATCGCCCAGTTCTGGGACCGCGACGCAGACGCCGAATACGCCAAGGCCGGCATGGAAGGCTTCCAGCGCTTCCTCGTCCAGCCTGAGGCTCTCGAAGAGATCCTCGCGCAGCTCGAAGCGACGCGCCTGCGCCTCTATCCGCAGTAATCCAGCGACATGGGCGCCCCTTTCACCGGGGGCGCCCCTTTCTTTCCGGGGGGCGATCCATGGCATTGGCAACGGATTCAGGCGCATCGGCAGCTGTCTCGCAAAAGGCCCCGCGGTGGAATCAAAAGAACCTCGCGCCCTGGCTGTTCCTTGCGCCGGGCATGTTCATGTTCACCGTGTATGTGCTGTGGCCCATCGTGGAGAGCATCACGCTGTCCTTCTATGACTGGAACGGTCTCTACAACCGCGACGGCGAGTTCACCGGCCGTTTTGTGGGCATGGCGAACTATCGTGAGCTGCTGATCGACCCCGCTTTCGAAACATCGCTCTGGAACAATCTGAAATGGCTTGTTCTCTACATGCTGGCCCTGCCGCTGGGGCTGTTCATCGCGATCTTCCTGAACCAGACGGTGCGGGGCATCCGCATATACAAATCCCTGTTTTTCTTTCCCTTCGTCATCAGCCAGGTGGTCGTCGGTCTGATTTTCGCGTGGTTCTACGCGCCGAATTTCGGCCTTCTCTATCTGCTCATCGAATGGCTGGCCGGGAAGGGCGTCGCGATCCTCGCCGACCCTGATCTCGTGACCTATGGCATCATCGCCGCCGGCCTGTGGCCGCAGATCGCCTACGTGATGATCCTGTATCTGACCGGGCTCAACAATGTCTCTCCGGACCAGATCGAGGCTGCGCGGCTGGATGGCGCGAAAGGCTGGAAAATGCTCTGGTACGTCGTCCTGCCGCAGTTGCGGCCCGCGACCTTCATCGCTGTCATCGTCACCGTCATCGGCGCGCTGCGTTCCTTCGACCTCGTGTCGATCATGACCAGCGGCGGCCCGTTCGGATCGTCGCGCGTGTTGTCTTACTACATGTTCGAGATGGCGCTCGGCGAGTTCGGCTTCCGCATGGGGTATGGCGCGGCCATCGCCGTGGTCCTGTTCGCCATCATGATGATCTTCATTTCGGGCTTCATCTGGAAGATGTGGCGCGACGAGACGGAGCGCTGAAGCCATGTTCCCGCGTCCCATCCAGCAGGCTGCCCCCGCCACCCAGTGGATCTACACCATCGCCTTGCCCATCGCGCTCCTGCTTTGGCTGTTTCCGCTGCTTGGTGTCGCGCTGACCTCGCTGCGCCCGGCCTCCGACCTGGCGCAGGGCAATTATTTCGGCATGCCGTCGGGCGTCGCGTTCGAGAACTATATCTACATTTTCACTGAAACGCCCATTGGCCGTTACATGCTGAATTCGCTGTGGGTGACAATCCCCACGGTCATCGGCTCGGTCGGCCTCTCGCTGATGACAGGCTTTGCGCTCGCGGTTTACGGGTTCCGCGGCAACATCCTCGTGTTCTTCCTGTTCGTCGCCGGCAATTTCGTGCCGTTCCAGATCCTGATGGTTCCGGTGCGGGACATGACGCTGAACCTCGGCATGTATGACACCTGGTATGGCTTGGCCCTTTTCCACATCGCCTTCCAGACCGGCTTTTGCACGCTGTTCATGCGAAATTTCATCAAGGCGCTGCCGTTCGAACTGATCGAGTCGGCGCGCGTGGAAGGCGTGAGCGAGTTCAAGATTTTCTGGCACATCGTGCTGCCGCTGATGCGCCCGGCGATCGCCGCGCTCTCGGTCCTCGTCTTCACCTTCATCTGGAATGATTTCTTCTGGGCAACCGTGCTGACGCAGGGCGTCGACAGCCAACCGATCACCGCCGGCCTGTCCAGCCTCAACGGCCAATGGATCGCGCAATGGCATCTGGTCTCGGCCGGCTCGATCGTCGCTGCATTGCCGCCCGTCCTGATGTTCTTCCTGATGCAAAAGCATTTCATCGCCGGGCTGACACTCGGCGCAACCAAGGGCTGACCGCGTATCATGCTGAACCTGCCTGCACGTTTCGATGATCTGAGGGGCAAGTCCGTCTGGATTTCGGGCGGGGGCTCCGGCATCGGCGCATATCTGACCGAGGGTTTCATCAGCCAGGGCTGCAAGGTGGCCTTCGTGCAGCGTTCCGATGCAACGGCATTCTGCGACAGGCTGGAGGAGGAATACGGCAGTCGCCCGCTGTTCATAAAGTGCGATGTCGTGGACATTGCGGCCCTGAAAGAATCGATTGCGCAAGCGGCCGAGGCGCACGGCAACATTGAAGTGCTCGTCAACAATGCCGCCTGGGACAACCGCCACACGCTCGATGAACTGACGGTCGAGGGGTGGAACCACATGATGAGCGTCAATCTGCGCCATCATTATTTTGCCGTGCAGGCCGTCGCGCCAGCGATGCGCGAGAAGCGTTCGGGCGCGATCATCAATTACTCTTCGATCAGCTACATGATGGGCAATGCGGGCTATCCGTCCTACACGGCGGCGAAATCCGCGATCAACGGGATGACGCGCAGCCTCGCGCGCGAGCTTGGCCCGTTCAACATCCGCGTCAACACGCTGTCGCCGGGCTGGGTGATCACCGAACGCCAGAAGACCCTGTGGGTCGGCGAGGATGGAGAAAACCTGAGAAAACACCTGGAGCGCCAGTGCCTGCCGGACGAGATCCCGCCGGAAGCCATGGTGTGTCCGACGCTGTTTCTTGCATCCAACGCCTCCAGTATGATGACGGGTCAGGCGCTCGTCGTCGATGGCGGCGTCGTGGTCACCGGCTGAGCACGCGCTGATGGCCCGCATCCCGCCCGCCTTTGCCTTGGCCGATTGGGGAACGACGCATCTGCGCGTCTGGCTGGTGGATGCCGACGGCCATGTGCTGGCGGTGGATGAAAGCGCCAAGGGCATGGGAGCCATCGCGCCCGACCAGTTCGCCCCGGTGCTGGATTTCGCCCTTGACGCGATGGGGGCGCCGCACCGCTTGCCGGTGATGATCTGCGGCATGGCCGGTGCGCGGCAGGGTTGGCGCGAGGCGGCCTATGCCGATTGCCCGATCCGTCTGGACAGCCTGGCAGACCGTGCCATCGCATTTGAATCAAACGGCCGTCCGGTCCGCATCATGCCTGGCGTCGCCCGTCGCGACATCGCGCGTCCGGATGTGATGCGCGGCGAGGAGACCCAGCTTCTTGGCCTTGCCGCGCTGACGGGCATGGTGGACGGGATCGCCTGCCTGCCCGGCACGCATTCCAAATGGGTGCGCCTCGAAGGCGGCCGCATCGCCGACTTCGCTACCGGAATGACCGGAGAGCTTTTTGCGCTGCTGTCGCGGCAGTCGATATTGAGGCACTCGGTCGGCGGCGTCACGCAGGTGAGCGGCGAGGACCCGGCATTCATTGCCAATGTCGCCCACGGTCTGGCGGGCTCAGGCGGGCTGTCGCGGCTGTTTTCGGTGCGCGCCGCATCGCTCCTCAACGGTGCCACGGAGCAGGCCTCGGCCGCCGCCTTGTCCGGCCTGCTGATCGGCGCGGAGATCCGCGGGCTTGCCGCCCTGATCGGCGCGTCACAGGGCCCGATTGCAATCATCTCGTCGGGTGCATTGGCGCGCCTTTACGCCTCAGCCTTGACGATGGCCGGATACAAGCCAAGCGTGCACCAGGGCGAGGAAACGGTGCGCGCCGGCCTGCTCGCGGCCGCCCGCATCCTGCACACTCAGCAAACCGGAGCTGTCGCATGAGCCCCACCGCCAAGCGGGCCGCCGCCGAACCCGCCGCGACAACACCCACGGCCCCATGGCCTCCACTGAAGCGCGATCTTGTGGCGATCCTGCGCGGGCTTGAGCCGCATGAGGCCGAAGCCGTCGGCGCGGCCCTCGTCGAAGCGGGGATTGATGCCATCGAAGTGCCGCTCAATTCGCCTGATCCGTTCACCTCCATCGCCCGGCTTGCCAAAGCCTTTCCGATGGCCTTGATCGGGGCTGGCACCGTGTTGACGGCTGACGACGCCGACCGGTTGGCCGACACGGGCGCGACGCTGCTTGTCTCCCCGAACATCGACAAAGCGGTGATGAAGCTGGCGAAAAAACACGGTCTCGTGACGTTGCCGGGTGTGTTCACGCCGACGGAAGCGCTGGCGGCCCTGGCACTGGGAGCCACCGGCCTGAAGTTCTTTCCGGCAAGCGTGCTTGGACCCTCCGGCATCAAGGCCATCTCCGCCGTCCTGCCGAAGGGCTGCCGCGCCGGCGCCGTGGGCGGTGTGTCGGAAGCCGATTTCGCCGCCTATGCGGCCGTTGGCGTGCGCACCTTCGGCCTCGGCTCGTCGCTCTATGCGGCGGGCATGGAGGCCGCCGAAGTGGGGCGGCGCGCGCGCAAGGCGGTCGATGCCTGGGACGAGGTATTTGTGGGTGAAAAAATATGAGCGTGTCTGTCCTGTCCGGTGCCGTGTGCCATTTGGGCGAAGGCCCGACATTCGATGTCACGTCGCAGACCTTGTTCTGGTTCGACATTCTCGGCCGCAGGCTCTACGAGCACCGTCTGATCGACGGGCGCGAGACGGCGCATGACCTGCCGTTCATGGCAAGCGCGCTGGCCGCCATCGACGGCGACCGGCAATTGATCGTCGCCGAGGATGGCCTGCATGTGCGTGACCGCATCACCGGCCGCCTGATGCGCCGCGTCGCGGTGGAAGAGAACAACCCTGTCACCCGCTCCAATGACAGCCGCACCCATCCCTGCGGCGCGCTGTGGTTCGGCTGGTATTTCGAAGGTGAGGTGCGCCGCCTTTATGACCGCATCACGATCCCGAACGGCATCTGCTTTTCGCCCGACGGGCGCACCGCCTATTTCACCGACACGACGACCGACCGCTATCTGCGTGTCGATGTCGATCCGAAGACCGGATTGCCACAGGGCGACCCGGGGCTGTTTTTCGACAACACAGGTCGTGGCGGCGGGTTGGATGGCTCGGTCTGCGATGGC
>JALOTE010000165.1 GCA_025458045.1 Rhizobiaceae bacterium
CCAGCCAAAAAACGCCGCCTCGAATTGCCCGCGCAATGCGTCCGTCGGCATATCCTCCACGGCGCCCGCCTGAACATAGGTGCCATTGTTGAAAAGCGCATCAAGCCTGCCGCCGGTTGCGGCAAGCACGGCATCGGCGCAGGCATGGATGGACGCCTCGTCGGCATAGTCGAGATGGAGCGCGTCGAGGCCGTCGGCGGCAAGCATTGCGATGTCCTCCGGCTTGCGCGCGGTGGCAAAGACCTGCCAGCCATCGGCCTTGAGCGCGCGGGCGCAGTGGGCGCCGATGCCGGATGAACAGCCGGTGACAAGGATGCTGGCGCAGTGGGCGCCGATGCCGGATGAACAGCCGGTGACAAGGATGCTGCGGCGAGACATGGGCTCCTTAACTCAGCGTCAAGCCAAAGACGCTATCGTGCACCAGTCGCAAACCTTCAGCGCCACCGCAAGGCGCGTCATGTCCGGAGACCGTTCCGATGATGATGCTCGGCAAATTGCCCTTCATCTGGCTTGTATTGGCCATCTCGGCCGTCGCCATCGCGTCCTACATGATGTCGCTCGTCATTGACGGCATATTCGGCAAGGATGGGTTCGGCACCATCGGCAACATGGTTGTGTTCACGGTCGGGTTCTTTGGGGCGTTGATCGTCGCTGAAATGCTTGGGTTCCGCTTGCGCGGTCTGCAAATGGCGACATTCACCGGCCTTGGCGGGGCGATCGGCCTGTTCCTGACGCTGGCGCTCGGCAAGATGGTGCTGGACAAGGTGAGATGAATCCGGAGCGCACTGCGCCACGGCGTGCTTCAGGCCAGATTTTTGAGAGAAATGGAGCGGGCGAGGCGATTCGAACGCCCGACCCCAACCTTGGCAAGGTTGTGCTCTACCCCTGAGCTACGCCCGCTCATGCGCGGAGGGTGTCGCCCGCGCGGCGTGGCGCTCCTCTTACAAAAGCCCGCACGGATTGCAAGCCGGTTTTTTGAACCGGCGCGTTGATTGTTGATCGCGGCGCAGGCTCAGCCTAAGAGCGTGGCGCTCCACAACCGCACCGCCGGTCCGCTCCATGCCGCCTGACGACGCCCGCCTGCCGCTTTCGCCTGAAGCGCTGTTTGCCGAACTCGCCCATCTCGGCATCACGCATGAAACTGTCACGCATCCACCCTTGCACACGGTGGAGGAATCCAAGGCGTTGCGCGGCGCGCTGCCCGGCGGCCATACCAAGAACCTGTTCCTGAAGGACAAGAAAGGCAGGCACTTCCTCGTTTCGATGGAAGAGGATTGCGCCGTTGACCTCAAGACATTGCACACCCGCATCGGCGGCACGGGACGCGTGTCCTTTGGCAATTCCGAGGACATGATGCGCCTGCTGGGCGTCATTCCTGGGTCGGTGACGCTCTTTGGCGTCATCAATGATCACCATGGCGAAGTGACCGTCTTCATCGACGAGGGCCTGCTTGCCCATGAGATGATCAACGCCCACCCGCTGACCAATGAGGCGACGACGACGCTTGCCACCGCCGACATGCTGCGATTTCTCGATGCCTGCGGCCATGCGGCGCAAGTGCTGGCGCGCGTGCCCAACGACGCTCGGACAGAAGGCGATGCAACCATAACCGCCTTGAACCGGCGGGACTGATCGCCACATATGAGACCATAATCGGCCCCACCGAGGGTCTTGGCCCTGATCCTTGCGGCCCCGGAGTTTTGACCATGACAATGCCTGACAATCCCTTCGCAACCGGCGGCCTCGGCGGCTATGGCACGGCCACCATGAGCTACGGTACCGCCCCGGCGGCGCAGCCCGCGGCCGCGGCCGGACATGCGCCGGCACCCGTCAAGGACGTCACAACACAGTCATTCAGGGCCGACGTGCTGGAAGCCTCGCGCAAGGCCCCGGTGCTTGTCGATTTCTGGGCGCCGTGGTGCGGCCCGTGCAAGCAATTGGCGCCGGTGCTCGAAAAGGCGGTTGCCGCGTCGGGCGGGCGCGTCACCCTTGTCAAGATGAACATCGACGAGCACCCCGGCATCGCCGGCCAATTGGGCATCCAGTCCATCCCGGCCGTCATCGCCTTCAAGAACGGCCAGCCGGTTGATGGCTTCATGGGCGCGATCCCCGAAAAAGAGATCAACCGGTTCATCGACAAGGTGGCCGGGCCGCAGGCCGACCCGGCGGCTGAAATCCTCGCCATGGCGGAAGAAGCCAAGGCGCAGGGCGACATGGAACAGGTGGCGCAGATTTATGCTGCGGCGCTCAATCAGGGCCTTGCGACGCCGGCCATCTTTGCCGGGCTCGGCGAGACGTTGATCGATTTGGGTGACCTCAATGGCGCGCGCGAGTTTTTGGCGCAGGTGCCAGACGAGGTGAAGGCCGACAAGGCGTTCACCGCCCTCAACGCCAAGCTGAAACTGGCTGAGGAGGTGGCGGCGCTGGGTGATCCCGTGGCGCTGGCGGCGCGCGTGACATCCGATCCGCGCGATTTTGACGCCCGCTACGAATTGTCGGCGATCCACAATGCGCGCGGCGAGCGCGACGCGGCAGCCGATCTCCTGCTCGACATCATGAAGAAGGACCGCGGCTGGAACGAGGATGGCGCACGGAAGCGCCTGCTTGAGTATTTCGAGGCGTGGGGCATGGCGGACCCGGCGACCCTTGCCGGGCGGCGCAAATTGTCTGCGATCCTGTTTGCCTGAGACCGGAACGCTCGACCGGTTGCGCATCCGCCTTCGACGCTGCGGCGTCCGGCTTGTTCCGCGCCATTCGCGCCCCACATAGCGGTCATCGCCCGCAAGGCGGCAAAATGTGAGCGCAGGGTTCATCCATGCAGGTTGGCAACGCCCTTTACCGTGAAGCCTCGGATTTTCCGGACGTCGTGCCGGTTTTTCCGCTTGCGGGAGCCTTGCTGCTTCCGGGCGGGCAAATGCCGCTCAACATCTTCGAGCCGCGCTACCTCGCCATGTTCGATGCGGCCATGGCGTCGGACCGGCTGGTCGGGATGGTGCAGCCGCGCAGCGAGACGCTTGTGAAGCCCTTGCGCAAGCCCGACGCCGATGCGTCGCACGACACCGAACCGCAATTGTGCGATGTCGGCGGGCTTGGCCGCATCGTATCGTTCAACGAGACAGGCGACGGGCGCTACATCGTCACGCTGGCGGGCATTTGCCGTTTCCGTGTCCTTGATGAGGTCCAGACGCTGGAGCCGTTTCGTCGCGCCCGCATCGCGCCATTCCTTGCCGATTTGCACGAGGCGGAGGAGAATGATTCAGTTGACCGCGACGCGTTGCTGCGCACCTTCAAGGCTTATCTGGAAGCCAACCAGATGGATGCCGACTGGGACAGCGTGCGGCGCGCCAACAACCACACGCTTGTCAATGCGCTCTCCATGATGAGCCCGTTCGGGCCGGCGGAAAAACAGGCTTTGCTCGAAGCGCCGGACCTGAAGATGCGCGCCGAAACGCTGATCGCCATCACCGAGGTGACGCTGGCGCGCGAGGCGGACGGCGGCGCGGCGGCCAAGCTGCAATGAGTGCGGACGGCAGCGCGGCAGACAGCCATCCGCAACGGCGGATCGACCCGAAAATGCTGGAACTGCTGGTCTGCCCGCTGACCAAGGGCCCGCTCGACCTTGATGAGGATGGCGAATGGCTCACGTCGCGCAAGGCGAAGCTGCGTTTTCCGGTGCGCGACGGCATCCCGATCCTGCTGGCAGATGAGGCGCAGCCGATAGGCGATTGATCTCGGCGCAGCCGATAGGCGATTGATCTCGGCGCAGCCGATAGGCGATTGATCCCGGCGCAGCCGATAGCGGAATG
>JALOTE010000009.1 GCA_025458045.1 Rhizobiaceae bacterium
GGACTTGCACCGACCACATGCAACGAGTTCGTTGCATGTGGGTCATGGACTTGCACCGACCACATGCAACGAGTTCGTTGCATGTGGGTCATGGACTTGAACGGACAAACGGCTTATCGGAGCGCCGCAAGTGATGTGCGGAGCGCCGCACAGGTATGGACATAAACGGCATGACTGACAACAATTCCGGCGACAACAAAACGCTGAGCGTGGCGGGCAAGAAGCCGCTCTCGCTGAAGCCTTCGGGTGCGGCCGAGCAATCGACCGTGCGCCAGAAGTTCAGCCATGGGCGCACCCATGCCGTTGTCGTGGAAACCAAGCGGCGCAAGTTCACGCGGCCGGGCGAGCGCGATGACATCATCACGCCGGTGACGGCGGCTCCCGCCGCCCCCGCCCCGCAAGCGGCCCCCGCCCCCGCACCGCGTCCGGCGGCAGCGCCGGTTCAGACCGCTGCGCCCGCCGCCGCAACGCCTGCGCCACGACCCGCCGCACTCTCCCAGCCGCAACAGCAGACGAGGCCCGCGCCGCAGGTGCAACGCGCGCCCGGCGCATCGACCGGCGGCCTCAATGCCTCCGAGATGGATGCCCGCCGCCGGGCGCTGGACGCCGCGCGCATCCGCGATGTCGAGGAGCGTCGCCGTGCCGCCGAGGAGGCCGCGCGCCGCGAGCAGGAACGCGCCCGTGAGGATGCCGAGCGCGCCAAGCTTGCCGCAGAGGCCGCCCGCGAGGCGGCTGAAGCCACTGTGACAGCGCAGGTGGCCGAAGTGAAGCGTCGGCCCGAGCCTGCGCCCGTCAAGGCCAAGGTTGCGCCGGTCGTCGCCGATGACGACGAGGAGCGCGCCCGCCGCCGCGGTGCGGCCAATGCCGCGGCCAAGCCCGGCATGCGCGCCAAGGTTGTGGAAGCGCCTGCAAAGCCCGCCCGCACCAAGACCGATGATGCACGCTTCAAAGGCAAGCTCACCGTGACGCGCGTCACCGGCGATGATGATGAGCGCAGCCGTTCGGTATCGGCCATGCGCCGCCGCGTCGAGAAAATGCGCCGCGCCGGCATGCAGCAGCAACGCGAGAAGGTCAGCCGCGAAGTGCAACTGCCCGAGACCATCACCATCCAGGAACTTGCCCAGCGCATGACCGAGCGTTCGGTCGATGTGATCAAGTTCCTGATGCAGCAGGGCCAGATGCTGAAGCCGGGCGACATCATCGATGCCGACATGGCCGAACTGATCGCGTCGGAATTCGGCCACACTGTGCGCCGCGTCACCGATGCCGATGTCGAGACGGGGATTTTCGAGTTTGACGACACGGCGGAAAACCGCGTGTCGCGTCCGCCGGTCGTCACCATCATGGGCCATGTCGACCACGGCAAGACGTCGCTGCTTGACGCCATCCGCGCGACCAATGTCGTGTCGGGCGAGGCAGGCGGCATCACCCAGCACATCGGCGCTTATCAGGTTGAGCGCAACAACCAGAAAATCACCTTCATTGACACGCCGGGCCATGAGGCCTTCACGGCGATGCGCGCCCGCGGCGCGCAGGCGACCGACATCGCCATCCTTGTCGTTGCCGCCGATGACAGCGTGATGCCGCAGACGATTGAATCGATCAACCACGCCAAGGCTGCACGGGTTCCGATCATCGTCGCAATCAACAAGATCGACAAGCCATCGGCCGATGCGCAGAAAGTGCGCACGCAATTGTTGCAGCATGAAGTCTTCGTGGAATCCATGGGCGGCGACGTGCTGGATGTCGAAGTTTCGGCGGTCAAGGGCACGGGCCTCGACAAGCTGCTCGAAGCGATCCTGCTGCAATCCGAACTGCTGGATCTGAAGGCCAACCCGGATCGTCCGGCCGATGGCGTCGTCATTGAATCGCAGCTCGACAAGGGCCGCGGCCCGGTCGCGACCGTGCTTGTCAAAGGCGGCACGCTGAAGCAGGGCGACATCGTGGTTGCCGGGGCCGAATGGGGCCGCGTGCGCGCGCTTGTCGACGAAAAGGGCACGGTGCTGAAATCCGCGCCGCCGGCGATGCCGGTCGAAGTGCTCGGCCTTTCGGGTGCGCCGTCGGCCGGTGACCGCTTCACGGTTGTGGAGAATGAGGCGAAAGCCCGCGAGATCACTGAATATCGCCAGCGCTTGGCCCGTGAGAAGGCGAGCGCGCGCCAGGTGGGCCAGCGCGGTTCGCTAGAGCAGATGATGAACCAGCTGCAAGTGGCGGGCGTCAAGGAATTCCCGCTCGTCATCAAGGGTGACGTGCAGGGTTCGATCGAGGCGATTGCCGCTTCGCTTGAGAAGCTCAACACGGCTGAAGTGCGCGCTCGCATCGTGCATTCGGGCGTCGGCGGTATCACGGAAAGCGACATTTCGCTGGCCGAAGCCTCCAACGCCGCCGTCATCGGCTTCTCGGTGCGCGCCAACAAGCAGGCGCGTGACCTGTCGGAGCGCGCGGGCATCGAGATCCGCTACTACAACATCATCTACAACCTGCTCGATGACATCAAGGCGGCCATGTCCGGCATGCTGTCGCCGGAGCGCCGTGAAACCTTCCTCGGCAATGCCGAGATCCTGGAGGTGTTCAACATCACCAAGGTGGGCAAGGTGGCCGGTTGCCGTGTCACCGAAGGCAAGGTCGAACGTGGCGCTGGTGTCCGCCTGATCCGCGACAACGTCGTCATCCACGAAGGCACGCTGAAAACGCTGAAGCGCTTCAAGGACGAAGTGTCGGAGGTCTATGGCGGCCAGGAATGCGGCATGGCGTTTGCTAACTATGAAGACATCCGCCAGGGCGACATCATCGAGTGCTTCCGCGTGCAGGAAATCGCACGCTCGCTGTGATGCAGATGTGACTGTTCCGCCGCCGCCGGTCCGATCCCGGCGGCGAGATGTTCGGAGTGGAACCCATGGCCGAAACCAAACCGAAAAGACCAAAGCGCGCCACCACTTCGGCGCCGTCGCAGCGCATGTTGCGCGTCGGCGAGCAGGTGCGCCATGCGCTGGTGCAGGTCCTGCAGCGCGGCGACATTGACGACCCGCAGCTTGGCGCGGCACTCGTTTCGGTGACCGAAGTCCGCATGTCGCCGGACCTGAAGGTGGCGAATGCCTTTGTCTCCGCCATGGGTGCCGACAACACCGATCTGATTGTGAAGGCGCTTGGCCGTCACGCGAAGTTCCTGCGCGGGCGCCTGTCGCCGGAACTGCGCCAGATGCGCACAATGCCGGAACTGCGCTTCCGCGCGGACACGAGTTTCGAGACTTTCGCCAAGATCGACCGGCTGCTGCATTCCGAAGTGGTGCGCCGCGATGTCGAAGGCGGGGACGGGGAATGATGGGTTTGGCTTTGCGCCGCCGATCTCCCGCCTTGAGGGGGAGATGTCCGCGAAGCGGACAGAGGGGGGTCTGTGGCCGCCTTCTCAATGCATCCCCGTCAGTCACCTTCGGTGAAATCTCCGCCTCAAGGGGGGAGACCGCTTTGCGGCCAGTAGCGAACGAAGCGCGCTGATGTCGAAGCCGCGCCGCAAAAAGGGCCGGGAGGTTTCCGGCTGGATCATCCTCGACAAGCCGTTCGGCATGGGGTCCACCCAAGCTGTCGCGAAAGTGAAATGGCTTTTTGCCGCCGAAAAGGCGGGCCACGCAGGCACGCTTGATCCGCTGGCTTCGGGCATGCTGCCGATCGCGCTGGGCGAGGCGACGAAGACTGTTTCCCATGTCGTCGATGGCGGCAAAACCTATCGCTTCACGGTGCGATGGGGTGCCGAAACCACCACGGACGACGCCGAAGGGCCGCCGGTGAAATCATCGGACCTGCGCCCGTCACGCGTGGACATCGAGGACATCCTGCCGGATTTCATCGGCGGCATCGACCAGGTGCCGCCGCAGTTTTCGGCCGTGCGCATCGATGGGGAACGCGCCTATGACATCGCGCGCGACGGCGAGACGGTCGAGATCGCGGCGCGTCCTGTCTGGATCGATGACATCCGCATTATGGCCCATGCCGGTGATGAGACGGTGTTTGAGGCCGATTGCGGCAAGGGCACCTATGTGCGGTCGCTGGCGCGGGATTTCGGCCGCAGGCTTGGCTGCTTCGGCCATGTCTCGGCCCTGCGCCGCCTGTCGGTCGCGCCGTTTTCGCAAGCGCATATGGTGACATTGGATACGCTTGAGGCCGCGGCCGACCCCGACCGCGAAAACTTCAGCAGCCTTGACGCGATGCTGACCCCCTGCGAGGCGGCGCTGTCACATCTGCCGGAGATACGCCTTGGCGGCGAGCAGGCGCGCAAAGTGCGGCTTGGCAATCCGGTGATGATCCTGGGTGCGGGCGCGATCCTGCATGCCGACGAAGCTTATGCCACCGAGCGGGGCGAACTGATCGCGCTCGGAGAGGTGGCGCATGGCGAATTCAGGCCGCGGCGTGTCTTTCGCGGGCTGGCGGGCTGAGCCAATCATTGGCATATCAGGTGCCTGCCCAAGGGGATGGCTCAGTTTGAAATCCCCTTCATCCTGAGGTGCTTTTTCCCTTCTGCTTCGAGGCCCGCCAGAACGGGCACCTCAGCACGAAGGGAAAAAGCCTCGAAGGACGGGTCTGAAACTGAGTGACAGCCGCCCGGAGAACCTGCATGGCCATTCTCGACAAGCGCGACTTCTACATCAACGGTGAGTGGGTGCGCCCGGCGGGCCTGCGCGAATTCCATGTGATTGACGCGGCAACCGAGGAGCCTTGCGCGGTGATCTCGCTTGGCGATGCCACCGTTGTTGACAAGGCGGTTGCCGCGGCGCGCGCGGCGTTTCCGGCTTGGGCCGCCACGCCGCTTGCGGACCGTCTCGCGCTGATGGAGCGCTTCGGCGACATCCAGAACCGGCGCAATGACGAGATGGGCCGCGCTGTCAGCCTTGAAATGGGCGCGCCGATCGACTTTGCGACCGGCGACCAGGCAGGCTGCGGGCCTTGGCATCTTGACGGGTTTCTTGCCGCGGCGCGCGCGTTCCACTGGGAGCGGCCGCATGGCAAGGGTGAGGTGATCGTGCGCGAACCGATCGGCGTCTGCGGCCTCATCACGCCGTGGAACTGGCCTGTGAACCAGATCGCCCTGAAGGTGTTTCCGGCGTTGATCACCGGCTGCACGGTGGTGCTGAAACCATCGGAAGTGGCGCCCCTGTCGGCGATGCTGTTTGCCGAATTCATCCATGAAGCGGGCTTCCCGGCGGGCGTGTTCAATCTCGTCAATGGTGACGGGCCGGGTGTCGGAGCGCCGATGAGCGTCCATCCGGGCATCGACATGATGAGTTTCACCGGTTCCACGCGGGCCGGCATCGCGGTGCAAAAGGCCGCCGCCGACACGGTGAAGCGCGTGACGCTGGAACTGGGCGGCAAGTCGCCCAACATCATCTTCGCTGACGCTGATCTGCCGTCGGCGGTCAAACGCGGCGTCGGCCATTGCTTCGGCAATGTCGGCCAGTCCTGCAACGCACCGACGCGGATGATCGTCGAAGCGCCGGTCTATGATCAGGTGGTCGATCTGGCTGCCAAGGCGGGGGCCGAGATCAAGGTGGGCAACCCGCGCGACAAAGGTCCGCATATCGGCCCGCTCACATCGAAGGCGCAGTTCGAGCGCGTGCAGGCGATGATCGAAGCGGGAATCGCAGAGGGCGCGCGCCTCGTGCTGGGCGGTCCGGGACGGCCGGAGGGCTTCAATCGCGGCTGGTTTGTCCGCCCCACCATCTTTGTCGACGTGACAAACGACATGACGATCGCGCGTGAGGAGATTTTTGGCCCCGTGCTTTCGATCATCAAGGCGGAGGACGAAAACGACGCGATCTCCATCGCCAATGACACGCCGTTCGGCCTTGCCGCTTATGTGCAGACCTCCGATCCAGAGCGCGCCGCGCGCGTGACGCGGGCGCTGAGGGCCGGCATGGTGCGCGTCAATGGCGCGGGCTTGTCGGCCGGCCATCCCTTTGGCGGCTACAAGATGAGCGGCAATGGGCGCGAGGGCGGCGTGTTCGGCCTTGAGGATTTCACCGAGGTGAAGATCATTTCCATGCGCGGATTTTAACCCGGTGTCTGATGTCGCTGCTGACACCCCGTCGCGTCCGCTGATGCGGCTGTTTATCTATGAGGCGGCGGGAGTGACAGAAACCCCGTCGGCCTCGCTTGCCGAAATTGAAGCGGCGCTCGCGTCGCGCAAGCGCGTCTGGGTCGACCATGCCGGGCCGGTGGACGAAGCGGAAGCGACGCGGCTGGCGCAAGCCTGCGGCCTCAACCATCATGACATTCTGGAAGCCGTGGAGCCCGAGCAGCGTGCCGGCGTCGCCCATGTGGACAATGCCACCCGCGTGATCGCCATGATGGCCGAAGGCGCGGATGCGTTTGCGCCTGAACAGTTGGCGATTTTCTTCAATGCGCGGATGACGCTCACGCTGCAACGCACGCTGGGCGACTGCATGGAGCCGGTGCGCAACCGGCTGCGCAACAGCCAGAGCCGTGTCAGGGCGAACGGGCCGGATTACCTTGTGCATGCAATGCTGGAAGCGATCATCGACGCGTTCTACAAACCCGTCGACCGGTTGGCCGACGCGCTGGACGGGCTGGAGGATGCCATTTCGCTCAGCCCGAAACCTGCGCACATGGCAGGCCTGCACTCGGCCAAGCGCGAGCTTCTCAGCCTCAAGCGTGCGCTTTGGCCGATGCGCGAGGTGCTGCTGGCGCTGTCGCTCGATGATGCGGCGCATGTGAAGCCGGCCACGCGGCGGGCTTTCCGGACGACGCAGACCTACGCGATCCAGCTCATCGAAATCGTCGAGAATGACCGGGAACTGGCGGCCAACATTCTCGACCTCTACCAGTCGGCGCTGGCCAACCGCATGAACGAGGTCATGAAGGTGCTTGCCATCATCTCGACCATCTTCATTCCCTTGTCGTTCATCGCGGCTGTTTGGGGCATGAATTTCGAGCACATGCCGGAATTGCGCGCGGCATGGGGCTATCCGGCTGCGCTGGGCTTCATGACGCTGGTCGCGATATCGCTGCTCACATGGTTCAAGCTGCGCAAATGGTGGTGACCAGCCCACCTTCATGCCGCAGTGAGGACGCAGCGAGCCCGGGATTCACGGGCAGCCGGGACATTGGCCTGCGATCTTCTGACGATCACCCCGGTGATGCGCCGAGCCTTGCACAGGCGGCACGCAGCATGGCTTCCTCAAGCCTCACCACCATCGGCCCTCCCGAATAGACCAGCGCCGCCTCTATCCGCTTGCCCTGCCAAATGGGCTGCGCCAGCAAGCCATAGAGCGCCAACTGCGCGACATGGGCGGGATCGGGACCGCCGGAAGGCGCGCGCCCGGTCTTGTAGTCGATGAGGGTGACACAGGCGTCAGTCTCGACGATCCGGTCCACCACCCCTGTCACCATGCGGGGTGCGCCATTGAACACGATCCGGCCCATCAGGCCGGCCTCCGCCCGCGACGCTCCTGCAAGCAAGCGGGCCATTTCGGGCAAGGCCAGCACACCCGCCGCCTCGCGCGCCAGACCGGCCGCCCATTTGGCCGGCTGCCCTGCAATGTCGGTCGCCTCCAGCCCGTGCGTTGCCGCAAGCCGCGCCAGCATGCGCAGGGCCGCAGCCTCACGCGTTTCGGGCGCGAGATCGGGCAGGCGCTGGAGCAACGCATGCAGCAATGTGCCGCGCAGCAGCGCATCCGGCTGGTCGGCCTTGGCGGCCCGCGCCAGCGCCAATGGCGAAACAGGCTCGCTGCGCGCCCGGCCGAGCGCATCCCTGTCCTCGGCTTCGATCGCAAGGGCCGCGGCCGATGGCGCAAGCGGCTTTGGCAATTCCGGTTCGGGGGGCAAGGGCGCAAAACGAAAGGGATGCGCGACCTCCGCCGTCTGCTGCGGTCCCGTGGCGGGCGGCGCATCCGGCCAGGCGATGGTTTCAAACCGGACCACGCCAAACCCGTCAGCATGGGTGAACTGGCGTGTCTCCGGCCGCATCTGGAGCGCGTCGCGGATCCAGGCCGCCCATTTCCCGTCCATCTTCGCGTTGGGTCCGCCATGGACGCAGATCGTCAGCGTGTCACGCGCGCGCGTCATGCCCACATAGAGCAGTCGGCGATATTCATCCTCGGCCAACTGTCCCCGGCGGGCCTTGGCGGCGTCCCTGAGCGGGCAATCCTGCGCGCCATCGGTCCATAGCGGCACATCCTCGCCGGCCAAGGGCGGCAGCGGCGCGCTCACCGGCATCAGCGCCGGATGCTTGCGTCCATCATCGGCGTCGTCTGATGCATCGATCAGGAACACATGGCGCGCCTCAAGCCCCTTTGCGCCATGCACCGTCATGATGCGGACTTCGTCACGGCCCTGCTCCATTTCGCGTTTTACGTCGCTGGCCGAAGCGGCCATGGCGGCTGCAAAGGCCTCCAGCCCGCGCGGCCCTTCGCGCTCATGGTTTTCGGCGGCTCTCAGGAACTCGTCGATGATCTCCTCGGCATCCCGCCCCAGCCGCGCCAGCAGCCGCATGCGTATGCCGCCTGTGCCAAGGATACGGCCAAAAAACGCAGCCACCGGCACGGTGTCGGCGAGATTGCGCCACATCATCACGGTTTGCGCCGCTGCGTTCAGGCGGGCGTCGTCCGCGTGTGCCAGCGCTTCAAGCAGCGTTTCGCTTTCCGCTCGCGCCGAAGCAACCGCGCGCAATCCGTCCTCGGACAGGTCAAACACCGGGCTTCTGAGCAGCGCCGCCAGCGCCAGATCATCGGCCGGTTGCAACGTGATGCGGGCGACGGCCAGCAGGTCCTTCACGGCAACATGGTCGATCAACTTCAAGCGGTCCGCGCCGGCGACAGGCACGCTCAGGCTTTTCAGTTCACGCGTCAGCGCCGGCACAACAGTGCTGCGCTTGCGCACGAGCACTAGAATGTCACCGGCACGGGCAAAGCCCGTATCAAGCCAGTCCTTGATCACCTTGCCGATCCGCCGCGCCTGCTGGACCGATGGCAGCGGATCGGTCTGGACCACCGTCGTCCAATCGGAGTTGTCGACGCGCGGTTCGCCCCTGATCGGTTCCCAGACGTCAATGCGGCCGGGTGCCGCCCGCCTGAGCGAGTCATGCGCGGTCGCGACATTGTCGGACGTCAGGCCGCGGCGTGGCACGTCTTGCGCAAACACATGGTCGACGCCGCCCAAGATCGCCGGCGCGGTGCGGAACGACGCCTTGAATGCAATCGACTTGAACTCAAGTCCGACATTATGCGCCAGCCTCTCATGCTGCCGCCGTTCGCTGTCAAAGGCTTCGGGCCGCGCGCCCTGGAACGAATAGATCGACTGTTTTGGATCTCCGACGACAAACAGCCCGCGTGACCGGTTGGAGGCGGCCGCACCATCGAAGATTTCCCGCGTCAGCGGTTCCAGAACCGCCCATTGCGCCGGGCTCGTGTCCTGCGCTTCATCGAGCAAAACATGGTCGATGCCGGCGTCCAGCTTGTAGCGCACCCATGCGCCGACATCGTCGCGGTTGAGCAACCTGACGGTTGCCGCAATCAGATCGTTGAAATCCAGAAGCCCGCGCCGCTGCTTCATGGCGTCGATCCGGCCGATCAGCGCTTCCGCCAGCCGATAGGCCATGACCGTGCGGCGGATCAGCCGGAAATTGCGCAGCCGCGCATGATGTTCAGCGATGTGGTTCGCGGCGAAACAGTAGATGTCGCGCGTGCCGGGAGCTTTCCGTTCCAAACCTTGCGGCACCATCCAGTCCGGCTCGTAGGGAATGAGCTTTTTGCCTTTCAGGAATGCCGCCGCAACGGCATCGGCCCGTGCAATCAAGTTGGTCGCTGTCACGCCGGCCATCAGCTTTTCGCATGCCGCCATCAGCCGCTTGGCCTGAAGCTGGTTTGCGAGCGCATCGAGGCGACGGGCGTCGGCCGCATCAAACCCCGGCGCTGGCCAGACGGCCTGCGCCAGCGCCTCCTCCGTTTCGCCCGCAAAGCCGAAGGCTGCAAAGAGCGGAGCGAAATCGCCATCGCCGCGCGCTGCCGCCAAGACGGATTTCAGTGCCGCCGGATCCTCCGAAACGGCCTGGATCAGCTTTTCGAGGCCGAATTCCCCGCCCTCGTCCAGTGCATAGGCGAGCGCCGCGGCCGTTGCCTCGCTTCCGGGAGCCGAAAGCAGCCCGCGCCGCGCCTCATCGAGCAATTGCGCCTGCGCCTCGCCTTGCAACAGGTCGAAATGCCCGCCGATGTTGGCTTCAAGCGGGAAACGCCGCAGGATCGACTCGCAAAAAGCGTGAATGGTCTGGATGCGCAGGCCGCCCGGTGTTTCCAGCGCGCGCGCAAAGAGTTGGCGTGCCGCGATCTGGCGTTCGGCGGCCGGGCCGTGGCGCCTGCCCGGCTCAAGCTCCGCCATCAGCCTGTCGAAATCCTCAGCCTTGGCGGTGGCGAGCGCG
The DNA here is from genome assembly GCA_025458045.1 of Rhizobiaceae bacterium. GTDB lineage: Bacteria > Pseudomonadota > Alphaproteobacteria > Rhizobiales > Rhizobiaceae > JALOTE01. The sequence goes on from JALOTE010000009.1 coordinate 10,424, forward strand.
GACAATTTCTTGAACACGGCGGCGCGCATGTTGGCCGCCGCCGTGCGGGTGTATGTCAGGCAGAGGATGCGAGACGGGTCGACGCCCGACAACAGCAACCGCACCACGCGTTCGGACAGCACATGCGTCTTGCCCGATCCGGCATTGGCCGTCACCCAGACGCTGGCCGCCGGATCACCGGCCTCCCGTTGCAGGCCGCGTGCTTCGTCGGAAATGACAAGGTCTGAAGGCAGCCCGCTCATGACGCGCCTCCGTCACCGCCTTCGCCATCGCCAGCCGCGGCGTCGTCCTCAGGCCCGTCACCGCCAAAACTCTCGCCACCGCTTGCCGACCATTCCGCGACGCGGGCCAGATGGTCATAGACCGGTTCATATTGCAGGTTTGTCAGCGGATCGGCGCGCGAGACGTAGGGTGTCGTCTCGTCATGGTAGTGACGCATCAGCCTGTCCAGCTTGTCCAGCGCCAGTTCGGCCAGCCCGTCCGGCGTCACAGGCGCCGCGCCTTTCGATTGACCTGGCGCGACGATGTCGCGGCTGTATTGGCCTTTCGCCCCGAGCCGGATGATCGAGATTTCGGTCAAGCCCCGCCCTTTGGCTTCGCCAAAGGCCCCGTTCAACAGCAGCGCGGCCTCCAACGCCAATTGCGAGGAGCGCAGATTGCGCGCGTGGGCGGGGGTGGGCGTCGATCCTGTCTTGTAGTCCGACAGCACCGCTCCCCCGTCGCTCATCAGGTCAAGGCGGTCTGCGCGCGCGCGCAATGTCTCGCCATGGGCGGAAACGCCAAGCTTGGCGCTGCGCAGTTCCGGAAGGCGCGCCTCCACGCTGTGCTGCCGTTCGGCTTCATCGGCCACAAGGCTTGGGATGAGTGCCGTGAAGCGCGGCCACCACAGCGCGACAATGTCGGGTTCAAGCGCCGCCGCGTCAAAGCGCGCTTTTGCGATCGCGATGATCTGCGCCTCCGCATCATTCGCCGCGAAATCGAGACCCGAGCGCACGACATCGTCGAGAATGGCGTGGAAGAGTGTCCCGCGCTCGCGCGCATCCGGATCGCGCACCAGTTCGGGCAGCGGCTCCAGCTTGAGGATGTGCCGCGCATAGATCGCATAAGGATCGCGACGAAGCGTGTCGATTTCGGTGACGCTGAAATCCTTGGGCCGCATGTGCAAAGGCGGCCTTGGCTGCGGGCGCGCTGCGGGCTCCATCGGCGTGTCGGCCACGTCCAGCCGCCGCGCGCGCGACAGGATCGCGTTTCCGGCATCCCTCAGCATCCGCATGCCATCATCGCCCGCCACCGCTTCCAGCCTTTGCAGCCATCGTGCCGGTTCGGCAGGCGCGCCATCGGCCTTGAGCGCGCGCGACAACATCACTGTCCGGCATCCCATCGCTTGCTCGAAATCATGGGCCGCCTGGCCAAGGCGGCGCTCCGGCGGCACAAGGCCGATGGCCTGCCGCATCCCGCGCGAGACAAATGGCCCGGGGTCCGGCAAGGCCGGAAACACCCCCTCGTTCAGCCCGCCGAGGATCATGGTGTCCACGCTTTGCAGGCGTGCCTCCAGCGTGCCCCAGATGAAGGCGCGCGGGTGCCCGCCGGGGCGCGGCTTGACGGTCTCACCGCTGATCAAGGCCGCCAACACAGGAGGAATGTCTGACGCTGTGACCGCAAACTCCGATGCGGCGGCGATGATCCCCGAGAGCCAGCGCGACAACGCCTCACCCTCGTCGCCGCCCAAAAATGGCGAAAGGTCGCCTTGTTCGTCGACGGTCGCATGCTCGCAAAACAGGATGAGCGCGCCAAGCCAGACCGAGAGCGCCCGCTCACCGTCGAGAGCCGCAAGCGTGGCCGCCGCATCGTCGAATGCCGCTGCAAACGCCGCCATCTTGGACATCAGGCTTGGTGGCGTGACACGGCTCCGGCTTGCCCTGTTGCCGGGGTCATTGTGAAACGCCTCGGCCGCCGCAAGCTCGCCGGCAAGGTTGCGGACATTCAACCGGCCTTTGCGTCCGCGCAGGGCATACAACTCGAAGGCTTCCGCGAGTGCGCGCATGTCGGCGCGCGGCCGCCCCAGCCGAAACAGCGGATGTTTCAGGAGCGACAGCAGAGCGACAGCATCGCCAGCGCCAAGGAAAGCATCAGCGGCGCACAACAAGAAGCTGCCCGCCTTCGTGTCGGCCAGCGCCACACCGCCGGAATCATCAGCAAGGACGCCGAAACGATGCAGTTCCACGGCAACGCGCCGCGCCAGTGCCCGGTCCGGCGTGACCAGCGCCACCGTCTCGTCTCGCGTTTCAAGCGCGCCACGCATGGCGGTTGCGATTGCCAGCGCCTCCTCGCGCTCATTGCCGGCTTCGATCAATCCGATGCCAAGGAGCGCTCCCGGCTCGGGGCCGCCGCCCGCCCATTTTGATGTGTCACGTGCGGGCAGCAACGCATCCGAGATCAGGCGGCGCCGTGCGGTCAGCGATGCGGGCAGTTCGGTGCTGAGCGATATGACCGCCCCCGGATCGGCCTTCATCCGATTCAGCAATTGCACCATGCCGAATTGCGGATGGCCGGGCAGCGTCGCATCCGTGTCCGGCTCTCGCAGGGCAGCAAGCGTGCCCGCGGAAAGCCGTGTGTCAAAGCCCGGCAGCACCACCGCGCCGCGCGGCAGCCGCGCGATTGACGACAAAAGCCGCGCCGTCGCGGGGATCGACCCGGTTGAACCTGCCGCGATCACCACACGGTCAGGCGGACCGGCCTCAAGCGCCAGACGCGCCGCATCGATCTGCGCCGAAGCGAAGGCCGCCGGGTTGGAGCGGTTCATCGCCCGCAGCGCTTCCGGCCACGCATCGCGGATGATCGCCAGAAAATCCGCCGTCAGCCGCCACCAATCGGCAAGCTCGCGTTGCTCATCCAGACTGTCGAGCGCGCTCCAGTCGGCCTCGTCACGTGCCGTCTCGTCGATCAGGTCTGCAAGCGCGCGCGCCATGCGCAGGGCGTCGGCAGCGGAGGCCGGCAGCATGACCGGATCATCCGCGCCAAAGCGCGCGGCGATATGGGCAGGCAGGCGCGCGCGCCACGCCTGCACCAGCGGGGCCAGCGCAAACAGGCGTTCATGGACACCAACCGGAAGCGGCAGGCCGGGTTCTTCCGCTGCGCCGAAGGCTGCAAGGTCCAGCACGTCATCCTCGAACTCGCCGAGGGGGCGGATGTCCGGCAACAGGCTTCCCGCCGCCGCGCTGCGGGCGGCAAAGGCCAAGCGCAAAGCACGTGCGGCGCGGCGCGTCGGAACGAAAATCGTGGCGGCGGAAAAGCCAAGCGGGCCAAGGGTTTCGGAAAATCCGTCGATCAACTCTCCGCGCGCCAAGGCTCGCGCCAGACACGGCAGAAATGCGTCGCCCGGCTCGATGGTGAAAATCCGTGGTGAATCAGTCGCTTTGGCGCTCACGCCGCAAGCGTTGCACGGCGCTTTCGGCCTCCGCAAGGCCCTCCGGGGTGCCAACCGTGATCCATGGGCTTGTCATCACATGCCCGAACAGGCGGCCTTGGCTGATCAGCCGGTCGAAATGCAGATTGAGCGAGTGCGGACCGGCGGGCGCGGCGTCGAAAAGCGAAGGTCTTGCGATGATAACGCCCGCATAAATCGGCGCGGTGGCGCGTGCCTCGCCCTTGGCGCGTGTCAGGCGGCCATCTTGGTCGATGAGAAAATCGCCGCCGCCGGAATGGCCGATGGCATTGCCCGGTTCCACAAGCATCAACAGCATGTCCATCCGGCGCGGCGACCAGATGTCGACCATCCGTGCGAGTTCGACCCCGTCAGGGTCGATCCAGAATGTATCGGCATTGAGGATGAAAAAGGCGCGGCGACCAAGGCGAGGCAGCGCCGCGACGATGCCGCCGCCGGAATCAAGCAAACCGTCGCGCTCGTCGGATATCAGGACGCGCGGGCGCTTTCTCTGCGCGCAATGCGCGATGATCTGGTCAGGCAGATGATGCACATTGGCAATGGCAAGGGTGACGCCTGCCCTTTCCAGTTGGTCAAGCCCGCGGTCGAGCAGGCTGCGCCCGGCGACCTGCACCAACGGTTTCGGCGTTGTCAGCGTGATGGGACGAAGCCGCGTGCCGAGCCCGGCGGCCAGCACCATGGCGCGCTTCGGCCCTGCCTTGCGCCGTTCGCGCGTGTCTGTCGCGGCCTTGCCGCTCACGGGCTCCAGCCCGGAAAAGTGAAGCCTGCCCCCCGCAGCAGGTCGGCCACCGGGGCCATGGCATCGCTGGCGAGTGACCGCCCGAAATAAGCCTCCACGCGGGGCAGGTGCTTGAGGTAGCCGGGTTTGCCGTCGCGCCTGTTCAACCGGATGAAAATGCCGAGGATCTTGGCATTGCGTTGCGCCGCCATGATGGCGAAGGCGGCATGAAATTCCGCTTCGTCAAACCGTCCTTGGAGATGTCGCGCCGCGACATAGGCGGCAACGATGTCGGCCTCCAGCGTCGGGGGAATGTCGACCCGTGCGTCGCGCGCCAGGGAAGCGACATCATAAGCCGAAGGGCCGATGACCGCGTCCTGGAAATCAATCAAGCCGACACGGTGGCGGCCTTGTTCCTGTCCGCGCCAGATGATGTTGGGCGAGTGGTAGTCCCGCAACACGAGCGATTTCTCGCAACTTTCCAGCCGGTCGATCAGCCCGTTCCATGCCGCAAGCCACGCGGCGCGCTGGTTCTCGCCCGGCGGCGCGCCGCGTTTTTCCGGCCAATACCAGTCGAGAAACAGTTCCGTCTCGATCAGCAGCGCCCGGCGCGAATAGGCCGGAATTGCATGGCTGATCCCCGGTGCCGCTTCGGTGCCATGCGGCCATGCCACCCGGTGCAGTTCCGCCAGCAAGGCGCCTGCCGCGACATAGCGCGCTGCGATGGGGGCGCCTGAATCATCGACAACGCCATCGCGACCGAGGTCACTGATCAGCAGCAGGCCCTCATCAAGGTCGGCGGCATGGATTTCCGGCGCGCAAAAGCCATGGGAGGCCAGCAACCGGGCAATGGCGACAAACGGCGTGACGCTCTCCGCCAGATGGGCGAGCCGTGAATAGGGCAGGCCGTCACGGATCGGCGGCCCGTCCGGCATGCGCGGCGCGTTCATCAGGATCAGCGGCGCCGTGTCACCGGCATGGACGGTCTCGTAGCTGCGCGATGACGCATCACCGGCGAGTGGACGGCGTTCGGCGTCGGCGAGGCCATGGTGCGAAAGAAAGCCGCGGATCGCGAGGCTGCGCGAAAAACGCGGCGCGGCGGCGGGTGACGCCACAAGCACGACCGACCGACTGTCGCCGCCGCCCTCAAGCTGCACGATCAGCGTGGCGCGCGCCAACAGGTCCGGCGCGCGTTCGGGCCATTCGACCAGCACGATGCCCTGCGCCAGCCCGTCATCCAGTCCCAACTCGTCCGCCTCGCCTTCGGCCGCGATGCGGTAAAGATCAGCATGGAGCGCGGGCGGAACGGTCGCGTAGCTTTGCACCAGCGTATAGGTCGGGCTTGGCACATCCAGCGCATCGTCGCCGGCCAAATGGCGCAGGAAAGCACGGGCAAACGTGGACTTGCCAGCCCCGAGATCGCCCGACAGCAGGATCAGGTCACCGGCGCGAGCGGCGCGTGCCATGTCGGCTGCAAGCCGTGTGGTTGCCGCTTCGCCATCGAGCCGGCCTGCGAACACCGGCTCAAAGCCGGAAAGCTCTGTCGTCGTCTGCATGGGTGCGGCCTATTCGGCGGCGGAGCGGGCCGCTTCACCCGCCGCCGCGCCTTTTGGGAACAGGCATGTCGCACGGGTGCCCTGTCCAATGGCGCTGTCGAGCTTGAACGCGCCCTTGTGCAGTTTGACAAAGCCCGAAACGATGGAGAGGCCGATGCCCGCGCCGCGCCTGCGGCCGCCGGCCAGCACGCGGCTTTCAAACCTGTCGAGCAGGTGTTGCAATTCTTCAGGCGGAATGCCGGGGCCTTGATCCTCGACCGTCAGCCTGATCCTGTCCTGATCGGCTTCCGCGCTGACCCGGATGGCGCTGCCTTCGGGCGCGTAATTGGCGGCATTGTCAATGAGGTTGAACAAGACCTGACGGACGCGCAGCGCGTCGGCCTCGAAGGTCTCCGCGCCCGCGCCGACATGGACATCAAGCCTCAGTCCGTGCTCGCGCAGGCGCTCTGCCAGAAGCGCGCCGGCGGCTTCGATCGTCTGGCGCACATCGACCTGTCCATAGGCCAGTTGCATCATGTCGGCGTCGATGGTCGCAAGGTCGAGCACGTCGTTGACGAGCATTTCCAGCGCCTGCGACGAGCGCAGTATGTGGTCCACATAGTCCGTCTGCTTGGGTGTGAGCACGCCGTTGACACCGAGCTTCAGCACCTCCGCGAACCCCTTGATGGAGGTCAGTGGCGAGCGCAGTTCATAGGACATGTGATGGACGAAGCGGTTCTTGACCAGCGCCGCATCCTCAAGGGCGGCGTTGCGGCTTTTCAGCACGCGTTCGAACGAAACCGAATCCGTCACATCCATGAAGGTCAGCATGGTTTGCCCGTTGGGCAGATGGGCGATCGTCTGCGCCAGCACCGTGTCATCGGCAAATTCCAGCCGCGCATTGGCGGCGACGCGGCTGTCAGGCGCACCGGTGATTGCGGCAATGGTCGCCGGCCAGGGTGAAACGCCGCGCACCGGCTTTGCCGCGGCGGCTATGGCGCGGATATGCATGCCCTCGCGCAGCGCCACACCTTCCAGCCCCCACAACGTGCGAAACGCCGGGTTGAACAGCTTCAGGCTGCCATCGGTGCCAAACACCGCAACCGCTTCGGCCAGATGGTCGAGCGTTTCCTTGCGCACCTGCAGAAGCGTCTTGTTCTCGCTCTCCAGCGTGAATTGCTGTGTCAGGTTTTCAAACACCTGAGTGAGCCCGCCGCCGGGGTTTGGCGTGGTCAGCACGCGCAAGATCTTGCCGTCCGGCAGGTGCCATTGCTCTTCGCCCGCCTCAAGCGCGCGATAGGCGGCAAGCGTCCGGTCCTTGAACAGCCGCCAGTCCGGCCCTTCCGGCAGGCGGCCATCGGCGCGCAAGCGGTCGAGCAGGATGGCGTGCGTCGGCCGTTTGTCGAGGAAGGCGGCATCCACCTGCCAGAGTTTCTGGAAGGCGGCATTGTGGAAGGCGAGGCGAGCTTCCGCATCGAAGATGGCAACCGCCGTCGCCAGATGGTCCAGCGTGTCGGCATGGGCCTTGTGGACGCGCTGCACCTCGCTTTTCAGCAGTTCAGCTTCTGAGACGTCTAGCGCGATCCCGGCCGACGATCCATCCGCCGCGATGCGGATGTCAGTCACGTCGAACCGCTTGCGGTCATGCCCCACAACGGTTGTCACGCGGTCATGGAAACGGTCGCCCATCAATTGGGCTTCGGCAATCTGGCGGCGCGCTGCGCTGCCCAGCAGTTCGGTGCGCGCCGCAACGACGGTCGCCGCATCGGACTGGCCCGCTGCCTGCGCATAGGCACGGTTGACCCATTGCAACTCGCCGCGCGCGTCACGCAGCCATGCCGGCGCGGACACCGCATCGAGCAGGCTGCGCAACTTGTCGCGTTCGGCCAGCGCGGCCTGATGCAGGCTGTGGGCGTGTGCCGCCTCCGCCTGTCTCTCGGACAAGGCGATGAAACGCACAACGGCGCGATTGCCGGACGTGCGTCCGATGATTTCGAGCGACGCGCCGGTGAGCGTGTCGGCCAGCAGGGAGAAGGGCGTTCCGGCGGCACGCATCGCTTCAATCGCCCGTTGCAGATCCAGCGCAGCATCCGAAGGCAGCCAGCGCGAGAAGCCAAGGGCCGCCGCACGGCTGTCGGGCGCGCCGGTTTCGACAGGCAGGCGGCCCAGCATGTCCGGCTTTTCATCCGCACCGGTCCAGACCAGCACCATCTGCCCCGACAGTTCGCCCAGCGTTTCGTAGCGTTCCAAGAGCGCCGTCTGCTCCGAGACCCGGGCGCGCAGCAAATCATTGTCGCGCGCGGTGCGCGCCCTGAGCCGGATCATCCAGACAGCCGAAAGAAGCGCCGCGCTCATCGCGCCGACAAACATGGCAAGCTGGATCACGTCATGCGTGGCGAGCGCGCTCGCCTGCGGCGCCTCCTGAGCGGCGGCCGCCGTCGCGACGAGCGCGATGGCGGAGGTGCCGACAAGGAATCGCGCCACACGCTGCACATGATGGGCAAATGTCAGGGCCATTGAGCGGTCCGGCGGTCTGGCTAGAGCGGGCTGTCACATGAACTTGCGGCAAAGAGGCCGCAAAACGCACTCACGCATACGGATGCGGAGGCGCCGCAACAGATGCGGTGCAAACAGTGTCACGCCCCCGAATCAGACCTTAACACAGGCGCGGAATCGACGTGAAGCGATGGATTTTGGTGAAAAAACGCCGCGCGGAGGGCATTTCCGCACGGCGCACAACATGTGGTAGGTCTGGCGTAGCCAATCAGTATTTGTAGTGTTCCGGCTTGAACGGGCCGTTCTGCGACACACCGATATAAGCCGCCTGTTCGTCCGACAATCTTGTCAGTTCGGCGTTCAGCTTGCCGAGATGCAGGCGCGCCACCTTTTCATCGAGGTGCTTGGGCAGGACATAGACCTCGTTCTTGTATTTGCTGCCATGGGCATAAAGCTCGATCTGCGCCAGCACCTGGTTGGTGAAGGAGGCGGACATGACAAAGGACGGATGCCCCGTGCCGTTGCCGAGGTTGAGGAGGCGGCCTTCCGACAAGAGGATCATCCGGTTGCCGGCCGGGAAGTGGATCATGTCCACCTGCGGCTTGATGTTGGTCCATTTGAGGTTGCGCAGTGCGGCAACCTGGATCTCGTTGTCGAAGTGCCCGATGTTTCCGACGATCGCCATGTCCTTGAACTTGCGCATGTGATCGACGGTGATCACATCCTTGTTGCCGGTCGTGGTGATGATGATGTCGGCGGTCGGCCCTGCGGCATCGAGCGTGACAACCTCGAAGCCGTCCATCGCCGCCTGAAGCGCGCAAATCGGATCGACTTCCGTGACCTTGACGCGCGCGCCGGCACCCTTCAGCGAAGCCGCCGAGCCCTTGCCGACATCGCCATAGCCGCACACGACGGCGACCTTGCCTGCCATCATCACGTCGGTGGCGCGGCGGATGCCGTCAACCAGCGATTCCTTGCAGCCATATTTGTTGTCGAATTTCGACTTGGTGACAGAGTCGTTCACATTGATCGCCGGGAAGGGCAGCAGGCCCTTCTTCTGCAATTGATAGAGGCGGTTGACGCCGGTCGTCGTCTCTTCTGTCACGCCCTTGATGGCGTCGCGCTGCCTGGTGAAGAAACCCGGCGTCTGCGCCATGCGCTTCTTGATCTGCGCAAACAGGATTTCTTCCTCTTCCGAACCGGGGTTCTGGAAGATGTCCTCGCCGGCTTCGGCGCGCGCGCCAAGCAGGATGTACATGGTGGCGTCGCCGCCATCATCGAGGATCATGTTGGTCAGGCCGCCATCGGCCCATTGGAAGATCTTGTCGGTGTAGTCCCAGTATTCCTCCAGCGTCTCGCCCTTGACGGCGAAAACCGGCGTGCCGGTGGCCGCGATGGCGGCGGCGGCATGGTCCTGCGTGGAGAAAATGTTGCAGGACGCCCAGCGGATGTCCGCGCCGAGTTCCTTCAGCGTCTCGATCAGCACGGCGGTCTGAATCGTCATGTGCAGCGAGCCGGTGATGCGCGCGCCCTTGAGCGGCTTAGTTTCGCCAAACTCCTCGCGGCAGGCCATCAGGCCCGGCATTTCGGTTTCGGCAATCGTGATTTCTGTGCGGCCCCAATCGGCGAGGCTCATGTCTTTGACAACGTAATCGGGGGCGCCCATGCGCGTGATCTCCTGACGGGATTTCCATGATGGCACGCCCATGTCGCGCGCCGCTGTGCACCATGCGCGCGACATTGCCCGCGCATGCTTCCCGGTGCGCTAGCAGATCGCCCGGCAAAAGCCAACAGGACATAAAGAAATGTTTATGTCCTTCTGTGCGGCTGCGCGACCATGACGCGAAGGCAGGGCATGGCCCGCACCCGTCACCCGACAGTCAGCGGCGCAACGCCAAACAGCCATTCATGGCCGCCGAAGATCAGCGCCGCGTAAAGGGCAAGTCCGCCCGCAATTGCGATGGCGTCCCACTTCACCGGACCGGCGACCGGTGGCACGGCCTCGCCGCGCCGTTCCCGCCCCTTGATCGAGACGCGGACGATGACGGCCCATGCGAGGAATGCGCCAAACATCAAGAGCGCCGCGCCATCGCCATTGGCGAGCAAATGGCCGAAGGCCCAGATCTTCACCGACAGCAATTGCGGGTGTTTCACCGCCGCCTTGATGCGGCCTGCCGGCAACGATGCCGACACGAAGAACACCAGCGCAAACAGCATCAGCAGCGCGTTGACATGCTGGAGCCAGAGGGGTGGGTTCCAGATCTGGCCGAGCGCGCCCTGCGCATCGCGGTAGAACCAGATGATGAGCGCGAGGCCGGCCAGCGCCGCAAGCGAATAGGCACCCTTGTAGGCCCCCTCGCCGGCCGCGATGCGGGCATTGCGCCAACCGGGTGCGAGCACTTTCACCAGGTGGACACCGAGAAACAGCACCAAACCAAGACAAAAACCGATCATCACGCCACCTCCGCCGGGCCGCCGTCCTTCTGCCGCTCCAGCCAGCGCTGGTCGATCTCCGGCAGGGCCTTGTTTTCAAACGCCGCCTCGAAGGCTGCGAGGCGTTTGTAGATCGACAGCAACTCGATGATCGTCGTCCACGAATTGACGAGATACTGGAACGAGTTCGACACCTGCCCGAACGCTGTCAGGATCTGCTGCAAAATCCCGAACGTGATCTTGCCTGCGACAATCGTCGGGATCAGCAGGATGAAAACGAAGATGTTGTCAGCCTGAAGATAAAACGAACGGGCGACGTTGAAATAGAGGTAATGGAAATAGAGGCGGAAATAGTTCGTCCGCACATCGCCGAACAATTCACGCACCGTCATCGGTTCGGCACGCTCGGCTCTATCCTCGCCATACACGAGCTCCTTGCGGTAGGCGGCTTCCACGCGCTGGTTGCGGAATTCCAAGCCGGGCAGCTTGATGCCGACAATGGCCAAAAGAAGCGTGCCGAAGGCCGACCAGACCACCGCCATCACCAGAAGCGGCGAGCCGATTTCGCCGATCACAGGCAGGGTCGTCACATGCACCGACAGCGCGGCCAGGACGGGCAGAAATGCGATCAGTGTCATGATGGAATCGACGATCGAAACGCCAAGCCCCTCGGCGATGGCCGCAAAGCGCATGGTGTCTTCCTGCACGCGCTGCGATGCGCCCTCGATGTAACGCACTTCCTGCCAGCGCGACATGTAGTAGTCATTCATCGCGGTGCGCCAGCGGAAGATGTAGTGGCTGACGAAGAACCGCGTCAGCACGAACATCACGACCGCAAAGAACGCGATGGTGGCGAAATCCCAGATGTAACCGAACAATTGTTGCGATGTCACTTCGGGCGCGTCCGGGTCCGAAGACAGAGCGTTCTGCACCGCGTCGAAGAACGGCCCGCGCCAATTGTTGATCGCGACCGAGACCTGCACGCCGAGATAGGTGACAAACAGGATGAAAGCCGAACCGAGAATCGACCACCATTGCCATTTGTGCGGGCTGAACCAGAACCAAAATCCGGCAAACAGCGCGGTGGCGACACCGTAGAAGATGTAAAACCAGATGAAATCCGGCGTTACGAAATGGCCAAGGCCGATCACCGGCGGGGCATCGGGCGGAACGGCGAGCCCGATGGCCGCGCTGATCTGGCCGCCCGCGCCATACCAGAGGGCGATGCACACCGCCGACCAGACAAGCACGCTGATGAAAAACAGCTTCGGCTGAGGAAAGAAGGACTTGAACATCGGGCGACTCGCATGCCGGCGTTGAGCATGTTTTGATATAGCGCGCCTTTCGCGCTTGTCGCCTTACGAAATCGCGAGCGGCGCTGTCGGTTGCGTGGTTCGTGGGAGCCCCGTCCTGAGTGGTGTGGTGCACGGTGGAGCATCGGGCAATCCTGCGGCGCGCCGCAACAAGGCGTGCGCGCGGCGGGTCACGCAGGGCCGGGCTTTGATCGGCCAACCCGCCGCATTGCCTTTCGGGGCGTTCCTGCTAAGTCGCGCCCCATGACAGACATCCCCGCCTCCCGCATCCGCAATTTCTCCATTGTCGCCCATATCGACCATGGCAAATCCACCCTTGCCGACCGGCTGATCCAGCAGACGGGCGCGCTGGAGGCGCGTGAGATGTCGGAGCAGGTGCTCGACAACATGGAGATCGAAAAAGAGCGCGGCATCACCATCAAGGCGCAGACCGTGCGGCTGAACTACAAGGCGAAGGACGGGCTGGATTATGTGCTGAACCTGATCGACACGCCCGGCCATGTCGACTTCGCCTATGAGGTGTCGCGCTCGCTTTCGGCCTGTGAAGGTTCGCTTCTTGTGGTGGATGCGTCACAGGGCGTGGAAGCCCAGACGCTGGCGAACGTCTATCAGGCGATCGACAACAACCATGAACTCGTGACCGTGCTAAACAAGATCGACCTTCCTGCCGCGGAACCGGAGCGCATCAAGGCGCAGATCGAGGAAGTGATTGGAATCGACGCGTCGGAGGCCGTGCTGATCTCGGCAAAAACCGGCCTTGGCATCCCCGATGTGCTGGAAGCCATTGTCACGAAGCTGCCCGCGCCCAAGGATGGCGGGCGCGACAGCCCGTTGAAGGCGCTGCTCGTCGACAGCTGGTACGACACCTATCTCGGCGTCATCGTGCTGGTCCGCATCATCGATGGCGAACTGAAAAAGGGCCAGACCATCCGCATGATGGGCACGGGCGCGAAATATGTCGTCGAGCGCATCGGCGTCATCACGCCGAAAATGGTGAATGTAGACAATCTCGGGCCTGGCGAAATCGGTTTCATCACCGCCTCGATCAAGGAAGTTGCCGACACGCGCGTCGGCGACACGATCACCGAGGACAGGCGGCCGACGGCGCAGGCGCTGCCCGGCTTCAAGCCCGCCCAGCCCGTGGTGTTCTGCGGCCTGTTCCCGGTTGACGCCGATGATTTCGAGAATTTGCGCTCGGCCATGGGCAAATTGCGCCTCAACGACGCAAGCTTTTCCTTCGAGATGGAAACTTCGGCCGCGCTCGGTTTCGGCTTCCGCTGCGGCTTTCTCGGCCTCTTGCATCTGGAAATCATCCAGGAGCGGCTGGAGCGCGAGTTCAACCTCGACCTGATCGCGACGGCGCCCTCCGTCGTCTACAAGATGCTGATGACGAACGGCGACATGTTCGAACTGCACAACCCGGCCGACATGCCGGATGTCGTCAAGATCGAAAGCATCGAGGAGCCGTGGATCAAGGCGACGATCCTGACGCCGGACGAGTATCTCGGCGCGATCCTCAAGCTTTGCCAGGACAGGCGCGGCCTCCAGATCGAACTCTCTTACGTCGGCACGCGCGCCATGGTCGTCTATGAATTGCCGCTCAACGAGGTGGTGTTCGATTTCTACGACCGGCTGAAGAGTGTGTCGCGCGGTTACGCCTCATTCGACTATCACCTGATCGGCCATCGCGAAGGCGATCTCGTGAAGATGTCGATCCTTGTCAACGAGGAGCCTGTCGACGCCTTGTCGATGCTGGTGCATCGCTCGGCGGCGGAGCGGCGCGGGCGCGCCATGTGCGAGAAGCTGAAAGACCTCATACCGCGCCACATGTTCAAGATCCCGATCCAGGCGGCGATTGGCGGCAAGGTGATCGCGCGCGAGACGATCGCCGCGCTGCGCAAGGACGTGACGGCGAAGTGCTATGGCGGCGACGTGACACGGAAGCGCAAGCTTCTGGAAAAGCAGAAGGAAGGCAAGAAGAAGATGCGCCAGTTCGGCCGCGTCGACATCCCGCAGGAAGCCTTCATCGAGGCGCTGAAAGTGGGTGAGTGAGGCTGGGCCCTTTCTGTCTGTCAGTTTCTGCGCCTTTCTTCATGCCTATGGCATGGATCGTCCGGTCAAGCCGGACGATGAAGAAGGTGGGAGGCTGACGAAACCCTCGGATGGTGTTCGCAATTCAATTGCTTTTCTTCATCGTCCGGCTTGACCGGACGACCCATGCCGCGGTGCTGCGTGAAAGGTTCACCCGGGCCCGCCATGCAGTGACAGGCTTTGTCTACATTCTCGCAAGCCAGAAGAACGGCACGCTCTATGTGGGCGTGACGGCGGACATTCCGCGCCGCATGCATGAACATCGCACTGGAGTTGACCGGCTTCGCGTCGAAATACGGGGCAATACGGCTCGTCTGGTACGAAGAGCACTTTGATTTTGGTGATGCCGTGAAACGCGAGAAGGCGATCAAAGGCTGGAACCGCCAATGGAAGATCGACCTGATCGAGAAGGACAACCCCGAGTGGCATGAATTGTTCAAGGGCTTGTGGTGGTGACGTGCAATGGTGCTGCAATGCGGTTTCGGCATGGATCGTCCGGTCAAGCCGGACGATGAAGAGTGTGTGGGATGTGTTGGACGAAAGGCGAAACTCTTGTTTCCTTGTTTCCTTGTTTCCTTGCGTCATTCATTTTCTTCATCGTCCGGCTTGACCGGACGATCCATGCCATGATGGTTCAGCCGGAACACCAGCGCCGGGCCGTCCCATGCACATCCTCGTCATCGACAATTACGCCGATTGCCCGCTCGGCCTCGTCGGCGCCGCGCTTGATGAGGCGGGCGCGGCGCTTGACCGGCGCCACCCCTATGCGGGCGAGGCGCTCCCGGCAGACCCATCGGGCCATGACGGCCTGATCATCCTCGGCGGGCCGCAAAACGCGCTTGCCGATGCGGAGCACCCCTATCTGCCGCATCTCGCCCGCCTTTCGGCCGCCTTCACGCAAGCCGGCAAGGCGGTGCTCGGCATTTGCCTTGGGAGCCAGGTGATGGCGCGCGGCCATGGCGGCGGCAACATCCTCGGGCGTGACATCGAGTTCGGCTGGCACACGGTGGCGGCGCTGGATCACGGCCGGAATGATCCGCTGATCGGCGGGCTCGGGCCGCACGCGCCCTTGTTTCACTGGCACAATGACACGGTGACATTGCCGCCCGGCGCCGCTCATCTGGCGACAAGCGCGATGACGCCGATCCAGGCATGGCGGGCGGGCCGCGCCTCCTATGGCATCCAATTCCACTTCGAAGCGTCAACCGAGGTTGTGGAAGCATGGAGCCGCGAGGCGCGGCTGGGGGTCGACATGGCCGTTTATCATCCGGGCTGGCACGAGGAGCGCGCCGCGCTTGCCGCCACGCTCGGCCGCCGCGCGGATGCGGTGGGGCTGGACCTTGCGCGCCGCTGGGTGGCGCTGGTTTAAGACCGCCTCCATATCTGGGAGCGCGCTTGAAACCCGCCCCTTGACTCCTGCCGCGCTCAGGAGAATATGAACAAAACAGGAACATTTTCCCATCGGGAGTTCATCAGAGATGAGCGGCAGCATGCCCGCATCTCAGCAATTCTTTGCGCCCGCCGGTGGAACGGCGGCGGCACAGGCCGCGCTCGCACGGCTGCGCGAGCAGGTGGCGCGGGCGGGTGCCGCTTCCGGCCGCCATCCGGCGGCACATGCGGCGGAGGTGCATCATCCCGCCCTGCCCGGCCGGCTGGCGGCAGGCGCGCTGCATGAGATGTTTGCCGCATCGGGCGCGGATGCGGCGGCAGCCTGCGGTTTTGCCGCACTTTCGGCGATGATCGCAGCGCAAGGCCGGGCCATTTTGTGGGTGCGCCAGACGATGATCGAGGCCGAGTTCGGGCTCATCCACCCGCCGGGGCTCATCGAATTGGGGCTTGATCCGGCGCGCGTCGCGCTTGTCAGGGTCAGGGATGCGGGCGAGGCGCTGAAAGCCGCCGACGAGGCCGTGCGCTGCGGCGGGCTCGGCGCGCTGATCGTCGATCTGCATGGCAATCCGGCGAAACTGGATCTCACGGCAACGCGGCGGCTGTCCCTTGGCGCGGCGCAGTCGGGCGTGACGGCGTTTCTGACACGCAGCGCAGGCGAGCCCGCGCCCAATGCCGCCGCCACGCGTTGGCGGGTGCAGGCGGCACCCTCCCGCGCGCTGGAGGCGCGCGCGCCGGGGCCGCCCGCCTTCGGCCTCACACTGCTGCGCGACAGGACGGGCGGCATGCAACGGCACTGGCAGGTGGAATGGAACCGTGATGAAACCCGCTTTGAACTCCTCGCAGGATGTGCGGAAGCCGGAACTGCAGGCAAACCCGCACCGCACCCGCCCGCAGCCGCAAACGGAACACGTGCGGGAGCCTTTGCGGCGCTATCTGAGCCTGTGGCTGCCCTTTCTTTCGACCGACCGGATCAAGCGGCAGGCGGCATCCGGCGTCGAACAGGATAAGGCCGCACCGCTGGTTCTGGTGGCGAAAGCGGGCGGCGCGCTGAAACTGGCGGCCGCCGATGGCCGCGCGCTGAAGCTCGGCCTGCAACCGGGCATGAGCCTTGCCGATGCGCGCGCCCGCGTGCCGGGGCTGATTGCCCTGCCCGCCGCGCCGGAGGCCGATGCGGCGCTGCTTGCCCGGATTGCGGAGGCCTGCGAGCGCTTCACGCCGCTTGTGGCGCTCGATGCGCCGGACGGCGTGACGCTCGACATCACGGGTTGCGCGCATTTGTTTGGCGGCGAGGCGGCGATGCTGGCCGCCGTCAGCGCCTTCATGCGGCGGCTGCGGGTCAATGCGCGCGCCGCGTTGTGCTCCACGCCGGATGCGGCGCGCGCGCTTGCCCGCCATTTGACACGGCAGGACAAGCGCATGCGCCTTGTCGCGCCGGGCGGGGATGAGGCGGCGCTGCGCCCGCTGCCGGTCACGGCATTGGGGCTGGATCGCGACGCGCTGCACGGGCTCAGCCGCGCCGGGTTGGTCACGCTGGGTGATCTTGCAGACCGGCCGTCGCTGATCTTTTCATCGCGTTTTGGCGCAGACGTCGCCCGCAAGCTCGACCGCGCATTGGGCCGCGAGGACATGCGCATCACGCCGCTGCGCCCGCCTGCGCCTTGCATGGCGGAACGGCATTTCGCCGAACCCATGCTGCAACAGGAAGCGGTGAGCGCCACGCTTTTGAGCCTCGCCCGTGATGTGTGCAGCCTCCTCGAACGGCAGAGCGCGGGCGGGCGCGCCTTCGAGGCGGCGCTGTTTCTGGCCGAAGGCGGTGTCAGGCGCATCCGGGTGGAAACCGGGCGGCCGCTGCGCGATGCGGCGGCGCTGATGCGGCTGTTCGAGCGCCGCATCGAGCAGATGGGCGAAGTGCTCGACCCCGGCTTTGGCTTTGATGCAGCGCGCATGAGCGTGCTCGTGCTGGAGCCGTTCGAGACGCGGCAGGATGCGCTCTTTTCCGTCCAGGCCGCCGAGGAAGCCGATGTGGCGGCCCTCATCGACCGGCTGACCGCCCGCTTCGGACGTGAGCGCGTGCTGCGCTTTGCGGCGCGCGACACGCATGACCCGGACCGCGAAGCCTTCGCGCGCCCGGCGATTTCGGGGGCGTGTTCCGGTGCTGGTTCTGGTTCGGGCTCCGGTTCTTCCGCTTCATCGGCCCCGCCGTCTTTCTGGCGCATGCCCTGCCCGCATGAGCCGCCGGTGCGGCCGGTGCACCTGTTCAATCCGCCGCAACGGGTGGAGGTGATCGCCGAACTGCCCGATGCGCCGCCCGCCCGTTTCCGCTGGCGGCGCGTGTGGCGCGCTGTGGCGCTGGCCGAAGGGCCGGAGCGCATCGCGCCAGAATGGTGGCTGGAAGAACCCGCGACAGAAACACGCGATTATTACCGCGTCGAGGACATGCAGGGCTGCCGCTACTGGATTTTCCGGCGCGGCTTTTACAATGCGGACGCGATGCCAGGCTGGTTCCTGCACGGGCTGTTTGCATGAGCCTGCGCCCTCCGCCCGCCCTTGCACCCGCCCAGCTTTTCGCCGAGCTTGCGGCGGCAACGCATTTCTCGTTCCTGCGCGCCGCCTCCTCGCCCGCCGACATGCTGCTGACGGCGCTGCTGCTTGGCCATACGGGCATCGGCATCGCCGACCGCAACACGGTGGCAGGCGTTGTGCGCGCATGGTCGGCGCTGCGCGATTTGAGGGAAGACGGCGCGCCGCCGCCAGAAAGATTGCGCGAAGGCTCCGGCCCCGGCGAAACGCTCATCATCGACCATCCGCTGGCCAAGGCCGCACCGCCGACCAAGGATGGTTTGAGGGCGCGCGCGGCAGCCTTCAAGCTTGTCACCGGCGCGCGGCTCGCCTTCGCCGACGGCACGCCCGACATCATCGTCCATCCTGAAAGTCGGGAAGGCTGGGGCCGCCTCTGCCGCCTGCTGACACTCGGCAACCGGCGCGCTGAAAAGGGGGAGTGCATCCTGCATCTCGCCGATCTGATGGCCGAGACGGGCGGCCTTCTGATGATCGTGATGCCACCGCGCCATCTGCACGCCATGCCGGCGGGGCTTCTGGAGAAGCTCGCCACGGCCGCACCGGGCGGCGTCTGGCTGGGGGCTGCCATGCATGCGCGAGGCGATGACCGCCGTCGCCTCGCGCGGCTTCAGGCGATGGCAGGCGCGGCGGGCGTGCCGCTCATCGCGGTCAATGACGCGCTTTATGCCGATCCGGGCCAGCGCGACCTGCAGGATGTGATGGGCTGCATCCGCGAGGGCGTGTCCATCTTCAACGCCGGCAGGCTCTTGGAGGCAAACGCCGAACGACATTTGAAGCCCGCCGCCGAAATGGCGCGGCTGTTTGCCGATGCGCCGGATGCGCTTGCCGAAACGCAGCGCTTCCTTGACCGGGCGCAATTCTCGCTCGACCAGTTGCGCTATGAATATCCCGATGAGCCCGTCGCGCCCGGCCACACGCCGCAGGAATGGCTGACAGAACTGACATGGCAGGGCGCCGCGCGGCGCTATCCGGCCGGCGTTCCCGCCAAGGTGCGCACACTGATCGAGGACGAACTGGCGCTGATCGCCAAGCTCGACTACGCGCCCTACTTCCTCACCATCCACGACATTGTGGAATTTGCCGAAAGCCGCGGCATCCTGTGCCAGGGGCGCGGCTCGGCGGCCAATTCGGCGGTGTGTTTCGCGCTTGGAATCACCGCTGTCGATCCGGCGGAGCATAATCTGCTGTTTGCCCGCTTCATCTCGGAGGAGCGCCGCGAACCGCCCGACATCGATGTCGATTTCGAGCATGAGCGGCGCGAGGAGGTGATCCAGTACATCTACAACAAATATGGCCGCCGCCGCGCCGGCATCATCGCCACCGTGATCCATTACCGGCCGAAAAGCGCGGTGCGCGATGTGGCGAAGGTGCTGGGACTTTCGGAGGATGCGGCGCAGCGGCTGACCGCGATGCAATGGGGCAGCTGGGGCCGCGACATCAATGACGAGCACATCCGCAAGACGGGTGTCGATCCGGCCAACCCCGTCGTGCACCGGGTGCTTCATTTCGCGCGGCGCATCATGGGGTTTCCGCGGCATTTGTCGCAGCATGTCGGCGGTTTCGTGCTGACGCGCGGACGGCTCGATTCCATCGTGCCGGTTGCCAATGCGGCGATGGAGGCGCGCACCTTCATCGAATGGGACAAGGATGATGTCGATGCGCTGGGCCTGATGAAGGTCGATGTGCTGGCGCTCGGCATGCTGACCTGCATCCGCAAATGCCTCGACCTGATGGCGGAGCACAGGCTTGGGAGCATGGGCCTTGCCGATGTCCCGAAAGATGACAGCGTTGTCTATGACATGCTGTGCAGGGGGGATTCGATCGGCGTGTTCCAGGTGGAAAGCCGAGCGCAGATCAACATGCTGCCGCGGCTGCGCCCGCGCGAATTCTACGATCTCGTCATCCAGGTGGCGATCGTGCGGCCGGGGCCGATCCAGGGCGACATGGTGCACCCTTATCTGCGACGGCGCTCCGGGCTTGAGGAGGTGACGTTCCCGGCGCCGCGCCCGCCGCATGACCCGGATGAACTGAAAAGCGTGCTCGGCAAGACAAAGGGCGTGCCGCTGTTTCAGGAACAGGCGATGCGGCTTGCGATGGTTGCGGCCGAATTCACCGATGTGGAGGCCAACCAGTTGCGCAAGGCGATGGCGACTTTCCGCAATATGGGCACCATCGGCCGCTTCGAGACGCTGATGGTGGGGCGCATGGTCAAGCGCGGCTATGAGCCGGAGTTCGCACAACGCTGCTTCGAGCAGATCAAGGGCTTCGGCTCCTACGGCTTTCCGGAAAGCCATGCGGCGTCCTTTGCCAAGCTGGTCTATGTCTCGTCCTGGATCAAATGCCACCATCCGGCGGTGTTTGCCTGCGGGCTGTTGAACGCGCAGCCGATGGGGTTCTATGCGCCGGCGCAAATCGTGCGGGACGCCGCCGAACATGGCGTCGAAATCAGACCGGTGGATGTCAACCACAGCGCTTACGACAACACGCTGGAGCGCCGCGCCGATGGCACCTTGGCGCTGCGGCTGGGCTTCCGGCAGATCGACGGGATGGCGGAAGCCGTGGCGCGGCGTCTGGTCGCGCGGCGTGCGGACGAGCCGCATCGGCGTTTCACCACCATCGAAACGCTGTCGACGCGCGGCGGCGTGCCCGCCGGCATGCTGCGGCGGCTCGCCGATGCCGACGCCTTCCGCTCCATCGGGCTCGACAGGCGCGAGGCCCTGTGGGCGGTGCGCCGCCTGCCTGATGATGATGCGCTGCCGCTGTTTGCCGCCGCCCGCGCCCCCGAGCTTGCGCCCGAACCCGGGGCACATCTGCCGGTGATGGTGCTGGGCGAGCATGTGGCCGCCGATTACCAGACGGTGCGGCTTTCACTGAAAGGGCATCCGATGGGGGTGCTGCGGCCGCTGTTCATGCGCGAGCGCTTCCTCACCGCCGTTGAAACAGCCGCGCTGAAGGATGGCGCGCGGGCGCGCATGGCGGGCGTTGTGCTGGTGCGCCAACGGCCCGGCAACGGCAATGCCATCTTCATCACGCTGGAGGATGAGACGGGCATTGTGAATGTGGTTCTGTGGGCGCGCAATTTCGAGCGTTTCCGCCGCGAGGTGATGGGCGCGCGGCTGATGGCGGTGGAGGGCCGTGTGCAAAAGAGCGTCGAAGGCGTGGTGCATCTGATGGCGCTGACCGTCAGCGACCGGACGGGCGAACTGGCCCGCCTGTCAGCCGTCCATGCGACCGAGCCGCCGCTCGCCCATGCCGACGAGGTCATCCGCCCGCAGCAACCGCGTGGGCCGGAGGGCGGCGCAAACAAGAGCCACCGTGCAGGCCATCCGCGTGCCGTGCGCCTGCTGCCGAAATCGCGTGATTTCCATTGAGCCGGAGCGGGTCCAGGATTCCTTCGTGAATTCCTTGCCCTATTCGTCGTTCTGGAGCGTCACCAGCATCTGCGCCAGAACGCGCTCGAGGGCGCGCGCATCGTCGCCGCCCAGTTTCGCCAGCCGTTTCTCCAGCGCGATCAACGGGTCATTGGCAAGAAGCGCGATGCCGGCCTCGGTCACTTCCAGCCGCTTGGCGCGATGGTGGCTTGCCGTCCCGGCTTCGCGCACCAACCCTTTGGTGATCAGCGTGCGCACCGAGCGGGTGACGGGGCCCGGCGCCAATTGCTGGAACTGCGCCAGCTTGGCTGCGGTGCGCGCATCCGGTTCGGCTTCGTTCAAATAGCGCAGCGCCGTCCATTGTGCGGGATAAAGGCCATCGACATGCCCGGCCGAATGCAGGGACCGTGCAACAAGCTCAAAAAGCCGCGCCAAGGCCTTGCCGTTCGGCAAGGACGCCGAAGCCTCTTCGTTCCTCTTCATGAACTCTCCCAATGATGCGGAACCGCGTTCAGGGTTTGCCTGACGTCTTCCACATCAATTGGTTAGTCCGCAAACCGCATCAAGCGGGCGCGACATTCTGTCCGCCAAACGGAGCATCACCCCATGCGTTCGGAGGCGTAGGAGCCGGGCGACGCCGGAAACACCACCGTCTTGTTGCCGTTCAGGAACACGCGGCCATGGATGTGGGCATGGATTGCCCGCGCCAGCACCTGCGCCTCCACATCGCGCCCGAGGCTCACATAATCCTCGTTGGATTGCGCATGGGTGACGCGGATGATGTCCTGCTCGATGATCGGACCCTCATCGAGATCGGCCGTCACATAATGCGAGGTTGCGCCAATCAGCTTCACGCCGCGCTCGAACGCCTGCTTGTAGGGGTTCGCGCCCTTGAAGGACGGCAGAAAGGAATGATGGATGTTGATGATGCGGCCCGACATGGCTTGGCACATCTCATCCGACAGCACCTGCATGTAACGGGCAAGCACGATCAATTCCGCGCCCAGCTCTCGCACGACGCGCATCTGCTCTGCCTCGGCCTGCGCCTTGTTCTCCTTCGTCACCTTGATGCAGTAATAGGGGATGTCGTGGTTCACCACGACCTTCTGGTAATCCATGTGGTTGGAGATGACCGCCACGATGTCGATCGGCAGCGCGCCGATGCGCCAGCGATAGAGCAGGTCGTTCAGGCAATGGCCGAAACGCGACACCATGATGATGACCTTGCGCTTCACCGCCTCGTCGAAGAACTCCCATTCCATACCGTAACGCACCGCAACCGCGCCGAACCCGTCCTGCAGCTCCCGCATGCTGCGGCCCTCCTCCGAGCGCAAGGAAATGCGCATGAAGAAATTGCCGGTGTCGACATCGTCGAATTGCGTGCTGTCGATGATGTAGCAGCCTTCGCCCGCCAGATAGGTGGTGATGGCGGCGACAATGCCGCGCGTGGACGGGCACCGCACACGCAGCGCGAAACGGGGATGGGTGGACACGCGGGATCAGCCTCTTGTCAGGTTCGGCGGTTCGCCCGCCGTGCCGACCCATAAACCGGATGCATCGGCGGCTTCAATGGTGGAACGAATGTTCCGTCACGGGTTGCAGCGCTTAGTGAACCGCGCGGCGCCGGTCGTCCGCGCCCCTGAAGGCGACGTGATCCTCTTCCTACGCGC
Organism: Rhizobiaceae bacterium; assembly: GCA_025458045.1. Classification (GTDB taxonomy): domain Bacteria; phylum Pseudomonadota; class Alphaproteobacteria; order Rhizobiales; family Rhizobiaceae; genus JALOTE01. Next base: position 33,465 of record JALOTE010000009.1, read on the forward strand.
CTTGCCTGTCACCCAACACGCCAAGCGAATAGACGCCCATCACAAGAAGCGGCCTGTGCCCGGGATCGCGTCGCTCCAGTTCAGGGATGAGCGCCAACGCCTGCGCCCGGTCGGCGATAAGGCCCGATGGCGAGCGCGAAGGCGCAAGAAGACGCAATTCATCATCGGCCTGCGCATTGAACACCATGCTCGTCATGAATGTGTCGCAGATGTCATAGCCGAGCAGGTGCACTTTCTGGTCCCGGTCAACGCCAATCAGGTCTGAGGATGCCAATTCCGAGGTCAATGTCTGGTCAGGCACGAGGTGGAGGAATTCACGGTCAAGGCCGATCAGGATGATTTCCCCTGCCGCTGCCTCCGGTGGGACGCATCGCAGCATTTCGGCGAGATCATCAAACAATCCGAAGGCTGACCAGAAGGCGGAGTCCGCCGGGGCGGGGATTGTCTGAAACGGATCTGACCGGTTTTGTGCGAAGGCGCTCGGCCAGACGGCCGCGTCAACCGACGCGCCGAACGGTTCATCGCGCCAGAGCGAATAGTCGTGGGCCGCGCTCCAGCGCCGCCGCGCCTCCGCCCTGTCGATCCTGATGTCGAACGCGATGGGCTGTTCAGGGATGTCGCCGTAGATCACATTCCACCTCCATCCGCCAGAAGCACGTCATGCCCACACGCTGCCTTCGATTGCAGCGCACTCCCCGCATGTGGCGGTTCATGAATGGGCGGTGCGGCATTCAAAGGCATTCCACCCGGCCCTTGTTCCAGAAGCAGCGGCAGGTGCGGGGGTTCTGACGCATGACCCGGTAGTGCACGTGATCGCCCGGACAAGGGAAATGCGGCCGGCTGGGTGGCACACGGTCAATGCGCTCCACTTCTTCCGTGCCTGCCGGGGGCGAGCATTGTGGGCAGTGACTGCAATTTGAGCAGGGTCCGGCATCCGTCGCCAAATCTTCCTCCGCCGATTGATCGGCGGAATTGATTTGCGCGGGGGATGTGACAATACCATAGGCGGCAGCACCCAATGTCAGGGCGCCAAGAACGCCAACACATACGAGCGCTTGGGGCCCTGCGCAAAGCAATGGCGCGGCGGCGACGGCAGTCATGTGCGGACCATGTGAGCGTTGACCGCTGCCATGGTCATCAGAATCCGCACGCGCTCGTCTGCTGTTGCGCTTCGATTGTTTCCGGGATTTTGACCAGATACGAATTCGACAATATCACGATTTTTTCCGATTGAACCAACTGTGATCAATTGAAGGTAGCACCATCTGCCAAGGGCGGCCTCGCTGCGGACACCGAATGACTTGGCTTCTCCCATCCAGCTCGCGGTATTGGACACCAGATCTTGCTCACTTGTCCTGTTGACCAAGCCGGGCGCTGTCTTCCGGAGAAAATCAACAATCCGATGGCGTGTGCGATCCAGTTGCGACCAACCGAGTGCGCCATACTGCCGCCCGCTGATCTTGAGCCAACCCGCAGGCTTTTCCGGCAACCCATTCGGGCGCGGAAAACTGCGCAGGGCGCCCGCATCCGGTGCGTCGACAACTATCCCCGTCGCGTCGCCCATGAGGCGGGACACCTGCCCCGCGTCCAGCAATGGTAGCAGCATCGCCATCACATTGGGGTCGGCGTGGCGGAACAGGACGGGTTCGAGAAGCTCGGGCAGCTCGGGCGGCGTGTGATCGTGCTGGTGGCCGTGCGCCTCATCATGCGCGTGATGGTGGCCGTGACCCGGCTCAGCGCCATGGTCGGCGGCGAGCGCCGCGCGCGCCTCGCCGAGCCCATGTTCATCGGTGTCAAACGGTTCGCCGTCGGGCCGGTCGAGCGGGATTTCCACCATGTTGATCGTGCGCAGGTGCCTTTCGATCGCGCCCTCGGTGTCTTCGCCCTGGTCGGGCCACGCCCACCAGACGATGGCGGGCTCAGGGCCAGCCAGGGCGAGCAGGCGGCGCGCGGCGGTCCGGTCCGGCAGGGAGACAAGGAAGGGGCCGGCCGCTTCCACCTCCTCATCTGCCTCGTCGCGGTAGAGAGGCGTGAACGCCAACCCGGCATCGGCCAGCAGCACCCTCAGGTCATCAAAACGCGCGGCGTCAACGACCGCGAACTTGCGGCCAGCAAGGGCGTCGAGGGCGGTGATAAGGCTGGCGGCGATGTCGGTCATTGGCGAGTCAGACCTCCAGCGAACTCAATGCGATTTGCAGTGCGCGGCTGTTGATCGCCCAAGCAAGGAATTCTTCCTCAGGGGCGGCGCCGTTGCATGCGAAAACGAAGGTTCCGGCGTCTCCTGCAAGAGCCATCGCCTCAAAGCGCAGGAGATGGTCCGGATTGGTGCGGTTTCGGGCAACGAGCGAAATCACCTCGTTCCATGCGCCTCCGGCTTCCTCGTCTGTCAGACGCAACGGTTCGATGAATGAGACGCCGCCGCTCTCGAATTCTGCGATCGCCAACGCAAGCGCGTCGCGGGCATTGATGCCGGAACCCACATCAATGCGCTTGACGCGCAAAAAGCCTTCCAGGCGATCACCGTCGGCCCACCGTGTGAAGTCGATGGCCAAGCGGTCCGGCCTGTCGCTTTCCGCCTGTTTGGCTTGCCAAGACGATGGGAGCATGAACTCTCCGCCGTCATCGAAGCCATAGGCGGACCATGGTTCGATGATATTGGGGTCTTCGGTGCGTTCCAGCTCCAACGATTGGACTGCCACGTTCATGACATCCCGGCAGGCGGCGAAATCCTCGGCGGGGCAGTAAGCCTGCAAGAGGATCAGCACAGGGCCATTCACCGTGGCGGTGGCCAAGGCCTGCATCGGCGTGCCTTCGGCGTCAAATGCGGCCGAGCCGCGTGCCTTGCGCGGGCCGTCTTCCTCCACCTCCGGTTCGGCCCAGTCGAGTTGCCCGAAATAGAGATGCAGCCAGTTCCCGGCCGAGATTTCGTTGCGGAGCAACGTGCCATAGGCCTGCGCACCGAATGCGGCGTTGCCGTCCTCATGGAATGCGCCGATCAATGTCAGCCCATCGGCATGCAGGCGCGTATCTGACGATTCCGCCACGATCCAGTCGGCCGGCAATGCGATGCGAAACGCGAAGGGCGAAGGCCCGTTGGCTTGCATCTCGGCGGCGGCGATCTCGACTTCCTGCATGCTTTGTCCTTTTTTGGCGATCGTCAAAACACGCCGATGCCGAGATTGAAGCCAAGCGATGGGCCGAGCCCGACCTTGCCACCGAAATCGATCTTTCGAATGCCACCCACTCTACTGACCTTGGCACTGGCTTCCGCTGCTGCCCCGATTCCAGCATCAACCTTTGCGGACAGCGACACCCCATGATCCCAAGCTGCAGACAAGGCACCATGCTTGATCGCGGGGTTGTACGCTTTGATCGCGCGTCCGATAGTATTGTCATAAATTGTCTTGGGTGAAATGCGCACCTCGCCTTTGGCGGTGCCTTCGACAAGCATGGCACTTGCCTTCAATTCACCGCCGGCGCGGATGTCCTTTCCCTTTTTGACAAAACCGGCAAAGGCGGATCCTTTGGCTGAAAGCACATCGACCGACGCATTGCCGACAAGGAGCCCTTTGAGGGCTTGTCCTTTCGCCGAAGCCGAAACCGCCGTGGCATTGGCTGATCCAAAGACTCCGGCCTTGAAGTCACCGGATAGATCCCCTTTGACGCCCAGCATTCCGCTGGCGCCCGCGGTGCCAAGCCTGATGTTGGCCTTCTCGCCTCCAAGCTGTTTCCAGCCGACCGATTTCTCGCGTGACACCCCGACTTCGTATTTGACCGACTTTTTCAGGTCCTGGGGTGTTTTCGACGTTTTTGACGACCGATTGAATATGGTCTGCTTCGCGCTCAACAGATCGAAGTCGACCTTGGCCGAAGCCTTGACATTGGTCTTCCATTGCTGCGGCGGCGGCGAGACGAAACCGGCTTTCGTCATCACACCGCCAACCCATTTTACAAGCCTTTTGGCGGCCCGGCTCACCAATCCACCCACCAACGGCGCAGCCTTCCCGCCGCCGGTCGCCCCAGTCGATCCGGCGCTGCCCGCCTTCACGAAGGCGGAGCCGGCGGCGGCGGCTTGCTTCAGGCAGGGTTTCGTCATCTTGAAACCGGGCCCGCCGCCACGGTCGCCGATCAGCACATTCGGCATGCCCATGACGATCACGCCGCCATGGGCGGTGCGGTCCCCCATGCGGGCGGCGAGCAGATTGTTGAACAAGACCGTCGGCGAGCCCTGCACGATCACGTCAACGGGGCCGACGCAAGAGGCCTTGTCCGTGAGGCGCGCCGCCGGAAGATTGCCGATCAGTATGTTTGCGGAGCAGGCTGGCAGGATCGGCCCGCCGACATGCGGAACCGGCCCGGGATTGACGAGCGGGCAGACATGCATGTCGGTGAGGCGGGCGGCCGGGCGACCCATCACACGCCTCCGCTGGGGATGAGCGCGGCCATGCTGCCGGTCACTTCTGGCTGGAGCGCGGATAGCGCTTGGCGTGCGGACCCTTGTAGCCGGCCGGCCGGGCCGGGTTCTTTTTCGTGACAGGCGCGCCGCGTGACGGCGCTCCGCCGCAATTCACCCGCACAAGGGTGCCCTCGATCTGGATGCCGGCGGGGCTGATGGAGATGAAATTGCCGCCGACCTTCAGGCAGATCGACATGCCGGCATCGATCACGATTTCGCGCCCGACATCGATGAAATGGGTCCCGCCGGTTTTCTGATGCGCGTTGCCGCCTGCCTCAACCCGGGCATTGCCGTCCAAGGTCATGTGGTGGTCACCGCCGACGGTCACGATCTGGTCGGCTCCGACTGCCAGATGTTCATTGGCGCCGATCTTGCGGGTCTGGTTGCGGCCGATCGTTTCGTCACGATTGGCACCGACAACCTCGCGATGGCTGCCGCCAACCGTCATATCCTTGTCGCCACCGATGGATTGCGAGGCGGATTTCGCCACATTGAAGGCGCGGTTGCCGCCGACATGCCAGGTTTCGTTGTCGAGCACGATGGCGTTGAGGAACTTCTGCGCGTGGAGGAACACTTCCTCCTCGCTCTTCTCGTCCTCGAAGCGCAGTTCGTTGAAGCCCGTCCCTTTGTGGGTGTCAGACATCAGTGTCGACCGCGTCTTGAACTGCGGCAGCGTGTAGGGCGGCATGTTGGCCGCATTGTAGACGCAGCCCGTCACCAGCGGACGATCCGGGTCGCCTTCGAGATGCTCGACAACGACCTCCATGCCGATGCGCGGGATGACCATGCCGCCCCAGCGCTTGGAGGCCCAGCTTTGAGAGACCCGGCAGCGCATCGATTGGTCGTTGCGGCGATCCCAATGGAAGCGCACCAGAATGCGGCCATATTCGTCGCAGTCGATCTCCTCGCCCTCCTTGCCGACGACAACGGCCGTTTGCGGCCCGTGCATCAGCGGGCGCGGCGTCAGCTTCAGCGGGCGCAGCGGGATTGAACTTTCAAGCAATTCATACTGGCCTTCATAGCTGTCCTCCTCGCCGGCCGACCCTGAGCGGTAGGACTGCGAAATCAGCGTGAACTGGCACTGAACGACCAGATGTTCCTTGTTGTAGCGGTCGAACGGGTGATCCTTGACGGTGACGAGGCCGCCTGCGTTCAACGTCACGCAATTGCCGGCAGCCATGCAGCGGCGGTCCTGCGCCTCCTCGCTTTCCAGCCGGATACGGGCGAATTCCTTGCCCTGCCCCTGCGCCTCGTAGCGGCCGGGAAAATCATAGAGCTCCTTGTCGCCATTGGCATAGGCGGAAGCGCCCGCCTGTTCGGCCTGCATCTTGGCGCTTGGCGTCTTGAAGTTGTAGTCGCGCCAAGCGGTCTTGCCCGAGACGAAGCGTCGTTCCGGCACCATCAGGTGAAAGCACTCATTGGTGCGGCGATCCTCGCCCGCCAGCGGAATGTAGCGGCGCGAGCCGCCGGGCACAGCATCATGCTGGGCCGATGCATCCGTCATCACCAGCCGGTGCGCGCCGTCGGAATGGGCAAAGTGAAAATTGATGCCGTGCTCCTCCATCAGGCGGCACACAAACGCCATGTCGCTTTCACGATACTGGACGCAATACTCCATCACCGGATAGGAACCCGAAGTGCGGTCCTCGAAATCCGCAAGCGCGCCGTGACGGCCAAACACTTCGGCGATGATGGCGGGCGCCTTCTTGTTGTGGAAGATGAAGCAATCCGTCTGCTGTGACAAAACCCACAGCCATGGACGCAGGATCAGGCGGTATGCGTGAAAATGATCCCGGACGCCGATCCAGTGCGCCTCCGTGACAATGCCGTCAAATTTGCGTTTGCCGCCATTGACGCCGTTCATCGTCACGGTCGCATGCAGGCCGAGCAGCGCGTCGAAATCGATGTCGCCCTGCATGCTGAGCGCTTCGACGCGGTATTCAAACAGCTCGTTGACGCCCTCCGAACCGTCGATGCGGGCAAGCGCCAGCACATCCGCCCCCAGCGGTGTTTCAAGCACCGCAGCCCGCTTGGCCTGCCTTGGCATCAGGTTCATGACGTCATCCCTGCTTCAAACCAGTTCATCCAAAGCCAGCACTCAAAACCGACCCACTCCAATTGAAGCCACTTCATTCGAGAAGACGCAATTCATCAAACGCAATACCTGCACATTCAATCAACTTTTCAACTTTCACTTTCACCATAGCATCGTTGTCAATATCGAAACCTCCGCTCCCATCTATGGATCGACCGTCCAATGATGGAATTTCAAGAGCCATCAATATATCCTCAATCCTTCCGGATTTGATCGCGCTTGAGAGCCCAGACATATCTTCACGAATGTGCTGTGACAGCCGAGCCGCATTGGCGTGTCCCGTCGATTCCAAGGTGATTGCGAGTTCCAAGCCTGAATCCAGGACTTGCCGCAGCATCCCAAGTTTTTCTTGATCAATCAGCGGTTCCATGGCGTTCGCTTTATTGGTAAACCTGAAGGGAGAAGTTTTCCGTCCAGAAATAACTGGTTGCCGCCACCAGGCAAAACCCCTTTGCGGTCTGATGAACGTTGGGCCCTTACAACGCCATCCCATACAGGAATCTCGACTCCTTCTGGGACTGTATACTCGACATAGCCGCCATCACCGTTCCAATCGTTCTTGACTGCTGAGTTTGCGCGCCATTCAGCCTCGGTTAGCGGCGGCGGATCCGTGGTCCAATAGGATCCATTTGGGTCAGAACCGTCGCCAACAATTCGATAGATCTTCTCGCCGGGCTTCAACGTCCTAGGAACCGGCTCTGTTCTGAAGGTTGCATAGTCGCTGGCAGTCATGGTGGGGAAACCCTCCTTGACATCGGTGTATTTGGCACGCCTTATCTGCAAGCCATCACGTATTTCCTCGTTGTATTGAGCGTCAAGCGGCCTGACAGCTTTTCCTTCACTCTTGCCGACCTGGCGGTTCTTTAGCGGGACGCTGTCGTTTCCGGCCGTTTTGGCAGAGATTTCAGTGTATTGAGCATCGCCCTCCCGCACCCGTCCCGGACCGTCGTCCTTGTCGTGCTTGGGGTCTTTCTTCGGTGCCGGCTTGCCGCTTGATGGCGGCTTGCCGTCCGGTCCTTTTGTCTTGGCGCGGGTGCCGAGGATCTTGCTCAGCACCCCGTTCATGAAAAAGATGTTGAAGACGGCCGCGATTTCCTTGGACACCGCCTCCAGTTCGGCGAAATTCTCCGCCTTGCGCACGGTTTCGATTTGTTCGCTGAGCTTTTCGTATGCCTCAACCACTTCGGTCGATGTCGAGTAGACGTCATAGGCGAGCACCGCCCAGCCCAGAAGCGGGATGAAGCGGATGCCAAT
>JALOTE010000166.1 GCA_025458045.1 Rhizobiaceae bacterium
AGCCGACATGGCGGACATCCGTTTCGCGCAGGCGCAAGTCAGGCGCTTTGCCGAAGCACAGCGCGCCTCGATGACTGACATCGAGATCGAAACGCTGCCGGGCGTCATCCTCGGTCACCGCAACATCCCGGTGCAATCGGTCGGTTGCTATGTGCCGGGCGGCAAGTTCCCGATGGTCGCCTCGGCGCACATGTCGATCCTGACGGCGTCGGTTGCGGGCGTGCCGCGCATCATCGGCGCGACGCCGCCCTTCAAAGGCGTGCCGAACCCGGCGGTGATCGCCGCCATGCATCTGGCGGGCGCGCATGAGATCTATTGCCTCGGCGGCATTCAGGCGGTCGCCGCCATGGCGCTCGGCACTGAAACGATCACTCCTGTCGACATGCTGGTCGGCCCCGGAAACGCCTATGTGGCGGAAGCCAAGCGCCAGCTCTACGGCAAGGTCGGCATCGACCTGTTTGCCGGACCGACCGAGACGATGGTGATCGCCGATGACACGGTTGATGCCGAACTCTGCGCGACGGACCTTTTGGGCCAGGCCGAGCACGGCTACAATTCACCGGCCGTCCTTGTCACGAACTCGATGAAGCTGGCGCAGGCGACGCTCGCCGAAATCGACCGGCTGCTTGCCATCCTGCCGACGGCTGAAACCGCGTCGGCGTCATGGCGCGACTATGGCGAGGTGATCGTCTGCGACACGCATGATGAGATGCTTGCCGTCGCCAATGACATCGCGTCGGAGCATGTGCAGGTGATGACCGACCGGGATGACTGGTATCTCGAACACATGCATTCGTACGGCGCGCTGTTCCTTGGCGCGCGCACGAATGTGGCCAATGGCGACAAGGTGATCGGCACCAACCACACGCTGCCGACGAAGAAGGCCGGGCGCTATACAGGCGGGCTGTGGGTCGGCAAGTTCCTCAAAACCCACAGCTACCAGAAGATCCTGACCGACGAGGCGGCGGCGCTTGTGGGTGCGGCGTGCTCTCGCCTGTGCATCCTGGAAGGTTTTATCGGCCATGCCGAACAGGCCAATGTGCGCGTGCGCCGCCATGGTGGTTTGAACGTGCCTTATGGCGCGCCGGCGATCACGCGGGAAGCCGCCGAATGAGCATCGCCGTGCCCGACGCGTTCCAGCGGCTGAGGGCGGCGAGCGCCGACTTTGCCGAGGTGCCGGTGCGCGCCGCATTGGAAGCATTGTTCACGGACGATGCCGCAATCAAAGTCTGCCATCCCTTCGGCACGGTCACGGGGCCGGACGTGCTTTATGAAACGCTGCATGCGCCCTTGCTTGCCTCCTGGCCCGACCTTGAGCGGCGCGACATGATCATGATGGCGGGCACGACGGCGCAGGGTGAAGACTGGATCGGCGCATGCGGGCACCATGTCGGCACATTCCAAAAGCCTTGGCTGGACATTCCGCCGACGGGCCATGTGACGGCCCTGCGCTATCATGAGTTTTACCGGATCGAGGATGGCCGCGCCGTCGAGATGCAGGCGATTTATGATGTGCCGGACGTGATGATGCAGGCGGGTGCCTGGCCCGGAGCGCCATCGCTTGGCCGTTCCGGTTTCGTGCTTTCACCCATGAGCGGCGACGGCCTTGACCATGCCCGGCGCGATGCCGCTGCTTCCGCCGCCAGCCTTGCGCTTGTCATGGACATGCTCGCATCCATGGTGCGCCACCCGGCTGAGGGCGGGCCGGAGGTGATGCAGTTGGAACGCTATCGAAGGCTTCCGCAACTGGCACCAGATCCCGTTTCTGGCCGCCATGCCCGATCGCGGTCAGCATCGCGAAGGGCTGGGATCGGCCTTTTTTGCCGACGGAAATTACGTGGCGGTGACCGGCTGGCCCAACATGCGCCAGACATTGACGGGCGGAGGCTGGCTTGGCCTTGCACCAACGGGCCAGCGCATCGATCTCAGAAGTCTTGATTTCTGGCGGATCGAAAACGGACTGATCCGCGAGAACTGGGTGCTGGTCGATCTGCTGGACGTGTTGTCGCAGTCGGGCTTCGACATGCTGGCCCGCATGCGCGAATTCAACAAGGCGAGGCCCGGCTTTGACCCCGAAACCGGGGGTGCGCTGAGATGACAGCAGACCGGTTTTGCTCGCACGCAGCCCTTTTTGTCGTTGGCGGCCCGAAGGCCGGTTAGGAGCACCACACATCATGGCCCTCAAAGGCTTTTCGCAGCGCTGGAAGGATTTCCCGGATTACATCATCGGGATCACCAAGGAGATCTGGGAGGATCGCGGCGTCCACACGCTGCACCAGTATTATGCCGACGATATCCCGGTTCGTTCCCCGGCATCCGTGGTCATCGGCAACCGCAATGTGATTGCCGCGACACTTGCCACCATCGCCGAATTTCCGGACCGGACCCTGTTGGGCGAAGACGTGATCTGGTCGGAGGAGCCGTCCACCGGTCATCTGATGTCATCGCACCGGCTGTACTGCGAGGCGACCCATGCGCGCGACGGCGCCTATGGCACGGCGACAGGCGTGCGGCTTGGCTATTACGTGATCGCCGATTGCGCCGCCCGCAACAATGTCATCGACGATGAATGGCTGGTGCGCGACCAGGGGGCGATTGTCCGCCAGCTCGGCATCCATCCGAAGGATTATGCGCGGTCGCTGATTGCGCGGGAAGGCGGGCCGGACCGTTGCGTGAAGCCGTTCACACCGGCCATCGATGTTGCAGGGCCTTACACCGGCAAGGGCAACGACAATGAGTGGGGCGCGGCCTATGCCGACATGCTCGCCCGCATCATGAGCGGCGAACTGAGCCTGATCCCCACCCATTATGACCGGGCCTGCGTCCTGCATCATCCGGGAGGCGTGACCGCCCACAGCCATGGCGGAGCGGACCAGTTCTGGTCGGGTTTGCGCGCCGCTTTCCCCAAGGCCGAGTTCGCCATCCACCATGTCATCGGGCGGGATGACCCGCTGATGCCGCCACGCGCCGCCATCCGTTGGTCCATGAACGGCAGGCACACCGGCTGGGGCATGTTCGGCACGCCGACAGGCGCGGACGTCCACATCATGGGCATGGCGCATGCCGAGTTCGGCCCGTTTGTCGCAAACGGCTCCGACCGGTCATGGAGCCTGCGGCGCGAATGGATCCTTTTTGATGAAACCGCGATCTGGAAGCAGATCCTTCTTGAGACAGGTGACCTGTGACTGACTTCAACCCGATCACCCACATCGTCCGCTATGGCGAGCTGCGCCCCTGCAAGACGGCCTTCATCGACGCGCACACTCCCGGCTCCGACCAGAAGGAGAACTTCACTATCATCGGCGGCGGTGTGTCGGAAAGCGCCGACCAGCATGTGCACATCGTCGAGACACCGGGGTTCAACATCGGCGCGGCGGGCCAGCCACCCAAATGCCGCAACTCGCTGCACAGCCACCGCACCGCGGAAGTGTTCTTCATCCTCAAAGGCCGCTGGCGCTTTTTCTGGGGCCGCTTCGGCAAGGCGGGCGAAGTGGTGCTGGAGGAAGGCGACATCTTCAACATCCCGACCGGCATCTTCCGCGGCTTCGAGAACATTGGAACCGACTACGGGATGATCATGGCGATCCTCGGCGGCGATGATGCCGGAGGCGGCGTCATCTGGGCCCCGCAGGTGATCGAGGATGCACGGGCCCATGGGCTTGTGCTTGGCGCAAACGGCAAGCTCTATGACAGCAAGAAGGGCCAGAGCCTGCCCGTCGGCGTGCCGCCGATGCCGCTCCTCACCGATGAGCAGCTGAAGGCCTATCCCGAGCCGACGACCCGCGATGTGCTGCCCAACCATGTCGCCCGCTATTGGGACATGATGGCGATGGCCGACCGGGAGCCGGTCACGGTGATTGGCGCGGAGGGGCTGCTGCGCGACAGGCCGGGCTTCGAGGTCAGCTTCATCACGCGGGGTTCGGCCAATGGCGCGTTGCACGTCCACGCCCGCCAATCGGTGCTGATGCCGATGCGCGGCCATTGGAAACTGGCCTGGGACGGCTGCGAGACGGTGCTCAACCCCGGCGACACGGCGCTCATTCCCGCCGGGCTCGCCCATGCCGTCACGCCGTCGATGACAGGTGAGGCTTCGCTTTACCGTGTCATCGGCACGGATGATGCCGCCGGACCGACTTGGAAGCCAAATTGAAAAGGCACATATCATGACCCTGCTTGCCACCCATGTCGGCTCGCTTCCGCGCAGCCAAGCGGTTGTCGATTTCCTGTTTGCCCGGGAGCGTCGTGAGCCGTTTGAACAGGCGGCGTTCGACGCCTGCATGACGCAGGCCGTCTGCGAGGTTGTGCGGCGACAGGTCGAGGCCGGGATCGACATCGTGTCCGATGGCGAGACGTCGAAGATCTCTTATGCGACCTATGTCAAGGATCGCTATACCGGCTTTGACGGCGACAGCCCGCGCAATGCGCCGGCTGATCTGAAGCTGTTCCCGACCTTCCTTGACCGTCTCGCCAAGCAAGGCGGCACGCCGCAATATGCCCGCCCGCAATGCGTCGGCGACGTGAAATCCAAGGGACAGGGCGAGGTTCAGAAAGATATCGCCAACCTTCAGACGGCGATGCGGACCCACGGCGCGAAGCGCGGCTTCATGAATGCCGCCAGCCCCGGGGTCATCTCGCTGTTCCTCCAGAACGTCCACTACCCGTCGCGCGAGGCCTATCTGGAAGCGCTCGCCGATGCGATGCGCGACGAGTACCGCACCATTCTGGAAGCCGGGCTCGACCTGCAGATCGACTGCCCCGATCTGGCGCTGAGCCGCCACATGCTGTTCACGCACTTAAGCGACGACGAGTTCCTGAAAGTGGCCGCCACCCATGTCGAGGCGCTGCGCCATGCGCTTGACGGCCTGCCGCAGGACCGCATCCGCCTTCACATCTGCTGGGGCAATTATGAGGGCCCGCATGTCTGCGACATCGACATGGCGAAGGTGTTTCCGCTGTTGATGACGGTGCCTGCGCGCTACATCCTGTTTGAAACGGCAAACCCGCGCCATGGCCATGAATGGACCGTGTTCCGTGACCGCGCACGCGACATCCCCGACGACATCCCCGACGACACGGTGCTGGTGCCAGGCGCGGTTGATACCACAACCAATTTCGTCGAGCACCCCGACCTTGTGGCACAGCGTCTGGAGCGGTTCACCTCGATTGTCGGCAGGGATCGCGTGATCGCCGGGTCGGATTGTGGCTTCGGCACCTTCGCCGGTTTTGGCGCGGTGGACCCGGAAATCGCTTGGGCGAAACTCGCGACACTGAAGGAAGGCGCGCGGCGCGCCGGTTGACCAGCCATGCGTGACCCGTTGCTGCTCATCCCCGGCATGATGTGTGACGCGCGCATGTGGGGCGGGCTGCCATCGTTGCTGCATCCGCGTGCCGTGGCACATGCCTTGCCGATAGCACATGACACGATGCGGGATATCGCCGCTGCCGTCCTGCGCGATGCACCCGAGCGGTTCTGCCTCGCCGGCCTCTCGATGGGCGGCATCGTGGCAATGGAAATCGTGGTGCAAGCGCCGCAGCGTGTGTCACGCCTGGCATTGCTTGACACCAACCCCCTTGCTGAGAAGCCCGAAATCGCCGAAGGCCGCGCGCGACAGATCGCGCGTGCGCTTGCCGGTGATCTGGCAGGCGTG
>JALOTE010000167.1 GCA_025458045.1 Rhizobiaceae bacterium
CACGGGCCCGGAAAGATCGGCCGAAAAGCCGCAGCGCGCGGCAAACACCATGTCGAGCGCGTGGATGCGGCCGGTGTCATCGAAGCCGACATCATAGCTTGCAAGAAAGTCATGGCGCTTGCCGGTCGCCTCCATGTCATCGTCGCGGTCGAGCCGGAGTTTCACCGCCCGGCCATGCTTGCGGGCAAACAGGGCGGCGATCACCGCGAACTGGTTTGACTGGGTTTCCTTGCCTCCGAAGCCTCCGCCCATGCGGCGCACTTTCACCTCCACATCATGGGAGGACGCGCCAAGCACATGGGCGACCATGTGCTGCACCTCGCTTGGGTGCTGCGTCGAACACCAGACCAGCATCAGATAGAAGTGATCCTGACCGCCAATCCGCATCCCACCGGTTATCCGGCGCGGTGCGGCGGCAAGCGCCGGGCCCGGGTCGCCGCGTTGGAGCTTCAACGGTTCGGTGACGAAATGCGCCGGATCGCCGGCCGGGACATCGGCCACATCGATGGCGTGCGGCAGGGCCTCGTATTCGATTTTGGCAAGCTGGCAGGCGCGCCGCGCCTGAAGCCGCGTTTCGGCAAGAACGGCAAACACCGGCTGGCCGAAGAACATCACCTTGCCGTCGGCCAGCACCGGATCATCATGCTTGCCGGTCGGCGCGATGTCATTGTGGGCAACATCATCGGCAATCATGACATCGACGACGCCCGGCGCGGAGCGCACCGCCGATAGGTCCATTGCGGTGATGATGCCATGCGCCACCTTCGACAGGCCGACATAGGCATGCAGCGTGCCGCGCGGCTCGGGAATGTCGTCGGTGTATTCCGCTCGGCCCGAGACATGGCGCGCCGCCGAATCATGTTCGACCGAGGAATGGACGGCACCGGCCAGCGCCGCCGGACTTGGCGTTTCATGCCGCATGATGCGTCTCCAGCCGTGCGTCCGCGACGCCCTGCGACTCGAGGAACACGCGAATCAGCAGGTTTTGCGCCGCCTTCAGGCGATAATCAGCGGAGGCCCGCCAATCGCTCAAGGGCTGGTAATCGGCGGCAAAGGCGGGCAGCGCCGCCTCAACGGTGGCGCGACTCCACGGCTTGCCAATCAACGCGGCCTCAACCGCAGACGCGCGTTTTGGTGTTCCGGCCATGCCGCCGAAACAGATGCGGGCCGAGCCGACCATGCCTGCCTCGACAGCGATGTGGAATGCACCGAGCACGGCCGTGATGTCCTCGTCCTTGCGCTTGGAGAGCTTGTGGATCGCAAAAATCGCGCCGGGTGCCGGCTTCGGCACGATGACCGCGCGGACGAATTCGCCCGGCTCGCGCGCCTGTTTGCCGTAGGCGATGAAGAACTCTTGCAATGGCAATACACGGACGCGCGTTCCCTTGCGCAATTCAACGGACGCGCCCAGCGCGATCAGCGGCGGAGGCGTATCTCCGATCGGCGAGCCGTTGGCGATGTTGCCGCCGATCGTGCCCATGGCGCGCACCTGCGCGCCGCCGATGCGCCAGAACAATTCGCCAATGGCCGGGTGGAGCCGCTCCATCGCCTCAAGCGCCGCAGCATAGCTGACGCCTGCACCGAGGCGCAGTCCGTCAGGCGCTTCGTCAACGCCTTGGAGTTCGGTCAGGCCGCCGATGTAGATCACGGGGTCGATTGCGCGGAACCCCTTCGTCACCCACAGGCCGACATCGGTTGCGCCCGCGACGATCGTCGCGCCGGGGTGTTGCTCCAGCGCGGCGGCAAGGTCGTCCTCGTTGGCGGGGATGATGAACGCGCCGCCGGCCGCCGTGACGCGTGCGCCGGTTTCCAGCGCGGCGAGCCGCGCCGCCATGTCTGCACGGTGGGTGACCAGCGGGTCATCGGCGGGTGCGCCTTCCACATTCATCGCCGCATCGATGATGGGCCGGTAGCCGGTGCAACGGCAGAGATTGCCCTGAAGCGCGCGTTCGACATCAACCTTCGACGGCGACGGGTTGCCCATCCAAAGCGCATACAGCGACATGACAATGCCCGGTGTGCAAAAGCCGCATTGCGAACCGTGGTAGGAAACCAGCGCCTGCTGCACCGGATGCAGCGCGCCGCCAGGCTTTGCGAGATGTTCGACCGTCACCACGTGGCAGCCATGCAGCGAGCCCGTGAAGCGGATGCAGGCGTTGACGGTATCATAACGCACAATGCCGCCATGCCTGCGGCCGACGAGCACCGTGCATGCGCCGCAGTCGCCTTCGTTGCAACCCTCCTTGGTGCCCGTCAGCCCGCGCTCGACACGCAGGAAGTCGAGCAATGTTTCGTCGGGCGCGAAACCTTCGCGGATGAATTCCAGATCGTTGAGTATGAAGCGGATCGGCATGAGGCCCTGCTGGTTCGACTTTCGGCGATATCAGCGGGATTGGCGCAAAAGATCAAGCAACGCGGCGCGCAGATGCGAGTGGAGTTTTTGCGGACATGAGCATGGAACCGCCGGACAAACGGCTGCTCCGGAACCACACTGTGGAGCCTTGCCACGAAAAGACTGGTGCTGCGAGAGAGGATTGAACTCTCGACCTCACCATTACCAAAGTAAGTTTGTTCCGTTTGCCGGCGTCCGCCAGCGTTCGCCAGCGTGTTAATTATGATAGCAATATCATAGCGTTAGAATCCACCGACGTCCGCGTGCGTCCTTGTGTGATCGGCAGCAGCCGGGCTATCTTGTTACCCAACCGGTTACCCAGGATGTCGTTTGGCAGACAGATCATGAAGCGCAGACTGACAGATATCGGCGTTGAAAACCTGACGGCAAAGGCTGGAGAACGGGTCGAACTGTTCGACACGCTCATGCCCGGTCTTTGCATTCGGGTAGGCACGAACGGGCGAAAAAGTTGGTCATTGCAGTACCGTGTCGCCGGCAGAGGCCCCAGCGGCAACCGTGGACAATTGAAGCGTCTGACCCTCGGTCAGTATCCGTTGGTCAGTCTTGCCGCTGCCCGCGAAAAGGCGAAAGCAGCCTATGATCTCGCCGAGCGGGGAATCGATCCGGCGGAGAAGAAGAAGTCCGACCTGGACGAACGAAATCGGCTTCTGGTCGAGAACCTGCTGCCAGAGTATTTTGAACGGCACTGCCGTCCCAATCTCCGAGGTGGGAAGGCCGTTGAGTCCCTGCTCAGGCGCAAGGTGCTTCCGCATTGGAAGGGCAGGCCTCTCAACGCAATCGCGCGTATCGACTGCATCCGCTTGCTCGACCTCACTGTGGACAATGACGGAGCGGCCCAAGGGACAGAAGTTCGCCGCCACCTGTCAGGATTTCTGAGTTGGGCCGCCAATCGAGGGTACATTCAGTCAAATCCCCTAGCTGGCGCTCGCCTGCCGGAGCTGACACCGAAGTCGAGAAGTCGTGTCCTCGATGAGAGAGAGATGCAGGCCGTTTGGGGTGCGGTGCTATCACTGGAACAGCCCTACCGGGCTTATGTGCAGTTGCTGTTTTTGACCGCAGGCCGTCGCACCGAGATTGCCAATCTTCGCACCAGCTGGTTTGGCGTGGTCGAGGGCGAGGAGGTCATCGATATCCCCGGCGCGTACACGAAAACGGGTGAGCCACATGTCCTGCCCATCACAACCGCAATCCGTTCTGTTCTCGACTCCTGCCCAATCATGTTGAGGGGCGACTGCGTGTTTTCGACGACGCAGGGCGAAAAGCCAATTTCAGGTTTCTCAAAAATT
>JALOTE010000086.1 GCA_025458045.1 Rhizobiaceae bacterium
AAGGAGAAGGTGACGGCGGCCTTCAAGATCATCACCGCCGATCCGGCCGTGAAGGGCATTCTCGTCAACATCTTCGGCGGCATCATGAAATGCGATGTCATCGCCGAAGGCGTGATTGCCGCGGTGAAGGAGGTGGGCCTGCAGGTGCCGCTCGTCGTGCGGCTTGAGGGCACCAATGTCGCGCTCGGCAAGCAGATCCTCAACGAAAGCGGCCTCAACGTGATCGCCGCCGATGATCTGGATGACGCCGCGCAGAAGATCGTGGCGGCGGTGCAAGGAGGCTGAGGGCTTCAAACTTGACGCCACACATATTTACACTTAGATGATACGTGTAAATATGTGGAGATAGACATGCCGAACATCACTCTCGCGCTTGATGAGGAGTTGCTTGGAAAAGCCAGGGTCTATGCGGAAAAAAAAGGCACAACCGTCAATGCCTTGGTCCGCACCTTGCTTGGCGAGACAATTGATCAGGATGAACGGCGAGAAAGTGCAAGGCGCAAATTGCTTGAACTTTCAGAGCAATCAACCGCAAGGCTAGGGCCGGAATACAAGTGGAACCGGGAAGAGATTTATGAGGATCGAGTGCTTCCTCGACACCAACGTCCTGATCTACGCAGCATCAATGAAGATTGATGACCCGCGCAAACATGCCTTGGCGCAAGACCTGATAGCCAGTACAGAGTTCTCCCTTTCGGCGCAGGTTCTCACTGAATTTGCTTCAAGTCTCTTGAGGAAACATGCAATGGCGCCGGCGGAGATTTCATTGTGGCTTGACCAGCTCGAAGCATTTCCGGTCTTGCCAACGGACACGGATCTTGTGCGCGGCGCATTGGTATCCAGTCAGCGTTACAAGATTTCATATTGGGACGGCGCCATCATAGCGGCAGCCGATCGGCTGGGCGCACCGGTTTTGTATACAGAAGACCTCAACCACGGGCAAAACTACGGTTCTGTCAAAGTCGTCAACCCATTCAGGGCTATGTGAACAATGTCCATTCTCGTCAACAAAGACACCAAGGTTCTCGTCCAGGGCCTGACCGGCAAGACCGGCACCTTCCACACCGAACAGGCGCTCGCCTATTTCGGCACCAAGATGGTCGGGGGCATCCATCCCAAGAAGGGCGGCGAAAGCTGGACAGGGGCGGGCGGAGAGACGCTGCCCATCTTTGCGACCGTCGCCGAAGCCAAAAAGGCGACCGGTGCCAACGCCTCCGTCGTCTATGTGCCGCCGGCGGGCGCGGCCGAGGCCATCATCGAGGCGATCGAGGCGAAAATCCCCTTCATCGTCTGCATCACTGAAGGCATCCCGGTGATGGACATGGTGCGCGTCAAGGCCCGGCTCGACAAGTCCAAGTCGCGCCTGCTCGGGCCGAACTGCCCCGGCGTGCTGACGCCGGAGGAATGCAAGATCGGCATCATGCCGGGCAACATCTTCAAGAAGGGCTCTGTCGGCATCCTGTCGCGCTCCGGCACGCTCACCTATGAGGCCGTGTTCCAGACGACCAATGCCGGCCTCGGCCAGTCCACCGCCGTCGGCATCGGCGGCGACCCGGTGAAGGGAACGGAATTCATCGATGTGCTCGACATGTTCCTTGATGACCCGGAAACCGAATCGATCATCATGATCGGCGAGATCGGCGGCTCGGCCGAGGAAGACGCCGCCGAATGGCTGATCGAGCAAAAGAAAAAGGGCCGCTCCAAGCCGATGGCCGGCTTCATCGCCGGGCGTTCGGCACCCGCCGGGCGCACCATGGGCCATGCGGGCGCGGTGATTTCCGGCGGCAAGGGCGGCGCTGAAGACAAGATCAAGGCGATGGAGGCGGCAGGCATCCGTGTTTCGCCGTCGCCCGCCAAGCTTGGCGCAACTCTGGTGGATGTTCTCAGGGGCAACTGAGCCCGTGACATGAAAACGCCGCGACCCGGCGGCAACAGCCGGGCGCATTCTGCAAGGCATGCAGGAGGAAACGGTGATGGATGACAGTTTCGACGATCTTTCGGCGCTGAACGGCGCAAACCTCAGCTATCTGGAACAGATGTCAGGCGAGGCGGCGCCCGGCCCGTCTTGGAAAAAGCCCAACTGGCCGCAGCCCGCCAATGGCGAGTTGATCTCTGCGCTGGATGGCAACTGGCCGGCTGTTGTTGAGAAGAAATCCGCCGACAAGGCGAAGGCCGAGGCGGCATCCACCGGAAAGGCCATTTCGGCCGAGGAAATCACCAAGGCGGCGCAGGATTCCGTTCGCGCCATCATGATGATCCGGGCCTACCGCATGCGCGGCCATTTGCACGCGACGCTCGACCCGCTCGGCATCGCCAAGCCGATCGAGGACTACAACGAACTCTCCCCCATCGCCTATGGTTTCACCGAAGCCGACTATGACCGACCCATCTTCATCGACCATGTGTTGGGTCTCGAATATGCCTCGGTCCGCCAGATGCTCGAAATCCTTGAGCGCACCTATTGTTCGACGCTGGGCGTCGAGTTCATGCACATCTCGAACCCTGAGGAAAAAAGCTGGATTCAGGAGCGCATCGAAGGGCCGGACAAGGCGATCGCCTTCACCGACATGGGCAAGAAGGCGATCCTGCAAAAGCTGATCGAGGCCGAAGGCTTCGAGAGCTTCATCGATGTGAAATACAAGGGCACCAAGCGCTTCGGCCTTGATGGCGGCGAAAGCCTCATCCCGGCGCTCGAACAGATCATCAAGCGCGGCGGCAATCTCGGCATGCGCGAGATCGTGCTCGGCATGGCGCATCGCGGGCGCCTCAATGTGCTCACCCAGGTGATGGGCAAGCCGCACCGCGCGGTGTTCCACGAATTCAAGGGCGGCTCATTCGCGCCGGACGACGTGGAAGGCTCCGGCGACGTCAAATATCACCTTGGCGCGTCATCCGACCGCGAGTTTGACAACAACAAGGTGCATCTGTCGCTGACGGCGAACCCGTCGCATCTGGAAATCGTCAACCCGGTTGTGATGGGCAAGGCGCGCGCCAAGCAGGACATGGGCGCGCAGGTCTGGGATGGCGACATCATCCCGCTGTCGGAACGCGCGAAGGTCCTGCCGCTGCTCATCCATGGCGACGCCGCCTTTGCGGGCCAGGGCGTGGTGCCTGAGATCCTCGGCCTGTCGGGCCTGCGCGGCTATCGCGTCGCGGGCACCATGCATGTCATCATCAATAACCAGATCGGCTTCACCACCAATCCGGCGTTCTCGCGCTCTTCGCCCTACCCGTCGGATTTCGCCAAGGGCATCGAGGCGCCGATCTTCCACGTCAATGGCGACGATCCGGAAGCGGTGGTCTTTGCCGCCAAGGTCGCGACCGAATACCGGATGAAGTTCCACAAGCCGGTTGTCATCGACATGTTCTGCTACCGGCGCTTCGGCCACAATGAAGGCGACGAGCCGTCCTTCACACAGCCGAAAATGTATGGCGTCATCCGCAAGCACCCGCGCGTGCCCGACATTTACGCCAAGAAGCTGATCGCCGAGAACGTGATCACGCAAGCCGATTACGAGCAGATGCGCGCCGACTGGCGGGCCAAGCTCGAAGAGGAGTTCGAGGCGGGCCAGGCCTACAAGCCCAACAAGGCCGACTGGCTGGATGGCGAATGGTCGGGTTTGCGGAAGGCCGACAATGCCGACGAGTTGCGCCGCGGCAAGACCGCCGTACCGGTCAAGACACTGAAAGAGATCGGCAAGAAGCTGTCGGAGGTTCCGTCCGGCTTCAATGCCCACAAGACCATCCAGCGCTTCATGGAGGCGCGCGCCCAGATGATCGAGACGGGCGGCGGCATCGACTGGGCGATGGCTGAAGCCTTGGCGTTCGGTTCGCTGTGCCTTGAGGGCCACAAGATCCGCCTGTCGGGGCAGGATTGCGAGCGCGGAACGTTCTCGCAGCGTCACTCCGTGCTGTATGACCAGGAGACCGAGGAGCGCTACATTCCATTGGCCAACCTCTCGCCCAACCAGGCGCGCTACGAGGTCATCAACTCCATGCTGTCGGAAGAGGCCGTGCTCGGTTTCGACTATGGCTATTCGCTGGCACGGCCCAATGCGCTCACCTTGTGGGAGGCCCAGTTCGGCGATTTCGCCAATGGCGCGCAGGTGTTGTTCGACCAGTTCATTTCATCGGGCGAACGCAAATGGCTGCGCATGAGCGGCCTCGTCTGCCTGCTGCCGCATGGCTATGAGGGCCAGGGGCCGGAGCACTCCTCCGCCCGTCTGGAACGCTTCCTGCAACTCTGCGCGGAAGACAACATGCAGGTGGCGAATGTCTCGACGCCGTCAAATTACTTCCACATCCTGCGCCGCCAGATGAAGCGCGATTTCAGGAAACCGCTGATCCTGATGACGCCGAAATCCTTGCTGCGTCATCCGCGTTGCAAATCGACGCTTGCCGAGATGTCGGGTGAATCGACGTTCCACCGCCTGCTCTGGGATGACGCCGAGTATCTGAAGGACCAGCCGGTCAAGCTGGTCAAGGATTCGAAAATCCGCCGCGTCGTGATCTGCTCGGGCAAGGTCTATTACGACCTCTACGAGGAACGCGAGAAGCGCGGGCTGGATGACGTCTATCTGCTGCGTGTCGAGCAGCTTTATCCATTCCCGGCCAAGGCGCTGATCAATGAATTGTCGCGCTTCCGCAACGCCGAGATGGTGTGGTGCCAGGAAGAGCCCAAGAACATGGGGGCATGGTCCTTCATCGACCCCTATCTCGAATGGGTGCTCGCCCATATCGAGGCCAAGCATCAGCGCGTGCGCTACACCGGCCGCCCGGCGGCCGCCTCACCCGCAACCGGCTTGATGTCCACCCATCTCGCCCAGCTCAAAGCCTTCCTCGAAGACGCCCTCGGCGAATAAGAATCTGGCGAACAAGATCCGGAGATCGAAGATCATGGCCACTGAAATCCGCGTACCGGTCCTTGGGGAATCAGTCTCCGAAGCCACCATCGGCAAATGGTTCAAGAAGGCGGGTGACGCTGTCAAAGCCGATGAGCCGATTGTCGAACTCGAAACCGACAAGGTGACATTGGAAGTGCCGGCCCCCGCTTCGGGGACGCTCGCCGAAATCATTGCCGCGGCGGGCACCACCGTCACGGTCAATGCGCTGCTCGGCATGATCGCCGAAGGCGCCGGGGCTGTAGCTGCCGCTGCGGTTCCTGCTCCTGCTCCTGCCCCTGCTCCAGTCGCTGCGGCTGCGACGCCCGCTGCACCCGCCTCAACACAAATGCCGGCGGCACCTGCTGCGGCCAAACTGATGGCTGAAACCGGCGTGACGGTGGATGCCGGATCAGGCAAGCGCGGCCAGGTCTTGAAGGGCGATGTGCTGGCGGCGCTTGCCAACCCTGCGCCGGCTGCTGCTGCGCCGGTTGCCACCGCCCCGGCCGCCGCACCGCGCGCTGCATCCCCTGCGGCGGATGCCGCCCGCGAAGAACGCGTGAAGATGACGCGCCTGCGCCAGACGATCGCCCGCCGCCTGAAGGACGCGCAGAACACCGCCGCCATGCTCACCACCTTCAACGAGGTGGACATGGGCCCGGTGATGGATCTGCGCAACCGCTACAAGGACATCTTCGAGAAGAAGCACGGCGTGAAATTGGGCTTCATGGGCTTTTTCACCAAGGCGGTGACGCATGCCTTGAAGGAGATTCCGGCCGTCAACGCCGAGATTGACGGCACCGACATCATCTACAAGAATTTCTGCCACATCGGCGTGGCCGTCGGCACCGACAAGGGCCTCGTCGTGCCGATCGTGCGCGACGCCGACCAGATGGGCATCGCCGACATCGAGAAGGAGATCGGGCGTTTGGGCAAGGCCGGGCGCGACGGCACGCTGACCATGGCCGACATGGCAGGCGGAACCTTCACGATTTCCAATGGCGGCGTCTATGGCTCGCTGATGTCGACGCCGATCCTCAACGCGCCGCAATCGGGCATTCTCGGCATGCACAAGATCCAGGAACGGCCGATGGTCGTCGGCGGGCAGATCGTCATCCGTCCGATGATGTATCTGGCGCTCTCCTATGACCACCGCATCGTGGACGGCAAGGAAGCCGTCACCTTCCTCGTCCGCGTCAAGGAGACGCTGGAAGACCCGGAACGCCTCGTGCTGGATCTCTGACACCGATGCGCCGGTTCGCCGCCAGCCTTGCCCTGCTGCTCCCGGCTTTCGCCGCCGGGGCTGAGGAACAGTGCTGGCAGGAAAACGCCGTCTATAGTGATCCTGCAACCAACGCCGAACTGAAGTTTCTTCCACCGGAAAGCGATGCCGATGGGTCGTTTGCGCGCTTCACCATCACATTTCCGGAAAACGCGATCGTTCTCGACGGCGTGGTGATGGATGCGGGCGAGCCATTCTTCCGGCCCCTTGGCATCATCATGCACAAATGCCCGACCGGCGACGTGACAGGCGCCGAACTCGACGCCTGCACCATCTGGCAGGGCATCGTCTACGGGCTCGATGGGGTGGGCAACGCGCCCTATCTCGCGCCCATGAATGAGGGCTCGCAGGCCGCCCGAACGCTGCTGTTCCCGGATCTTCGCGCTTCAGTGCGCCTGTCCTCCGTTTGGGGTGCCAGCGGGCTTTCAACGCCGCCCAACGATGATTTCAAGTTCAAGGCCTGCGCCGGATGACTGGCCTCATCGCGCAAACCATCCTTCATGGTGAGGTGCGAGCACAGCGAGCCTCGAACCACGAAGGACGGGGTCCGGCGGCTTTCACCCTCACCGGAGCTGACGGGCAACTCTTCGCCAGTCCCATCAAAGGCGCGCTCGGCGGCCATCGCGCCACGAAAATCTACGGCCGCCTCGATTGCCGCGCGGCGCTGCGCCATGTGGCCAATGGCACCTACCAGAAGAATCGCGTCTTCTTTGCCGATGCAGCGACGGCGATCGCAGCCGGCTATCGCGCCTGCAAGGTGTGCAAGCCGGGTGATGCGTGATGCCCAAGATCGGAATGGTGGCGGGCGTCAGAATTGCTATTTGGCCCAATGATCATGAGCCAGCCCATATTCATTGCTTTTATGCCGAGCACGAGTGCAAAATGGCCATAGCGACGGGCGATGTTTTGGAAGGACGCCTTGAACGGGCCAAGTTGGTTGCCGTGAGGACTTGGTTGGACAAGAACCGTCTTGAGGTCGCCTTTGCTTGGAACGAAGTGATGACCGGACGCGGTTTCAAAGGGATGATCAGATGAAGCGCTACAGGATCATTGACGTTCGGGTGGCTACATATCCGGTCTTGCATTTGACGTTCGATGACGGTCTGGAAGGCGATTATGATATCGGTCCGTTCATCGAACGCGGTCCCATGTTTGCGCCATTGAAGGACAGAGCCCTTTTCGAGGCAGTGGCCATTGGCGGCAATGGACGCTGGTTCGGCTGGAATCTCGATCATGAAGGCGAAGAGATCGACTTTTCGACCGATGGCGCTCGAGCCGATATCGAACGCCAAAACGTCGAAGAGATGGCCCGCCGGTACCGGGAAAGCCGGATCGCCGCTGCCGAATGAATGCCTTTCTCCCAGTTGGATTTTCTCCCATGTCCCATGACGTCATCATCATCGGCTCCGGCCCCGGCGGCTATGTCTGCGCCATCAAATGCGCGCAGCTTGGCCTGAAAACCGCAATCATCGAGAAGCGCGCCACCCTTGGCGGCACCTGCCTCAATGTCGGCTGCATCCCGTCCAAGGCGCTGCTGCACGCCTCCGACATGTATCATGAGGCCGCGCACGGCTTTGAGGCACTTGGCATCGAGGTGAAGCCGAAACTCAACCTGAAAGCCATGATGGCGCACAAGGACAGCGTGGTGAAAGCCAATGTCGATGGCGTCGCCTTCCTGATGAAGAAGAACAAGGTGGACGTGTTCCACGGCATGGGTTCAATCGCCGGATCGGGCAAGGTGAACGTCACCGCCGCTGATGGCACGGTGACGACATTGGAGACGAAGAACATCGTGATCGCCACCGGATCGGACATTGCGGGCATTCCGGGCGTTCCGGTCGAGATCGACGAGAAGGTGATCGTCTCCTCCACCGGCGGGCTGAAACTCGCCAAGGTGCCGGAGGCCATGGTGGTGGTCGGCGGCGGCGTCATCGGCCTTGAACTGGGGTCCGTTTGGAGCAGGCTTGGCGCGAAGGTGACGGTTGTCGAATATCTCGACACGATCCTGGGCGGCATGGATGGCGAGATGTCCAAGCAATTCCTGCGCATTCTTGAAAAGCAGGGCATCGCGTTCAAGCTCGGTCAGAAGGTGACGGGCGTTGAGAAGGCCACGAAAGGCGCGAAAGTCACGTTCGAGCCGAAAGCGGGCGGCGCGGCCGAAACGCTCGACGCCGACATCGTGCTGGTCGCGACCGGCCGCCGCCCCTACACCGATGGGCTTGGCTTCGAGACCGTCGGCATCACGCTCGAGCGTGGCCGCGTGCCGGTGGACAAGCACTGGAGCGCCGCGCCCGGCATCTACGCCATCGGCGACGTGATCGCCGGGCCGATGCTCGCGCACAAGGCCGAGGATGAGGGGGTGGCCGTCGCCGAAGTGATTGCCGGCCAGCACGGCCATGTGAATTACGACGTCATCCCCGGCGTCGTTTACACCGAGCCGGAAGTCGCATCCGTCGGCAAGACGGAAGAGGAACTGAAGGCCGCAGGCATCGCCTACAAGGCGGGCAAGTTCCCTTTCACCGCCAATGGCCGCGCACGTGCCATGAACGCGACGGATGGCTTCGTGAAACTCCTCGCCGACGCGGCGACCGACCGCGTGCTCGGCTGCCACATCATCGGCAAGGGCGCGGGCGACCTGATCCATGAGGTGGCGGTCCTGATGGAGTTCGGCGGCTCGTCGGAGGATCTCGGCCGCACCTGCCACGCGCATCCGACGCTGAGCGAAGCCGTCCGCGAGGCCGCGCTGGCGACGTTTGCCAAGCCGCTGCACATGTGAGCGCGATGGCGCGCGCCAGCGCCGTTGCGGGCGAGCCGCTGCTGCCTCAGCCGGCTCTTGCGGACGCGGATTGGGCGGATGCGTTCGAGATCGCTCTTCCGCTGCGTCAGTTGACGGCGCGTGAAGCTGCTTTGGTGGCATTGGCCACGCCACCGGCGTGGATGTCGGCACTACTGGCCCTGCGCAACCGGATTGTCGCGCCCTTCGGCCTGAAGGGCGCAGCCGACATCCAGACCGGTGACACCATCGGCATGTTTCCAATTGTCGAGGACACACCGGCGCGCTGCGTGCTGGGTTTCGATGACACGCATCTGGATTTCAGGCTTGTCGTCACCGTGACACCGGCGGGCAGCGGCTGCACGATCCGCGTGACAACCGTGATCCGCAGGCACAATGCCTTTGGCCGCCTCTATCTGGCGATGGTCATGCCGTTCCACAAATTGATCGTTCCGGCGCTGATGAACCGCATTGCAATCACGCGATGATCGCCGACGCCCGCGCCCGCGCCTCGGCGTCCGCCGCATGCACATCGTCGAGCGTCTGCGGCGCGGGCAGATGCGCAAGCTGCGCCATCACCCGCTCCACGATGTCGGCCATGGCAAGGAAGCCGATGCGCCGCGCCATGAAGGCTTCCAGCGCCACTTCCTTCGCGCCGTTCAACACAGCGCCTGCCGCGCGGCCATGCGCCATGGCTTCGCGCGCCAGCCGCAGCGCCGGAAAGCGCGCCTCGTCGGGCGCTTCAAATTCAAGACGCCCGGCCTTGATCAGGTCCAGTCGCTCGACATTGACCGCAATGCGCGACGGGTGCGCCAGCGCATAGGCAATCGGCGTGCGCATGTCGGGCATGCCGAGCTGCGCGATCATCGAACCATCGGTGAAGCTGACGGCCGAATGGACGATGGACTGCGGATGCACCACCACCTCGATCTGCGCCGGTGCGAGATGGAACAGGTGCCGCGCCTCGATCATTTCAAGGCCCTTGTTGAACATGGAGGCTGAATCAATCGAGATCTTGCGGCCCATCGACCATTTCGGGTGGCCTGCCGCCTGGTCGGGCGTCACGCCTTCCATCGCGTCCCGCGTGAATGTCCGGAACGGCCCGCCCGACGCCGTGATGATGACCCGCTCGACCGTGTGGTCCGGCTCCGCCGACAGGCATTGGTGGATTGCCGAATGCTCGCTGTCGACCGGCACCACGGTGACGCCAGCCTTCGCCGTTTCGCGCAGAAACAGGTCACCCGCCGAAACCATGCACTCCTTGTTGGCGAGCGCCACCGTCGCCCCGGCGCGCGCCGCCGCCATGGTGGGGGCGAGGCCCGCAAGGCCGACGATACCCGCCATCACCCAGTCCGCCGGTTCGGAGGCGGCATCGATGAGCGCCTGCCGCCCTGCGGCGGCTTGGATGCCGCTGCCCGCGAGCCTCTCGGTCAATTCACCCAGATTTGCTTCATCCGCCGTGACGGCGATGCGCGCGCCAATGGCTTTGGCCTGTTCGGCCAAAAGCGCGGCATTGCCCATGCCGGTGAGCGCCACGACATCGAAGCGCTCCCGCCCGCCCGCCTGTTGCAGCACATCCAGCGTGGAAACGCCGATGGAGCCGGTGGCCCCCAGCACAGAGATGCGGCGGGGCAGGGTGACATCAGAGTGCAGGGTGTTCAGCATCGGCGGATCCAACGGTTCCTGCCGGTTCTAGCCGGTTGCGCGGAGAGGCGAAACAGCGCTTGAGGCTGAGACCGCCCCGTAACGCAGAACGGGACCTTGCGGCCCCGTTCCGGGATATTGAGAGACACGGATGACTAGGCGGACGTCAGGCCGCCGCCACCGCCCGCTTCGCCATCGCTTTGATGAGGGCCGCGCGGTATTCGGGCGTGGCGTGCATGTCGCCCATCAGGCCCTTGGCATCCACCTTCACATCGTCAAGCGAGGCAGCAGCCCATTTTTTGCTCAGCGCGGCCTCCATGCCCTTGTGACGGAACACGCCATCGGAGCCGGCCCCCGTCACCGCCACACGCGCGCCATCGGCGTGCTTGGCGACAAACACACCCGTCAGCGCATAGAGCGAGGCCGGGTTGGGGAACTTGGCGTAAGCCGCCTTCGCAGGCTTCTCGAAAGACACCGCAACGATGATTTCGCCATCATTGAGTGCGGTCTCGAACTGGCCCTTGAAATATTTGTCGGCGGCGATCTTGCGCTTGTTGGTGTGGATCGTCGCGTTGAGCGCCAGCATGGCCGACGGATAATCCGCCGCCGGGTCATTGTTGGCGACCGAGCCGCCGATGGTCCCCATCGCCCGCACATGCGGATCACCGATGTGGGCCGCGAGGTTGGCAAGGCCCGGACAGGCCTTTTTCAACGCCTTGTCATTGGCGACATCGGCATGGCTGGTCGCCGCGCCGATGGTGATCGTCGTGCCCTCAACCTTGACGCCCTTCATCTCGGCGATGTGGCGCAGATCGACGAGCGCGGCAGGGGCGGCGAGCCGCTGCTTCATCGTCGGGATGAGGGTGTGGCCGCCCGAGAGCGCCTTGGCGTCCTCGGTCGAGGCCAGCATTTTGACAGCCTCCTTGACCGAGGAGGCGCGGTGATAGGTGGTCTGGTACATGGGTTCTCCTCCCTCGATCAGGCGTTCTTGGCTTGCAGCGCTTCCCACACGCGGCGCGGAGATGCCGGCATGGTGAAGTCGCGCACGCCGATGGCGTCGGTGACGGCGTTGATCAGCGCCGGCGGCGAGCCGATGGCGCCGGCTTCGCCGCAGCCCTTGATGCCGAGCGGATTGGTGGTGCAGGGCGTGTTCTGGTGCGAAATGCCGAAGGACGGCAGGTCATGGGCGCGCGGCATGGCGTAGTCCATGTAGGATGCCGTCAGGAGCTGGCCCGATGAATCATAGGCCGTGTCCTCAAGCAGCGCCTGGCCGATGCCCTGCGCGATGCCGCCATGCACCTGACCCTCGACGATCATCGGGTTGATGATGTTGCCGAAATCATCGGCCGCGACAAACTGGATGACCTCGGTCTTGCCCGTTTCGGGGTCAACCTCGACCTCGCAGATGTAGCAGCCCGACGGGAAGGTGAAGTTCGCCGGATCGTAGAACGCACCCTCCTTCAGGCCCGGCTCCATGCCAGACGGCAGGTTGTGCGCGGTGTAGGCGGCAAGCGCCATCTGGAACCACGGCACCTGCTTGTCGGTGCCGGCCACCTTGCACTGGCCGTTCTCGATGACGATGTCGCCCTCGTCGGCCTCCATGAGATGGGCGGCGATGCGCTTGGCCTTCGCCTCCACCTTGTCGAGGGCCTTGACGATGGCGCTCATGCCGACGGCGCCCGAACGCGAGCCATAGGTGCCCATGCCCATCTGCACCTTATCCGTGTCGCCATGCACGATCGACACCTGGTCGATCGGCAGGCCGAATCGCTCGGAAATCAGCTGGGCGAAGGTCGTCTCATGGCCCTGCCCATGGCTGTGCGAGCCGGTGAGGATTTCAACCGTGCCGACCGCGTTGACGCGCACTTCGGCTGACTCCCACAGGCCGACACCGGCGCCAAGCGAACCCACCGCCGCCGACGGCGCGATGCCGCAGGCCTCGATATAGCAGCTCATGCCGATGCCGCGCAGCTTGCCGCGCGATGCGGCCTCCGCCTTGCGGGCCGGGAAGCCATCCCAGTCGGCGTCTTTCATCGCCGCCGAA
>JALOTE010000010.1 GCA_025458045.1 Rhizobiaceae bacterium
CGCCGAGCAGCACGCCGAACCAGATCAGGTCGATGCCGAGTTCGGTCGCAACAGGGGCGAGCAGCGGAACGAGGACGAAGGCGATCTCGAAGAAGTCGAGGAAGCAGCCGAGAATGAAGACGATGATCGTCACGACGATCAGGAAGCCCGTTTCGCCGCCCGGCAGCGCCAGCATCAATTCCTTCACCCAGATGTCGCCCGAGATGCCGTAGAAGGTCAGCGCGAAGACGCGCGCGCCAATCAGGATGAACATCACGAAGGTGCAGAGCTTCGCGGTGGAATCCAGCGCCTGCGACAATTGCTTCATGTCAAGGCGGCGTTTGGCGAGCGACAGGAACAACGCGCCCGCCGCACCCATCGCGCCGCCTTCCGTGGGTGTCGCGATGCCGAGGAAGATGGTGCCAAGCACGAGGAACACCAAGGCAAGCGGCGGTATGAGAACGATGATGACCTGTTCCGTCATCTTTGACAGCAGGCCGAGCTTCATGCCCCGGTTGAGCAACGCGAAGACATAGAGGATGATCGTCGCGATGGTGGCGGCCCAGACCTCCTGCGTTTCCGCGCTGTAGTCGGCAAAGACGAACGTCGCCAACGCCATGTACAGGACCGCGAACACCACGATCATCGCCAGCATGGACCAGCCTGCGGCCCCAAGCGGACGTGCTTCTTCGGGAAGGGCAGGCGCCCATTCCGGTTTGATGATCGTCACGGCCATGATGTAGGCGCAGTACATGCCGACGATGATGAGGCCGGGAAGGAATGCGCCGACATACATGTCTCCGACCGACCGGCCGAGCATGTCGGCCATGATGATGAGGACAAGCGACGGCGGGATGATCTGCGCAAGGGTGCCGGATGCGGCGATCGTGCCCGAGGCAAGCCCGGGGTGATAATTGTAGCGCATCATGATCGGCAGCGAGATGAGCCCCATCGCGATCACAGAGGCGGCCACGACGCCGGTTGTGGCCGCAAGCAATGCACCCACAAGCACCACGGCGAAGGCGAGACCGCCGCGCACCTTGCCAAACAATTGGCCGATCGTATCGAGGAGGTCTTCGGCCATCCCCGACCGCTCAAGCAGCAAACCCATGAAGGTGAAGAACGGGATCGCGAGCAGCGTGTCGTTGCGCATGATGTCGAAGACACGGTTCATGTTGGCCTGCGCCAGCGGCCAGGACAGCGTGATTTCCGGCGAGATATGCGCCATCTCGACGCCGATGACGAAGAAGAAGATGCCGCCCGCGGCCAGCGTGAACGCCACAGGGTAGCCGATGAGCAGCATCGACATCACGATCACGAACATGACCGGGGCGAGGTTGTGGGCGATGAAATCAAGCATTGTTGCGGCCCCCGTCCTTCGACCCGGTGATCATTTCGAGTTCGGCTTCCACTTCGGGCGGCAACCCGTGATGGGTGGACGGCTCATCCTCGATGAGCCCGCGGATCACGGCGGTCTTCTTCACGATCTCCGACAGGGCCTGAGCGGTCAGCATCACGAAGCCTGCAAGGATGATGCCCTTGGCCGGCCAGACGATCAGGCCTCCGGCATTGGTTGACATCTCGCCCGACGAGAAGGAGCGCCAGAAGAACGGCCACGCGAGATAGGCCATCATCAGGCAGAACGGCAGCAGGAAGGTGATGTGGCAGACGAGGTCGATCCAGTCGCGGGTGCGCTTGGAGAAATTTGAGGCGACCACGTCGATGCGCACATGCTCATTCTTGAGGAGCGTGTAGGCGGCGGCCAGCATGAACACGCCGCCAAACAGGTACCATTGCGCCTCAAGCCACGCATTCGAGGAAATGTCGAACACCTTGCGCACGACGGCATTGGTGGCGGAAATGAGAACGGCGATCAGGATCAGCCAGGACACATTTTTGCCGATGAAGCGGTTGATCGAATCGATCACCGCCGACGCACGCAACAATGCCTGCACGGACAGACCCTCCTGATGCTCCCAAACGCCCTTTCGCCTAGCAGGACAACGGGTCGCTTGCAATCATTGGTTAACTGAATTGACCAGTGTTCGCCCAAGGCGAAACCCCCTCGCATTGCTGCTTTCGGCCAATTCACCTGATTTCTACCCTTTCCCTCAGCGTCACATGGGTTTATGCGCGGATCCGAGGGGATCAGAGGTCGCATTGTGCCATTGAGAGGATCACTGCCCGGTTTCGGCATGGACGGCCGTTGCGTTCTGGTGACCGGCGGAAACAGCGGACTGGGCCGGGATGCCCTGATGGCATTGCAAGCGGCCGGCGCGCGCTGCTTTTCGGTGTCGCGAACCGGCATGGACCAGGATACAGGGCAAATGCTGCCGCCAGAGGTTTCCTTCGTCACCGACCTGACCGACGATGGAGCGGCGAAGCGCGCGATCGATGCCGCCGAGCAGGTGATCGGCCCGCTTGACGTGCTGATCAATTCGGCCGGCATTTCCGAGGTGGCGCGCGCTGAAGCGACCAGCGGCGAGCTTCTGTTCAGCCAGCTTGCGATCAATCTGGCCGCGGTCCAGGAATTGTCGGCGGAGTTTGTCTGCCGCTGCAAGGCGCGCAAACGCGGCGGCGCCATCATCAACATCTCGTCGATCCTGTCCGGGATGCCGATGCGCGGGTCCTCCGGTTATGCCGCAAGCAAGGCCGCGCTCGACCAGATGAGCCGCGTCCATGCGCTTGAATGGGGACGCCACGGCATCAGGGTCAATGTCATCGCGCCGGGGTGGTTCCCCACGCCGATGACCGACGGGCTCCTGTCCGGACCGACCGGCGCCGTCCTGCGGCAGAAGAACCCGCTCGGCCGCCTCGGCGAGGCCGGAGACATCGCGGGCGCCGTCCTGCTTCTCGCCTCGGATGCCGGCCGCTACATGACGGGTTCCGTGATTGTGGTGGATGGCGGC
Source organism: Rhizobiaceae bacterium (assembly GCA_025458045.1). GTDB lineage: Bacteria > Pseudomonadota > Alphaproteobacteria > Rhizobiales > Rhizobiaceae > JALOTE01. The sequence goes on from JALOTE010000010.1 coordinate 2,889, forward strand.
CAGAGCCTCGCTGGCTGAATTTCCCGACTATCGCTCTGTCTGCAGGCTCAACCGGAAGGCATGCCGCAGCCCCGCACAAGATTGACGCGGCAAGGATGGTCGCGTGGGGGCCCGTGCGCCGCGGTTGGTGCGCATGGTTTCGATGCCTGTTCCGGAAAGGCACAATTGACAGACCATTTACCTAAAGGTTGCGGAGAATTTTAAGGGCATGCGCCTAACGTTTCCCTGCAATCGCGCGTTGGATTGGCAGACCGTGGAAAAGTCGGAGTTCAGAAGCGAGGCGGTGCGGGCGACCTATTTTGCGTCGTTGTTCAACAAGCCCGCCACTTTGCTGACCGGAGCAAGCCTTCAGTCGGTCGCGATTTCGCTCGCCTATCTCGACACCCGCGCACCGGCCTATATCGTGCTGTTGCTCGCGGTCGCCCTCACAAGCATCGCCCGCTACCATGTGGCGCGGACGTTCCATGCCATATCGCCGGACATCAACTTGCAGGAGATCGCCAAGCGATGGGAACGTCGCCATGCCGTCGGCCTGATCGCCAGCTGCCTGCTTGTCGGCCTGTTTGGTTTCTTCGGGGTGTTCGGCGCACCGAGCCAACTGGCCATGATTTCATCGACCATCGTGGTGATGGGGTCGGGAACATCGGTTCTGGGCAAATATTACGGCTCCAAATGGCAGACCAACGCCGCCTTGCTCGCATTGACCGCGCCTTTCACAGCCGGACTGCTGATGAACGGGGAGTTGCTCGGCATCCTCATGGCCCTGCTGGCTCTGCCGTTCACCTTGATGATCTCGAGCCTTTCGGCATCGTTGCGCACAACCCTGTTTGAATCGGCGCGCGGGCGCGCTTTGCTTTCCGACATTGCCGACCGCTTCAACACGGCCCTGAACAACATGTCCCACGGGCTCATCATGATCGATGAGTCCAGCCGCATCGAGGTGGCCAATCGGCAATTGTACCGTTTGCTGGACCTGCCGCCCGACATCAAGGTCGAAGGTCGCCTTCTCGACGTCGTGTTCACATTGGCGCGACGGCAGGGCCGCTTCGCCACCCGCGAGCACGCCAACCAAGCCGCCCAAAAAACCGCGGCCCTGATCGAACAGGATGAGGGCGGTGCCGCCGTCCTCGAACTGACAGACCAAAGGGCTTTGCAGATCACCGCCAAGAAGCGCTCCAAGGGCGGTGCCGTCCTGCTCTTTGAAGACATCACAGACCGGCTCGCCGCGCAGACACGCATCGAGCGCATGGCGCGCTATGACGAATTGACAGGCTTGATCAACCGGGCCTTCTTCAAGGAGCAGGTCGATGCAAGCCTTGCTGCCAATGACGGCGGCCTCAACACCAAGGCCGCGTTGTTTGTCATCGATGTCGATGAGTTCAAAAGCATCAACGACACTTACGGCCACATGGCCGGTGACGAGCTTTTGAAGAAACTAGCCGGAAGCCTCGCGCAAATCGCCCGCAAGTCCATCGTCGTGTCGCGCTTCGGCGGCGATGAGTTCGCCGTTTTCGCAGCCGACCTCTCGGGTCCGCACGATGCCGAACAGGTGGCCAAGCGGATTGCCAAGGCCCTCAACCGCAAATTCGAGCTCTCGGTCTGCCGCTACAGCGCTTCGGTTTCCATCGGCTATGCCCTGTCGGAGCCGGATGCCGATGACTTCCAGAAATTGATGATCCGCGCGGACCTCGCCCTTTATGCCCGCAAGAACGACAAGAGCGTGCCTTACCGCGCCTATGAGGCGGAACTCGACCGTCGCCAGCGCGAGCGGTTGCAACTGAAGAGCGATCTGGGTGCGGCAATCCGCGACGGCTCGCTGCACCTTGTCTATCAGCCGGTGATCGACGTCAAACGCCACCGGATGACGTCATGCGAGGCGTTGGTCCGCTGGAACCATCCGACACTCGGGGCCGTTTCGCCGGCGGTCTTCGTGCCGCTTGCCGAGGAAATGGGCATTGTCGGCGACTTGACAGGTTTTGTGGTCCGCGAAGCGTGCCGGGCCTGTGCCGCTTGGCCCGAGAACATGTCGGTCTCGGTCAACCTTTCCGCCATCGATTTCGAGCGACCGGCATTGGCCAATGACATCCGCTCGGCACTGGCGGCAAGCGGGCTTGCGCCCTCACGCCTGGAGGTGGAGATCACGGAAACGGCGGCGATCAAAAGCCGTGGACGTGTGCAGGCGGTGCTTGCCGACCTGCGTCGTGACGGGGTTAAGGTGGCGCTGGACGATTTCGGCGTTGGCTATTCCGGCCTCAGCCATCTCCATTCGCTGCCGCTCGACCGCGTGAAGATCGACCGTTCCTTCATCCTTGCGATCAATGACGACGCGCGGTCGCTGAAGCTCCTGTCGTCGGTGCTGGAAATGGCCCGCGTGCTTGACCTTGAAGTCACGGTCGAGGGCGTCGAGGACCTCGAAACTCTCGAACGCGTGATTGCCGCCGGTCCGGTCAACAAGGTGCAAGGCTTTGTTTTCGGTAGACATTTTTCATGCGATCAGGTCGCGGAACTGTCGGAGCGCATCTATCCGGTTGCCGCTGCAGCGCCACTGCCGTCTGTTCGCAGCGCCTGAGTGCCGGTGCTGGCACGCGCTTGGATCCGGTTGCTGCCTGTTTGAGCATCGTCGGAGGCATCAAGCCCCATCTTTGGCCAACAGCGATTGTCCATGTGCTGTGGCGCGCCCGGAACAATCCGTGATTGACGTAGCGTGATCTTGCGTGGGGCTGGCGAGGCCTTGCGCGCTACCCAAGAAAGGGGACCCGGAAGCTGTTAACCTTAACCAATTCTTGTTGTGATGGCATGCTTTTTGCGTTTGTCTGATCGTTGGCATCCGTGCTGAATCGCAGGTGCCTTGCCGGGGCGTCCGGCAAGAGGGGGCACATGAACACGCAGAACATCCTTCGCTCGGTTGCGCGGCGCAGTTTGGCATCGCGGGTGTTGGCCGCGCTCGACCGCGTGGAATACAGACGCGTGCGCTCCGGTGAGGATCTCGACGCAGTGATCGCATTGCGGCGCAAAGCCTATGGCGCGCGCGGGATTTATGCGCGCGCCGACCAGCCGATGACGGACGCCTTCGATCTTGACCCGCGCGTGTACGTGTTTGCCGTGCATGTCGACGGGCAAATGCTGGCGACATTGCGGGTCCACATCATCACCGCCGAAAATCCGGTCAGCAACTCGGTCACCTATTTCAAGCGGACATTGCAACCGCTGATTGATCAGGGGCTGTCCTTCATGGATCCGACGCGTTTTGCGGTCGATCCCGACATGCGCGCCAGCCATCCCGGCCTGCCGCTCGTCACGCTGCGGCTCGGCTTTGTTGCCGCCAAGCATTTCAGGACGGATTTCTGCCTGTCGATGATCAAGGAACAGCACGAGCCGTTCTACCGTACCGTCTTCCGTTCGACACAGATCGCGCCTTACACCCAGTTCGACACGTTCCAGTCCAGATACGCGCTGTTCTCGTCGCCGGCATCGATGGAGGATGCGATTTGCGCCGAGTTTCCGATTTTCCGTTCCACGCAGACCGAGCGTGCCCTGCTGTTCGATGCGCCGCAGGCCGACGCGCCGCCGGTGATCAGCGTCCGGCCGACAGCCGCCATCGCCATCCGCCAGCGCGCCGCTTTGGCGTCGTCTCTGGGCGAGGCCCTTTAGCGGCAAGCTCATTGTCGTGGGTAGTGACCGCGACGAATCGGCCATTGCCGCATGGATCGGTTTCGCGCTATGCGCGACGGCAAAACAGAGTGCCAGGCGATCGGCATGCACGCAACCGGAGGGATTTTCATGGCTGATCACAAGCCCGCAGGGCCGCTCGAAACCGGCGCGCCGATGGACTATTCCGAACATGAGCGCACCTATTCGGCGTTTCTTGCGATGACGAAATACGGCGTCATCGTGTGCACTGCCCTGATGGTCGCGATGGCATTCGGCTTCTTTGTTGGCGGCTGGTTTTCCGGTTTGATCGTTTTCATTGCCGTCACGGCCATGGGTGCACTGATCTTGTGACGGCATCTCGGCGCTTGCCTTTGGGGCAGGGCGGCCTATGACGGAACCAACGCGCCGGGGCACGCCCCGGCGTCATGCTGACAAGAGGGGATAGACGTGGCCCAGACAATCTTTGTCGCCAAGGAAAGCCATCCGGCGGAAAAGCGCGTCGCCGCTTCGCCGGAAACGGTAAAGAAATATGTGCAGAAGGGCTTGAACGTCATAGTCGAAAAAGGAGCCGGTCTCGCATCCGGCATCACGGACGGCGAGTTCGAGACGGCCGGTGCCAAAATCGGCGCGGCCTCCGACGCGGGCAAGGCTGACATCCTGCTGCGCGTGCGCCGTCCGAACGCGGCTGAAGTCAAGGAGGCCGCCAAGGGTGCGGCCGTGTTTGCCGCCATGGACCCTTACGGCAACGAGGCCGAGGTCGAGGCGATGGGCAAGGCCGGTTTGTCGGCCTTTGCGATGGAATTCATGCCGCGCATCACGCGCGCCCAATCCATGGACATCCTGTCGTCGCAGGCGAACCTCGCCGGATACCGCGCCGTCATCGACGGGTCGGAGCAGTATGGACGCGCCCTTCCGATGATGATGACGGCGGCAGGCACGGTTCCCGCCGCCAAGGTGTTCGTCATGGGCGTCGGCGTCGCCGGCCTTCAGGCAATCGCGACGGCGCGCCGTCTGGGTGCGATCGTGACGGCGACCGACGTGCGCCCGGCAACGAAGGAACAGGTCGAATCGCTTGGCGCGAAGTTCCTGGCCGTCGAGGACGACGAGTTCAAACAGGCGCAGACAGCGGGCGGCTATGCCAAGGAAATGTCGAAGGAATACCAAGCCAAGCAGGCGGCACTGACCGCGAGCCACATTGCCAAGCAGGACATCGTCATCACCACGGCGCTCATCCCCGGCCGCCCGGCCCCGCGCCTCGTGACGAAAGAGATGGTCGCCTCGATGCGGCCCGGCTCCGTGCTGGTGGACCTTGCTGTCGAGCGCGGCGGCAACGTGGAAGGCGCGGTGCTTGGCAAGGTTGTCGAAGTCAACGGCGTGAAGATTGTCGGCTATGAGAATGTGCCGGGACGCCTCGCCGCGTCCGCTTCGCTGCTCTACGCCAAGAACCTCTACGCCTTCCTTGAAACCATGGTCTCGAAGGACGGCGTGTTCGCCATCCCCGCCGAGGATGAGTTGGTGAAGGCGACGCTGCTCACCCATGGCGGCGCGGTGGTGCACCCGAATTTCGCCAAGGCTGCGGCAACGCCGGCACCCGCCGTCGCGGCGGCCGTGGTCGCGCCGGGCGAACCGGTGAAGAAGGCGGCTGCGAAACCTTCCGCCAAGGCCGCGCCCGCTGGCAAAAAGCCCGCAACTGCCAAGGCCGCGGCAAAAGCGCCGGACGCTTCGGAACCGGCTCCCAAGAAAGCCGCCGCCAAGACGCCTGCTGCCAAGACGCCTGCTGCCAAGACGCCTGCTGCCAAGAAGCCCGCATCCAAGGGAGCAAAAGCATGAGCCAGACCTCAGCCCTTCTTGCCGCCGCTCCTGACGGCGTGGACATGATCGTGACGCATGCGGCAGCCGCCGCCGGGATCAGCCCGTTCATCTTCCTGTTGTCGATTTTCGTGCTGGCGATTTTTGTCGGCTATTACGTTGTCTGGTCGGTGACGCCGGCATTGCACACGCCGCTGATGGCCGTAACCAACGCGATTTCCTCGGTCATCGTCGTTGGCGCGCTGCTCGCCGTTGGCGCGAAGGCGGCCGGCTTTGCCTCCACGACCTTCGGTTTCATCGCGCTTGTGCTTGCCGCCGTGAACATATTCGGCGGCTTTCTCGTCACCCACCGCATGCTCGCCATGTACAAGAAAAAAGAGAAGTGAGGGCTGATCGATGAGCGCCAATCTCGCAGCCTTCCTGTACCTCGTCTCGGGCGTCCTGTTCATCATGGCGCTGCGCGGCCTGTCACATCCGTCCACCAGCCGTCAGGGCAACCTGTATGGCATGGTGGGCATGGGCATCGCCATAATCACCACGCTGTTCCTTGCCACTCCGGGCATCGGTGGCTGGGCGCTGATCATCCTCGGCCTCGGGCTTGGCGGCGGGGCGGGGGCCTATATCGCCCGGACAATCCCGATGACATCCATGCCGCAATTGGTCGCGGCATTCCACTCGCTTGTCGGCCTCGCCGCCGTGATGGTTGCGGCCGCCGCGCTCTATTCGCCGGAAGCCTTCGGTATCTCCGGTCCGGATGGCATTCCGGCGCAGGCACTCGTTGAAATGGCGCTCGGCGTCGCCATCGGCGCGATCACCTTCACCGGTTCCGTCATCGCGTTTGCCAAGCTGGATGGCCGCATGTCGGGCGCACCCATCATGCTGCCCGCCCGCCACCTGATCAACATCGGCCTTGGCGTGGCTTTGGTGGTGCTGATCGGCCTGTTCATGGCCACCGAATCCACGCTGGTCTTTTGGCTGATCGTGCTGATCTCGCTGGCGCTCGGCGTGCTGCTCATCATTCCCATCGGCGGGGCGGACATGCCTGTCGTCGTGTCGATGCTGAACTCCTATTCGGGTTGGGCCGCGGCGGGCATCGGCTTCACGCTCGGCAACATGGCGCTGATCATCACGGGCGCGCTGGTCGGCTCGTCGGGCGCGATCCTCAGCTACATCATGTGCAAGGGCATGAACCGCTCGTTCATCTCGGTCATCCTCGGCGGCTTCGGCGGCGAGACGGCTGCGGCCGGTGCAAGCGGCGACAGCGCGCCGAAACCGGTGAAGCTCGGTTCGGCCGATGACGCCGCCTTCCTGATGGCGAACGCCTCCAAGGTGATCATCGTGCCGGGATACGGCATGGCCGTCAGCCAGGCGCAGCACGCGCTGCGCGAAATGGCCGACACGCTGAAGAAGGCGGGCGTCGAGGTGAAATACGCGATCCACCCGGTCGCGGGCCGCATGCCCGGCCATATGAACGTGCTGCTTGCCGAAGCGAACGTGCCCTATGATGAAGTGTTCGAGCTTGAAGACATCAACTCGGAATTCGCGCAGGCCGATGTCGCCTATGTCATCGGTGCCAATGACGTGACGAACCCGTCTGCGCGCGATGACAAGACGTCGCCGATCTACGGCATGCCGATCCTCGATGTCGACAAGGCCAAGACCTGCCTGTTCGTGAAGCGCTCATTGGCTTCCGGTTACGCCGGCATCGACAACACGCTGTTCTACAAGGATGGCACGATGATGCTGCTGGGCGATGCCAAGAAGATGACCGAGGAAATCGTCAAGGCGCTGGCGCACTGAGCGCTGGCATCCGTTCCGCCCCGACCTCGATGTTCGGCAAGGCCGCGACCGTGATCCGCAAGATCGCCGTCGCGGCCTTTCTCGCCTATGCGGCATTCATTGCCACGCTGGCGTTGTCGCAGACGTCGCTCCTGTTTCCTGCGGTTCCCTTTGAAAACCGCCCTGCGCCGCCTGGGGCGAGCATTGTCTTGATCCCCACGCCGGATGGAGAGATGCTGCGCGCCATTCATTGGCCTGCTCCGCGCGGCGCTGGAACAGTCGTCGTCCTTCACGGCAACGGGTCATCGGCCGAGCGGGAAGTTGGTCGGGGCGTAGTGTTGCGGGAAGCCGGCCATGGCGTTCTGCTGGCGGAGTATCGCGGCTATGGCGGCAGCACCGGGACTGCGAGCGCCAATGGCTTGAAGACCGACGTTCTCGCCACGATTGACTGGCTCAAGGAGCGGTCCGATGTGCTGCCGGTTCTCTATGCCCATTCACTCGGAACCGGGCTTGCGATCCACGCGGCCGCCCGCCGCCCGGTTTCAGCACTGGTGCTGGAGGCGGCCTACACCTCCATCTCGGACATCGCGTCCTATCACTACCCGGTGGTGCCTGTCCGCTGGCTTCTGCGCCATGACATCCGCCCCATTGACGAGATCGGCGTGGTCCTGGCTCCGATGCTGATGATCCATGGAGGGCGCGACACGCTGATACCGGTGCTGCTTGGCGAAAGGCTGCGCGACGCGGCTCAGTCAGGCGGAGTGGAATGGATCCTGCTGCCGGAGGCCGGGCACAATGATCTCGCCGTCAATGGCGCGATGGAGCATGTGCTTGCGTTTCTAGCAACCGTGCCCGGCTTTGCGCCTCGTCCGCCGGATTGATGCCTTTCAAATGCCGCCGCGGGTGCGGGCGAGGCCGGCGATCGCGGGTTGATAGTTCGGATTGAGCGCAAGCGCGCGCGAATAGGAGCGGCGCGCACGTTTCAAGTCGCCCTTGCGCTCATAGACAAGCGCCTGATTGGCCCAGCCCTCGGCGGATCTGTCATTCAGGCGCAACGCCGTGTTGAAATCATTCAAGGCGTTTTCATCATCGCCCTTGGCGAAGTAGGACAAGCCGCGCCCGTTATAGGGTTCGGGCGAGGTCGGCTCTAGCGTCAGCGCCTGCGTGAAATCTTCGATGGCCGCATCATGTTCGCCGCGCAATTGCCGGATCAGCCCGCGATTGTGAAAGGCGCGCGGGTCGGATGTGCCGAGCTGGATCGCCCGATTGAGGTCCGCTTCGGCTTCGGCAACCTGCCCGTTGACGCGGTAGAGATTGCCGCGCCCGATATATGCGGTGTCGTAGTTCGGATTGAGTTGCAGCGCGCGGTTATAGTCGTTCAGCGCACCTGGCCTGTCACCCAGATAGCGCAGGATCAGCGCGCGATTGGCATAGGCCTGATAGAAATTCGGATTGAGCTGCAAAGCGGTGTTGAAATCGGCCAGCGCCTCCTGATAGCGCCCGCCCTTGCCATAGGCGGCCCCGCGCACATTGTAGGCTTCGGGGTTGCTCGGTTCGCGCTGGATGACGGCGGTCAGCGAGCCGATGTTTTCCGTCGAGCTCTGGGTGCGATCGACCGTGACTGATTCGCCAAGGTCGGTCATGGTGGTGCAGCCGCCAAGCAATGCTGCCGCAACGCCTGCCAAGGCCAAACCGCGCCAGCGCGCGCCAAAACATCCGTCCATTCGCATTCCCCGATGCGCAGGCGCGGTGCCTGCACCCCATGCCCATAAAGAAAAAAGCGGCGGCTTCATGGCCCCCGCTTCGCTCATCTTGGTGAAAGCCCGGTTAAGGGCGGAGGTTTCAGCGCGCGCCAGTGGTCGCAGCCGCGTTGCGGCCCGAGAGCAAGCCCTCGCGCTGCGCGCGTTTGCGGGCCAGTTTGCGGGCGCGGCGGACGGCTTCGGCCTTTTCGCGGGCGCGTTTCACCGAGGGCTTCTCGTAGTGGTCGCGCATCTTCATCTCACGGAAGATGCCTTCGCGCTGCAACTTTTTCTTGAGGGCGCGCAGCGCCTGATCCACATTGTTGTCACGGACGAGAACTTGCACGGCTCGGCTCTGCCTTTCCATTCGGTTGATCTGACTGAGGCGGCAAAACACATCCGCCCCGGAGGCGCATGCGCCACGAGATGGCGCGCGATAGCAAAGGATCGCGGGCCTGTCCAGTCTGCGTCGTTGATTGCCGTCAAGAATCGCGGATCAGGGCGTGCAAACCCGAGCTTGACGTCCGCGTTCAATGGATCAATATCTATACCAATGCGCGCTCCTGTTGAGGGGCTGCCAAATTGGCGAAAACGGGACCGGTTCATGTCGCGCGGCGTGCAATTGCGTTCCGTTGCGACTGCTAGAGAATGCATCAGTCGGCCGGTGCGTTGCATCCGGCCATGGCATCATCCGGAGGACGGACATGCGGAAATATTCGGTCTTTGCCCTCGCGCGTGAAGCGATGCGCGCCCATACCGGCTGGGACAGGCAATGGGCGTCGCCCGAACCGAAGGCCGACTATGACGTGATCATTGTCGGCGGCGGCGGCCACGGGCTGGCAACCGCCTATTACCTCGCCAGCCAGCACGGCATCACCAATGTGGCTGTGCTGGAAAAGGGCTGGATCGGCGGCGGCAACACCGGCCGCAACACCACCATCGTGCGCTCGAACTATCTCTATGACGAATCCGCCGGGCTCTATGATCATTCGGTGAAGCTGTGGGAGACGCTGTCGCAGGACATCAACTACAACGTCATGTATTCCCCGCGCGGCGTGATGATGCTCGCCCACAATGTGCATGACGTGCAGGTGGCCAAACGTCACATTCATGCCAACCGGCTGAACGGTGTCGACAACCGCTGGCTGACGCCGGAAGAGGCGAAAGACATCTGCCCGCCGCTGAACATCTCCAAGACGGCGCGTTACCCGGTGATGGGCGCGGCCTTCCAGCAGCGCGGCGGCACAGCGCGCCATGATGCGGTGGCGTGGGGCTACGCGCGCGCCGCATCCGACCGAGGCGTCCACATCATCCAGAATTGCGCGGTCACCGGCGTGCGCCGCTCGGGCAATGGCCATGTGACAGGTGTGGAAACAACGCGCGGTTTCATCGGGGCGAAGAAAGTGGGCGTGGTCGCGGCCGGGCACACCTCCGTCATCATGGAGATGGCGGGCGTGCGGATGCCGCTGGAAAGCTTCCCGTTGCAGGCGCTGGTGTCGGAGCCGGTGAAACCGTGTTTCCCCTGCGTCGTCATGTCGAACACGGTGCACGCCTATATCAGCCAGTCCGACAAGGGCGAACTGGTGATTGGCGCGGGAACCGACCAGTACACGTCCTATTCGCAGACCGGCGGCCTCCACATCATCAACCACACTCTGGACGCGATCTGCGAGATGTTCCCGATGTTCACGCGAATGAAAATGCTGCGCTCATGGGGCGGTATCGTCGACGTGACGCCCGACCGCTCGCCGATTCTGGCGAAAACGCCGGTGCCTGGGCTCTACGTCAATTGCGGCTGGGGCACGGGCGGCTTCAAGGCGACGCCGGGTTCCGGCCATGTGTTCGCCCACACCATCGCCAATGACAATCCGCACCCGATCAATGCCGGTTTCACGCTGGAGCGCTTCCGTTCCGGCCGGTTGATCGACGAAGCTGCCGCAGCCGCCGTGGCGCATTGAGGGACGGGACATGCTGCTGATCCATTGCCCCTATTGCGGCGAAGAGCGCCCCGAGGTGGAGTTTCGCCAGTCGGGCGAGGCGCATATCGCGCGGCCTCAGAACATGGCCGACATCACGGATGAGGAGTTCGAGGCCTTCTTCTTCCTGCGCGACAATCCGAAGGGTGTCACCTTCGAGCGCTGGCGGCATGTGCATGGCTGCGCGCGGTTCTTCAACGCGGCGCGTGACACGGTGACAGACAAGATCCTGATGACCTACAAGGCCGGGCTGCCGAAGCCGGACATCACCCTACCTGAAAAGACGCTGGCGCTGACCGTCGACCCCGGCGTATCGGGCCGGTCGCTGCTGCCGGGAGATGCGAAATGAGCGCCGCACAGAAAAACCGGATCGCAGGCAAAGGCCGCCTCAACGCCGCCAAACCATTGCGCTTTTCCTTCGATGGCAAGGTGATGCAGGGGCTTGAGGGCGACACGCTCGCCTCGGCTCTGATCGCCAATGACATCCATCTGGTCGGCCGCTCGTTCAAATATCACCGTCCGCGCGGCATTCTTGCCGCGGGCGTGGAAGAACCCAATGCACTCGTGCAGGTGAAGCGCGATGGCGCGCGCACGGAGCCGAATGTGCGGGCGACGGTGGCCGAGATTTACGATGGCTTTGCCGCTGACAGCCAGAACCGCTGGCCCTCGCTGGAGTATGACATTGGCGCGGTGAATGATCTGGCGTCCCCGTTCATCCCGGCCGGGTTCTACTACAAGACGTTCATGTGGCCCGCGAAAGCGTGGGCGAAGCTCTATGAACCGAACATCCGCCGGGCGGCGGGCCTTGGCAAGGCGCCAATCGAAGCGGATCCGGATGCCTATGCCAACCGCTTCGCCCATTGCGACGTGCTGGTGATCGGTGCGGGCGCGGCGGGCCTTGCGGCGGCGCTGGCGGCGGCGGAGGCTGGCGCCTCCGTGATGATCTGCGACGAGCAGGCCGGCGTCGGCGGAGCATTGAAATTCGAGACAAGCGCGATGATCGACGGGCAAGGCGGCCATGACTGGGCTGTTGCCACCGCCGCCAAGCTCGCCGCCATGGACAATGTGCGCCTGCTGACGAGGACGACCGCCTTCGCCTATCAGGCGCAGAACATGGTCTGCCTTGTCGAGCGCATCACCGAGCATCTGGCGACCTTCAATGCCGACACGCCGCGCGAGCGGGTGTGGCAGGTGCGCGCCAAGCGGGTCATCATCGCCGCCGGTGCCATCGAGCGGCACATGGTGTTTGCCGAAAACGACCGGCCGGGCATCATGCTGGCATCAGCGGCACGCACCTTCCTCAACCATTATGGCGTGGCGGTTGGCCGGAATGTCGGTGTGTTCACCGCCAATGACAGTGCTTATCACGCAGCGATCGACCTGAAGAAGGCCGGAGTGAATGTGGCGGCCATCGTTGACTGGCGCGATGCGCCAGCCGGGCCGGCCATCGAGGACGCGCGCGCGCTCGGCATCGAGGTCATCCCCGGCGCAGGCGTGATCTCCACCGGCGGGCGGCTGCGCGTCTCGTCCATGCTGGTGCAGGCCAAGGCGGGCGGTGTCAGCCGGCTCATCCCGGTCGATGCGCTGCTGATGAGCGCCGGATGGACGCCATCGGTGCATATGTATTCGCAGTCGCGCGGCCGCGTCGTCTGGGACAAGGAAACCGGCCGCTTCCTGCCCGGTGCCTATCCGCAGGACGCGATCTCGGTTGGTGCCTGCAACGGTGCTATCAGCCTGTCGGAAACGATTGACCAGGCGCTGGCCGCAGGCGAGCGCTTCGCAAATGAGGCGGGCCGGATGGCGAAACGCACGGCCCTGAAAGGCGGCAGTGCGGAGAGTTTCGAGGGCGGTGTTTCCGGCGCGCTGCTGGGCGCCGATCAGGGTGAAACCGTCAAGGCATTCGTCGATTTCCAGAATGATGTGACCGCCAAGGACATCAAGCTGGCGGTGCGCGAAGGCATGCAGTCGATCGAGCATGTCAAGCGCTTCACCACCAACGGCATGGCGAGCGACCAAGGCAAGACATCGAACATCCACGGGCTGGCGATTGCCGCCAAGGCGCTTGACCGCGAGGTGCCGCAAGTCGGGCTCACCACGTTCCGCATGCCTTATACGCCGGTGACCTTTGGCGCGCTGGTCGGCCATGCGCGCGGCAAGCTGTTCGACCCGGCGCGCCACACGCCCATCCATGCCGCCCATGTGGCGCTGGGGGCGGATTTCGAGGATGTCGGCCTGTGGAAGCGCGCGTGGTATTACCCGCGTGCGGGCGAGGACATGCATGCCGCCGTCAATCGCGAGGTGAAGACGGTGCGTGAAGTCGGCGGCATGTTTGACGCGTCCACCTTGGGCAAGATCGAGGTTGTGGGGCCGGATGCGGCGGAGTTTCTCGACCGCATGTACACCAACCCGTTCAAAAAGCTGGAACCCGGCCGCCTGCGCTATGGCATCATGTGCCGCGAGGATGGGTTCATCTATGATGACGGTGTGGTTGCCCGCATCGCAGAGGACCGCTTCCATGTGACCACCACCACCGGCGGCGCCCCAAGGGTGATGACCATGATGGAGGACTACCTCCAGACGGAGTGGCCGCATCTGAAGGTCTATCTCACGTCGATTTCCGAGCAATGGGCCGTGATCGCGCTGCAGGGGCCGAAGGCGCGCGAGGTGCTTGCGCAGCTTGTCGAAGGCGTGGACATCTCCGCCGGCGCTCTGCCGCATATGAGCTACCGCGAGGGACGAATCCTTGGCGTACCGATGCGGCTGTTCAAGATGTCGTTCACGGGTGAAGCCGGCTTCGAGATCAATGTGCCGTCCGACCATGGGCTGGCGGTGTGGGAAGCGCTCTACGCCCGCCTGACGGCGCTTGGCGGCTGCGCCTATGGCACGGAGGCGATGCATGTGCTGCGCGCCGAGAAGGGCTACATCATCGTCGGTCAGGACACGGACGGCACGGTGACGCCCGACGATGCGGGCCTCGGCTGGGCCGTCGGCAAGAAGAAGGCGGATTTTGTCGGCATCCGTGGCATGAAGCGCGCGGACCTGATGCGGCCGGGCCGCAAGCAACTCGTCGGGCTTTTGACCAAAGACCCGAAGGTGGTGCTGGAGGAAGGCGCGCAGATTGTCGAGACGCCGAACCAGCCCGTGCCGATGACAATGATCGGCCATGTCACCTCGTCCTATTGGTCGGAAAATTGCGGACGTTCCATCGCCATGGCGTTGATCGCCGGTGGCAATGACAAGATGGGCAAGACCATTTTCGTGCCGATGCCGGACGGAGTGATCGAGGCTGAGATCGTCAAGCCGGTGTTTGTCGATGCCGAGGGAGGCCGCGTCCATGGCTGAGACCGCTTCACGCCTGCCGGTGATCGCCGGCGCACGTTACGCCAAGGGCCGCGCCTCTGTCAGCGTTGCGCCGCCCGCCGCGCGGTTGTCTCTGCGCGCACCTTCGGAAAGCGTCGCCGCGCTGTCGAAGGCGCTGGGCGTGGCGTTGCCGGAAAAGCCGAAAACCTCCATCACCAAAGGGGACGTGCATGCTTTGTGGCTCGGCCCCGACGAATGGTTGCTGATCGGGCCGGACGGGCATGATTTCGCTGGCGCGCTGGCCAAGGTTGCGGCGTTTCACTCCGCCGTCGACATCTCGCACCGCAACGCGGCCCTTATGGTGGAAGGTGCGGGCGCGGCCGATGCGCTCAATGCAGGTTGCCCGCAGGATTTGAACCTTTCGGCTTTCCCGGCTGGCGCGTGCTCGCGCACGTTGATGGGCAAAACCGAGATCGTGCTGCTGCGGCTTGCCGAACACGCCTTCCGCGTCGAGGTCTGGCGTTCGTTCGCGCCTTACGCCTTCGATTTCCTTGAGGATGCGATAAAGCGCGACTGGTGACAGGCTCAGTCCAGTTTCGCCACTTCTTCCGGGTCGATCACCGCGAGGATGATCCATTCGGCGGTGAAGGCGGGCTTGGCCGAGCCGTCGATCTCCAAATTGACGTCATAGCGCGTCAGCACGCGGCCGGACGGGCGGATGTCGGCATCCTTCAAGACGAAACGCGCGCGCACTTTTGCTCCTGCCTTGACCGGGGCCGCGAAGCGGATTTTGTCGAAGCCGTAATTCATGCCCATCGTCGTCGTCTCGATGACGGGCAGCGCCTCATAGGCCAGTGTCGAAAGCAGGGAGAGCGTCAGAAATCCATGCGCGATGGTGCCGCCAAACGGCGTTTCCGCCGCGGCGCGCTCCGGGTCGGTGTGGATCCATTGGAAATCGTCGGTCGCGCGGGCAAAATCGTCGATCATTGCCTGCGTGACAACGCGCCAGCCAGAGAACAACTCGGTTCCAATGGCGGCTCTGACCTCGGAAACGGATACAGTCCTGGCAGTCACGGGCGGGTCTCACCAAGTTTGCGCGCCTGCCTTCTGCCTGCCGCGGCAGGAATGTCAACGCCGGTCCCGTGCCGTTTTCAGGCCGGCTTGCGTGTCTGCTTCAGAATGGCCCGTGCGACCAGCCAGGCCACCGGTGCAGCGAGAACGGCGCCTATGGCCGCAACCCCGGCAAGACCGAGATATTCCGCGCCCAGTTGATCAACCGTCAGGAACGCCGTCACAAGCGACCCCATGATCACCGGGGCTGCAAGAATGTAGATCACGGCAGCAAGTCTCAGCATCGTCGTCTCCAGCAAAAACCCGCGCTCAACATCAGCGCATGTTTATGTAAGTGACTGCTGATATGATTGTCTTGATCTGCCTCAACGCGGCAGCACGGTTGCGCCCATCAGGTGCTTGTCGACGGCATGCGCCACCTGGCGGCCCTCGCGGATCGCCCAGACGACGAGGCTCTGGCCGCGCCGCACGTCGCCCGCGACAAACAGCTTGTCGACCGAGGATTTGTAGTCCTCGTCATTGGCGACAACATTGGTCGAACCGCGCACATCCTTGGTCACTGCAAGCCGTCCGTTCATTTCGTCCATCACCGCGCCGCTGATCGGGCCGGAAAAACCAATCGCGATGAAAGCGAGATCGGCGCGGATGATGAAATCCGTGCCTGCAACTGGTTTGCGGCGCTCATCCACTTCGCAGCATTTCACGCCCGTCAGATGCCCGGTTTCCGGATCGCCGACGAAAGCGAGTGTCGCCACCTGGAACGTGCGCTTGACGCCTTCGGCCTGCGAGGACGACGTGCGCATCTTGGTCGCCCAATAGGGCCAGACCGACAGTTTGTCTTCCTTTTCCGGCGGCTTGGGTCGGATGTCGAGTTGGGTCACCTTCACGGCGCCCTGCCGGAACGCGGTGCCGATGCAATCGGATGCGGTGTCGCCGCCGCCGACCACGACAACATGCTTGCCAGCCGCCGAAATCGGCTGGGCCGGCCAGGCCTTCGAAGTGATCACCTCGCCGCCGACGCGCTTGTTCTGCTGCACCAGATAGGGCATCGCATCAAACACGCCCGCCAGTTCTACGCCGGGGATGCCCGCCGGGCGCGGCGTTTCCGAGCCGCCGCAATAGATCACGGCGTCATAACCGGTCAAAAGCTCTTCAACGGTTTTGTCTTCACCGACATTGACGTTGCAGAAGAATGTCACGCCCTCGCCTTGCATCTGCTCAACACGACGGTCGATGAAGTGCTTTTCCATCTTGAAGTCGGGGATTCCGTAGCGCAGCAGTCCGCCGGGGCGGCTTTCGCGCTCATAGACATGCACATCATGCCCGGCGCGGCCCAATTGCTGCGCCGCAGCAAGACCAGCCGGACCGGAGCCGATGATGGCGACGCTTTTGCCCGTCTTCTGCAACGGCGGCTGCGGCACGATCATGCCCAGCGCATAGGCCTTGTCGGCAATGGCCTGTTCGACAGTCTTGATCGCGACGGGGGCGTCCTCAAGGTTCAGCGTGCAGGCCTCCTCGCAGGGCGCGGGGCAGATGCGGCCGGTGAATTCCGGGAAATTGTTGGTGGAGTGCAGATTGCGGATCGCCTCTTCCCAATTGCCGGAATAGATGAGGTCGTTCCAGTCCGGGATCTGGTTGTGGATCGGGCAGCCGGTCGGGCCGTGGCAATAGGGCACGCCGCAATCCATGCAGCGCGCCGCCTGCTTGGCGACTTCCGTGTCCGACATCGGAAGCGTGAACTCCTTGAAATGGCGGATGCGATCCGACGCCGGCTGATATTTCGGCGTCTGGCGGTCGATCTCAAGAAACCCGGTCACTTTGCCCATTGTCATCCACTCCGGTCTGCGCCGCCTCAGCGGAGCCAGTTTTCAATCTTCAATCCCGGAACACGGGAGAACTCAGTTTCGTTCGCTGTCACCAGCGTCGCCCCGAGCCCCAAGGCGTGCGCGGCAATCAGCATGTCGTTCGGGCTGATTGGAGTGCCTGATCGCTCCAAATGATGGCGTATGTCCGCATAGTGAAGATCAGCCGGGGCATCAAATGGCTCGACGCGCAATCGCGTCAAAATGTTTTCGATCTTCGATGTGAGCAACTCAGATCCCTTCTTTGCGGCACCAAAGCGTGCCTCCGCCGCCACGACGATGCTTGTGAAAACTTCATTCGAACCAATTTGAGCAATCCGGATCGCAGCCGAGCCGGTTGGGAACCGGACCAGATGCGACAGAATGTTGGTATCAAGAAGATAGGTCATCAAAGGTTGACGTCGTCCAACGGAAGCAGATCGGAGTCATCTGGAACGAAATCCCCTCCTGTCCAAGGCTCCGCAGTTTTCAGATAGTCAGACAGCGAATTCTGCAAAACCCTGCTGATGAGAACCGTGCCATCCGGTTTCAACGTGAGGTCCACTTCATCGCCCTTGACATCAAATTCCTTTGGCAAACGCACCGCCCGGCTGCGTCCATTCTTGAAAACCCGGACCCGCTTGGTGGTGCCATGATGCTTGTTCACAGGCAGATACTCCTCTGACATATGACAAAACATATCACGCCAAGAAGAGCCGTCCAATCCTCCTCACCGCACCACGACAGCCGTGCCCGTCGCCGTCACCATCAGCATCGAGCCGTTGGTGCCGACGGTTTCGTAGTCAAGGTCGATGCCGATGACGGCGTTCGCCCCGAGGTCGCGGGCTTCGGCCTGCATTTCGGCCAACGCCTGTTCCCGCGCGCCGCGCAGCACTTTTTCATAAGACCCTGACCGCCCGCCGACGATGTCGCGGATGCCGGCAAACAGGTCGCGGAAGATGTTTGCGCCGAGGATGGCCTCGCCGGTGACGATGCCCTTGTACTCGACAATCTCATGGCCTTGCAGGCTGGATGTGGTGGTTGTCAGCATGGCGGTTCTCCCTGCCTATTCCGCGGCGATCATCGTTTGCTGGCGCTGCATTTCCTCCAGCGCGCGGCGGTATTCAACCGGCATCACCTTGCGGAATTTGGGCCGGTAGTGCGTCCAATCCGCCAGGATCTCCTTGGCCCGGGCCGAACCGGTGTAATGCGCGTGGTTGGAGACAAGCTGGTAGAGCCGCTCCTCGTCATGCGAGGTCATGTCCTGGCCGACATCGACGCGGCCCTTGGCCTCAAGGTCGCCGCCATGATGGTGCAGCCGCTCCATCAGGTCGTCTTCCTCGGGCACAGGTTCCAACTCCACCATCGCCATGTTGCAGCGCGCGGCAAAGCTGCCGTCTTCGTCCAGCACATAGGCGATCCCGCCCGACATGCCGGCAGCAAAGTTGCGTCCGGTTTGGCCGAGGACGACGACAATGCCGCCCGTCATGTACTCGCAGCCATGGTCGCCCACGCCTTCGACAACGGCGATCGCGCCCGAATTGCGCACGGCGAAGCGCTCGCCCGCCACGCCGGAGAAGTAGCACTCGCCTTCGATCGCGCCATAGAGCACCGTGTTGCCGACAATGATCGACTGGTGCGGGACGATGCCGGAATCCGGCGCTGGTTTGATGATCAGCTTGCCGCCTGACAGCCCTTTGCCGACATAGTCATTGGCGTCGCCCTCCAGCGTGAAGGTCACGCCGCGGGCAAGGAACGCGCCGAAGCTCTGTCCGGCCGTGCCCGTCAGCTTCACCGAAACACTGTCATCACGCAGGCCCTTGTGGCCGTGCCGTTTGGCGATCACGCCCGACAGCATGGCACCGGCCGATCGGTCAACGTTTTTGATCGCCGTTTCGATCACGACAGGCTGCTTGCGCATGATGGCCGGTTCGGCTTGTGCGATCAGCTTGCGGTCGAGCACGTCATCGATCGGGTGCACCTGACGCGCCGTGTGGCGGGTGTTTTCGCGTGCAGCGTCCGGCTTGTGGAACAGCCGGGCGAAATCGAGGCCCTTGGCCTTCCAATGCGTGACGGCAGCCGATTTGTCGAGCAGCTGGCTTTCGCCGATGATCTCTTCCAGCGATGTGTAGCCCATGGCGGCCAGCAATTCGCGCACTTCTTCGGCGACAAAAAAGAAGTAGTTGATCACATGTTCGGGCGTGCCCTTGAAGCGGGACCGCAGGACCGGGTCCTGCGTCGCCACGCCGACCGGGCAGGTGTTGAGATGGCATTTGCGCATCATGATGCAGCCGGCCGCGATCAGCGGCGCGGTCGAGAAGCCGAACTCGTCGGCCCCAAGCAGCGCGCCGACAATCACGTCGCGCCCGGTGCGCAAACCGCCATCCACCTGCAGCGCGACGCGCGAGCGCAAGCCGTTCAACACCAGCGTCTGGTGCGTTTCGGCAATGCCCATCTCCCAGGGCGAGCCGGCATGCTTGATGGAGGTCAGCGGGGAAGCGCCCGTGCCGCCTTCATAGCCTGACACGGTGATGTGGTCGGCGCGCGCCTTGGCGACGCCTGCGGCCACTGTTCCCACACCCACTTCCGAGACGAGCTTGACCGACACGTCGGCATCCGGGTTGACGTTCTTCAGGTCGAAGATCAGCTGCGCCAGATCTTCGATTGAATAGATGTCATGGTGCGGCGGCGGGGAAATGAGGCCGACGCCCTGTGTCGAATGGCGCACCTTGGCAATGGTCGCGTCCACCTTGTGGCCGGGCAACTGCCCGCCTTCGCCAGGTTTCGCGCCCTGCGCCACCTTGATCTGCATGACGTCGGAGTTGACGAGATACTCCGTCGTCACGCCGAAGCGGCCGGATGCCACTTGTTTGATCGCCGAACGCTCGGGGTTCATCGAGCCATCCGGCAGCGGCATGAAGCGGTCGGCCTCCTCGCCCCCCTCGCCGGTGTTGGATTTGCCGCCGATGCGGTTCATCGCGATTGCCAACGTGGTGTGCGCCTCGCGGCTGATCGAACCGAAGGACATCGCGCCCGTCACGAAACGCTTCACGATGTCTTTCGCGGGCTCAACCTGATCAAGCGGCACGGGTGTGCGCCCGGCTTCCCCAGCCATGCGGATATGGAACAGCCCGCGGATGGTGGAGGCGTGCTCCGCCTCGGCATTCACCATGGCGGCATAGTCGTCGTAAGCCTTGCGGTCGGTGAGGCGGACGGCGTGCTGGAGCTTCGCCACCGCATCGGGCGACCAGACATGCTTTTCGCCGCGCATGCGGAACATGTACTCCCCACCGACCGACAACGTGTTCTTCAACACAGGGTCATCGCCGAAGGCTTCGCCGTGACGCTGCGTTGTTTCAGCCGCCACCTCGGCGAGGCCGACGCCCTCGATCTGCGTCGCGGTGCCGGTGAAATAACGCTCGATGAAAGTCGACGACAGGCCGACGGCGTCGAAGATCTGCGCGCCGCAATAGGATTGGTAGGTCGAGATGCCCATCTTGGACATGACCTTCAAAATGCCCTTGCCGATCGACTTGATGTAGCGGCTGACGACTTCATAAGCGTCAACCTCTTTCGGGAACTCGCCGCGCGCATGCATGTCGAGCAGCGTGTCGAAGGCGAGATAGGGGTTGATCGCCTCGGCGCCGTAACCAGCAAGGCAGCAGAAATGATGCACCTCCCGCGGCTCGCCCGATTCAACGACGAGGCCGACCGAGGTGCGCAGGCCCTTGCGGATCAGGTGATGATGCACAGCCGCCGTCGCAAGCAGCGCCGGGATGGCGATGCGATCCGGCCCGACATTGCGGTCCGACAGGATGATGATGTTGTAGCCGCCGGCAACCGCCGCTTCCGCGCGCTGGCAGAGCCGTTCAAGCGCGCCTTCCATGCCGGCGGCGCCCTCGGTCACGGCATATGTCGTGTCGAGCGTCTTGGAATCGAACTGGTCTTCCGAATGACCGATGGCGCGGATCTTTTCGAGGTCGCCATTGGTCAGGATCGGCTGGCGCACTTCAAGGCGCTTCTTGCGAGACACGCCTTCAAGGTCGAACAGGTTCGGGCGCGGCCCGATGAAGGAGACAAGGCTCATCACCAGCTCCTCCCGGATCGGGTCGATCGGCGGGTTCGTCACCTGAGCGAAGTTCTGCTTGAAATAGGTGTAGAGCAGCTTCGACTTGTCGGACATCGCCGAGATCGGCGTGTCGGTGCCCATGGAGCCGACAGCCTCCTGGCCGACGGTCGCCATCGGCGCCATCAGGATCCTTGTGTCCTCCAGCGTGTAGCCGAATGCCTGCTGCCGATCGAGCAGGGTCACGTCCTCGCGCAAGGAGCGCGGCGCGACAGGCTTCAATTCCTCCAGCACCAATTGGGTGCGCGCCAGCCATTGCCGGTAAGGGTTGGATGCCGCGACCTGCGCCTTGATTTCCTCGTCGGCGATGATCGCGCCTTTCTCAAGGTCGATCAGCAACATGCGGCCCGGCTGGAGCCGCCATTTCCTGACGATGTCCTTTTCGGCAACCGGCAACACGCCCGCTTCCGACGACATGATGACGCGGTTGTCACGCGTGACGATGTAGCGGGCGGGGCGCAGGCCGTTGCGGTCAAGCGTCGCACCAATCTGGCGGCCATCGGTGAAGGCGACGGCGGCGGGACCGTCCCACGGCTCCATCAGCGCAGCGTGATATTCGTAGAACGCCTTCAGCTCCGGGCTCATGGATTTGTTGCCCGACCACGCTTCCGGGATCAGCATCATCATCGCGTGCGGCAACGCATAGCCGCCCTGCCACAGGAATTCGAGCGCGTTGTCGAAGCAGGCGGTGTCCGACTGGCCCTCATAGGAAATCGGCCAGAGCTTCGAGATGTCATTGCCGAACAGTTCCGAGTCAACCGAAGCCTGACGCGCCGCCATCCAGTTGACGTTGCCGCGCACCGTGTTGATCTCGCCATTATGCGCGACCATCCGGTAGGGGTGGGCGAGCTTCCACGACGGGAAGGTGTTGGTCGAGAAGCGCTGATGGACAAGGCAGAGGCCCGTCTCGAAGCGCGGGTCCTTCAGGTCGGCGTAATAGGCGCCAACCTGATAGGCAAGGAACATGCCCTTGTAGACAATTGTGCGCGCCGACATCGAGACGGTGTAGAATTCCTCCGACGAGATGCCGCCTTCGACATAGATGCGGTTGGAAATCACCTTGCGCAGGATGTAGAGGCGGCGCTCGAAATCCTCGTCGTCGCGCACTGCCGGGCCACGGCCAATGAACACTTGCAGATGCACGGGCTCCGTTGCGGCGATTTCGGGCGCCTTGGAGAGCGAGGCATTGTCCACCGGCACCGAGCGGAACCCGAGGAATGCCTGTCCCTCGGCGGCAATCACCGACTGCACGACATCCGCGCAAAACGCCCGCTTTTCGGCATCCTGCGGCAGGAACATGTAGCCCACGGCATAGTGGCCGGGCGCAGGCAGGTTCACGCCCGCCTTCGCCATGTCCTCGGCAAAAAGCCTGTGCGGGATGTGCGTCAGCACGCCGGCGCCATCGCCCATCAGCGGGTCGGCACCGACAGCGCCGCGGTGCGTCAGGTTTTCCAGCATGAAAAGGCCGTCAGCCAAAGTCCGGTGGCTGCGCGCGCCCGTCATGTCGGCGATGAAGCCGACACCGCAGGCATCGTGCTCGCGCGTGCCCGAGTACAGACCCTGAGGCTTGAAGCCGGCTGAAAACGCCACGGAGGATGCGCCGTCACGTTTGAGCGCGGCAGCCTTCGTCTGGACTGGTCCAGCGATTGCGTTGTGCGTCATGTGCCGTCCTCCATTGATGCAACCCGGACCACCGCCGGATGCTGCCGTTACGATGCCGGGTTTCCGGCAGATTGGCGCGCCGCCCGCGCATTCCGCCGCCAAGTGCTTGAAAGCGGGCGGCAAAACGTCGCGCGGGCGTCGCGCAAATTATGTCAGTGTTATTGACCTTTTCTCATTTGCATATTTCTAAACGGCTTTCAAGCTTAGAAAAAGCAAGCGTGGGGAGCCTCTGGCGCAAGATTGTTGCGCAAAGCAAACGAACCGGCTTGCCGCCACCGACACCCCTTGCAGCAAGACGCGGGGCGCGCCACACCACGCCTGACGCAGAGGGAGCTTCAAGCCATGTATTTCGCATCCGACAATTGGGCCGGAGTCCATCCGCGCGTCGCGGACAGTCTGTCGCGCCACTCGGGCGGTTTTGCGTCGGCCTATGGCACGTCCGATCTCGACCGCGCGGTGGAAGACAGGTTCAACGCCATTTTCGAGCGCGAGGTGGCCGTGTTCTTTGTTGGCACCGGCACAGCCGCCAATGCGCTGGCACTTGCGGCGATCAACCGCCCCGGCGGCGTCACGCTCTGCCACCGCGAAGCACACATGATCGAGGATGAATGCGGCGCGCCGGAATATTTCACCGGTGGCGCGCGGCTGCACCCGGTCGATGGCAGGCCGGGCGTTTCCGCTGTCGGCAAGATGGACCCGGCGCGGCTAGCGCGGGAACTCAACCGCTTCCCGCCGGATTTCGTCCATGCCGGGCAACCCATGGCCGTCTCGATCACGCAGGCGACGGAAGCGGGCACGGTCCACACGCTGACCGAGATCGCGGAGATTTCGGCAATCGCCAAAGCGCGCGGGCTGCCTTTGCACATGGACGGCGCGCGTTTTGCCAACGCGCTTGTCGCGCTCGGCTGCACACCCGCCGACATGACATGGAAGGCCGGGGTGGACATCGTGTCGTTCGGGGCCACGAAGAATGGCTGCTGGTGCGCCGAGGCGCTGGTGTTTCTTGATCCGGCGCAGGCGAGGCAACTGCCTTACATCCGCAAGCGGGCGGCCCAGCTGTTCTCCAAGACGCGGTTCATGGCCGCGCAGTTCGACGCCTATCTCCAGGACGATGTCTGGTTGGAAAACGCCCGCCACGCCAATGCCCTGGCCGCGCGCCTCGCCGCACTCTTCCGGCAGGCGGACGGCATCCGCCTGTTGTGGGAGCCGCAGGCCAACGAAGTGTTTCCGGTCATGACCTCGGAGCGCATGGCGCAGTTCGAGGCGGCGGGTGCAAAGTTCTATCCGTGGAATGCGCCGCATGGATTGGAGGACATGATCGGCGAAAACGAGCGGCTTGCCCGCTTTGTCACGTCCTTTGCCACCACTGACGATCACATTGACGCGATTGCGGCGTTGATCTGAGCGCACGCATCCGTGACGCGCTTCACGCGCCGGTGATTTTCTGTTGAGCGGCGGATTGTCGCACTAGTGATCCAGCGAACATGGTGTTCGCCGCTCAATCGAGGATCATCCGATGCAGACCAAAACCGTCGTCAACTCCGCTCTCATTGCCAGCGCACTGGCCTCCGCGCTGTCGCTTGGTGCTGTCACCACCGCCGCGGCCGCCGATGTGAAATGCTATGGCGTGGCCCTGGCCGGCCAGAACGACTGCGCCGCAGGCCCCGGGACCACCTGTGCCGGCACATCGAAAGTCGATTACCAGGGCAATGCATGGACGCTCGTGAAGGACGGCACCTGCGAGAGCGCCGAGCCGGTATTGGCCAAGACCGGCGAGAAAGTCATGTTGCCGGATGGCCGCACGGGCTCGCTCATGAAACTCGATCGCGACATGGCCGGTTGATCCGACACACGGTGAAAATGTCGGGCGGGGCAAGGATGCCCCGTCCGCAACCGCTTCAGCGAAGGTCATATGTCATGGCGCATCGTTTCCCCTCCCGTTCCGTCCGCGCGATGGCGGGTGCGAGTTTCAAGCCGCAACATCTGGATGCGATCCTGAACGATGCGCAACCGGGCGTGTTCTTCGAGGTGCATGCCGAAAACTACATGGGCGCGGGCGGTCCGGCGCACGCGGCGCTCACCCGCATCTGCGAGCGGCATCCGGTGTCTCTGCATGGGGTGGCCATGTCGTTGGGCGGGCCCGACGCACTCGACCCCGATCACCTTGCCCGTTTCGCCGCGCTTGTGCAGCGATACGAGCCTGCGCTTGTCTCCGAGCATCTGGCCTGGTCCAGCCATGCCGACGTTCATTACAACGACCTGCTGCCCTTGCCGTACACCGACGATACGCTTTCGCATGTCTGCGCGCATGTGAGCCAGATGCAGGATGCCATCGCCCGGCCGATCCTGTTGGAAAACCCGTCGACCTATCTCCTGTTCCGCCACTCCTCTTGGTCCGAAACCGATTTCCTGCGCGAGATCTCGCGGCGCACCGGCTGCGGCCTGCTGCTCGACCTGAACAATGTCTTCATCTCGGCGATCAATCACGGCACATCGGCGGACGCCTATCTGGCCGCGTTTCCGCTGGACCGTGTCGGCGAAATCCATCTCGCCGGGCATGACACGCAGGCCGATGACGCCGGCTTGCCGCTGCTGATCGACACGCATGACCGCGCCGTGCCTGATCCGGTCTGGTCGCTCTACCGGCGCGTCATCGGCCAGATCGGGCCGGTTCCGACTCTGGTCGAATGGGATGCCGACCTGCCGGATTGGCCGGTCCTGAAGGCGGAGGCGCATGCCGCCGCCCATATCATGCATAGCCTCTCCGCCATGGGCCGCCGCCATGTGGCGTGAGAGTTGGCCTGATCAAAGCGGCGACATCACGCGGGCATTGCGTGACGCCGATCTGCCAGCTCCCGCCATGCTGGCCGGACGGGACGGCGCAGCCGCCGGGCGGCGCTTCAACGTTTACCGCAACAATGTCGCCCACGGCTTGATCGAGGCGCTTGGTTCGATCTTTCCTGCCGTGAAGGCGCAATGCGGTGAAGCGCGCTTTGCCGATGCGGCGCGGCTCTATCTTGCGGCGCATCCGCCGCGCTCGCGTCTGGTCTTTGAACACGGGCGGGACTTCGCCGCGTTTCTCGACGCGTTTGAGCCAGCCCGGCACACCATGCCCTGGCTTGCCGATCTGGCGCGGCTGGAGCGGGCATGGCTCGACGCCTATCACGCGGAGGATGCCCTGCCGATGCAGCCCGCGACACTCGCGGATGTCGCGCCGGATGATCTTGCAGCCCAATGTTTCAGGGCGCACCCGGCCGCCACGGTCATCGTATCGCGATTTGCAGTTCATGACCTTTTTGAGGCCGGCCGGGCCGGACAGGTGATCGCCACGCCGCTCGTGCCGCAAGCCTGTCTCGTGACCCGGCCCGCCTTGTCGGTGGAGGTGCGCTTGTTGCCCGGCGGCGGCGCGGTGTTCTTCAGCGCCCTTCTGTCTGGTGAGAGCCTCGGCAGCGCTCTGGCGGCAGCGTTGGCGGCCGCGCCCGGCTTCGACATTCCGGCGGCGCTGGCGGCCCTGCTCCAGTCAGGCGCGATGTGCGCCGGTCCAGATGCGGCATCCTGAGCAGCGCCCAAAGTCTCTTTCAACGGCACTGCCACATCCACTTCCAGCAATGACGGGCGACACAGCCTGCGGGGACATGAACCATGATCACACGCTTGATCCGCCTGCATGGCGGCGTCTTCGGCGCGGTTGAACGCACCACGCAACACTGGCTGCCGGGGCTGGCCGCGCGGTTTGCCTTCGCGGCGGTGCTTTCTGGCTACTACTTCAGCTCATTCCTGACCAAGATCGGTCCAGGTGTGCTCGGCCCTTTCACGGTCGCCGACAACGCCTACTACCAGATCGTGCCGCTGGTGATTGAAGCGGCGGGCTATGATGCGGCCAATGTGGCGCTGGTGCCCTGGAAACTGATCGTCTGGTTCGGCACCTATGCCGAACTGGTGCTGCCCTTGCTGGTGGTGGCGGGCCTGTTCACCCGTCTCGCCAGCCTTGGCATGATCGGCTTCATCATCGTCCAGAGCCTTGTCGACGTGTTTCAGCACAAGATCGGGGCGGAGGCGACCGGCGCGTGGTTTGACCGCGCTCCGGACGCGGCGATCCTCGACCAGCGGCTGCTCTGGGTAACGATCTTGCTGTTCCTTGTCATCAAGGGCGCGGGCCTCATCTCGCTTGACGCGATGCTGGCACGTCGCGCAGGCCCAGCCTGAAACGAAAACGGCACCCGCCTTCAAACGGGTGCCGTCCGATTTGATCACGCGTTTGCCGGTTTTCAGGCGGCCTTCGCCTCGATCACTTTCGCCGTCTGGGCTTTGGCGGTCTCGATTGCGATGCGGCGAGGCTTCAGCGCTTCAGGGATCTCGCGCTTCAGTTCGATGTGGAGAAGGCCGTTTTTCAGAGAGGCTCCCGTCACTTCCACATAGTCGGCGGTGTGGAAGCGTCGCTCGAAGCCGCGCTGCGCGATGCCGCGATAGAGGAAGGCGTTGTCCTGCTCGGTCTCGGAACCGGCTTTCTTGCCGGTCACGGTCAAAAGGTTGGGCTTGGATTCAATGGTCAGCTCATCCTCGTCGAAACCGGCAACCGCCATCGAGATACGGTAGGCGTTCTCGCCCGTCCGCTCGATGTTGTAGGGCGGATAGGCATTGGCCTGATCGGCCTGCGCCAGTGAATCGATCATGCCGAACAGGCGGTCAAAGCCGACGGTCGAGCGATAGAGCGGGGAAAAATCAACGGCACGCATGGTGTTCTCCTTCAAGAGCAACGGTTTGCGGTTTCAACTGGCATCCCGGCCCGCGTTTGCGGCACCGTCGCCAATCAGTCGCGGAGCCGTTTTGGCCTCCGCTGACTGGCATTTGGGAATCGAAAACCGGTCTTTCAAGGCCGCCGGCCACCGTCCGCCGCAGCCATGCCACGCTTGCCGCACGGCCTGCGCGCGCGGTATGAGGCTTCGATGTGGCCGTTTTCCCGCCAGCGCCAGACCGTGCAGATGCGCCCGCATGAGCCGGCGCTGCTCTATGCGTTTGACGGCAACCCCGCCCCTGAGGGGATGGTTGCAAAGAGCCTGTGGACGCCCGACCGCAAGCGCATCCGCTATGCGACCGCGCGCACGCCGCTCCTGCCCTGCCGCGGGACGGTGGTGATTTTCACCGGCCGCAATGAGTGCATCGAAAAGTATCACGAGACGTCGCGCGATCTCTTGGCCGCCGGACTTGATGTGGCGGTGTTTGACTGGCGCGGGCAGGGCGATTCCGAACGGCTGATCGGCAATCGCGAAAAAGGTTATGTGCGCCGGTTCGCCGACTATGTGACCGACGCGGACGCCATGTTCCACCAGGTCGTGCTGCCGGACTGCCGGGCCCCATTTTTCGTGCTTGCCCATTCGCTTGGCAGCCTCGTCGCGATGGCGGCCGCACCCAAGCTGAAGTCGCGGGTCGAGCGCATGGTGCTCATCGCGCCATTCCTTGGCATCCAGCGCAATGGTTTCGCTCAACCCTTCTCGACGTTCTGGGCCGGCGCCCTCGCCCGTCTGATGACGTTGTGCGGGCTTGGACGGCTCTATTTCGGCGGCGGCGCATGGCGCGCGCCATCCTTTGCGGCCAACCGTGTCACCCGTTCGCCGGAACGCTTCGCGCGCAACATCGGGCTTTACACGGCACATCCGCATCTGCGGATGGGCGGGCCCACGGCGCGCTGGGTGGCCGAATGCGTGCGCACGATGCGCGCCCTGAACCGCCGCGCGGACTCGAAGGACTTCCGCATCCCGGCGCTGGTGCTGATTGCCGGCGGCGATGTCATCGTGCCGCGCGACGCGACGCAGGAAACCGTGCGCCTGCTGCCTGCCGCCCACGCCATCATCATCGACAAGGCGGCGCATGAATTGCTGCATGAGCGCGAGCACATCCGCTCGGCGACGATGAAGGCGATCCTTGCCTTCATTCCCGGCAGCGGCCCTGCGGGAGCGCGCACCGCGCCCGTGCTCGCCACCCAAGACCTCGAACAGGCCGCGCCGGTTGAAGCCTGACCGTTCAGCCGCGCATGACCGCCAAGGCTGAAGCGTGGAGTTCCGGCGTGGCGGCAGCGATGATGTCGCCGCCATTTTCGGCCCGCCCGCCGTCCAGCGTGGTGACAATTCCGCCCGCCTGCTCGATCAGCGCGATCAGCGCCACGATGTCATAGGCTTGCAGGCCGGGGTCGATCACCAGATCGGCAAAGCCTGCCGCCAGCATGGCGAAGGCGTAGCAATCGGTGCCGTAGCGGAATAGCTTCACGTCCCGTTCCAACGCATCATAGCGCTGGCGCAGCGCGCCCTGAAACAGGTGCGGCGAGGTGGTGAACAGGCGCGCATCGGTCAGGTCGCGGCAGCCGGACACGCCAAGCGGTTCGGCTGCACCGCGCCAAAGGCGCATGGCTTTGGTTCCGTCGGCGATGAAGGCCTCGCCGGTGAAGGGCTGCGCCATCAGGCCCGCCACGGCGCGGCCATTTTCTGTCAGCCCGACCAGCGTGCCCCAGACAGGCAGACCGGTGATGAAGGCGCGGGTGCCGTCGACAGGGTCGATCACCCAGCGGCGCGGTGCATCGGGCCGTTCCAGCCCGTATTCCTCGCCATGGATGCCGTCTTCGGGAAATCTTTGCGCGATCAGCGCGCGGATCTGACGTTCCGCCGCGCGGTCGGCCTCGGTGACAGGATCGAAACCTTGCGCTTCCTTGTTGTCGATCGCCAGCCGTGAGCGGAAATGCGGCAGCGTCGCCTCCGCGGCGGTTGCGGCAACCTGCTCCAGAAACTCAAACATCATGCCGCGCCATTCCCCCGTCCGCTGATGGCTTCACTATGCCTTCGCCTCTCGGGACGTCTTGCCATCATCGCTGCCGATGCTGCAATGCGAAAGAATTCGTTGACAATTTTGCAATGCAGCAATAGCCTCTTCGTGAGCTTCGGCTCAGCGCCACACGGCGTTTCCTCCCCAGACTGTGGCCGCGCGGGCTTGGCCTGTCGCGGTCTTTTTTTGTCGGCGGCGGTCGTTTGCGCGCTGCGCTCACTCGGCGGCGAGCTGCTGCGGTTGAGCACTGTAGAGCGCATCCGGGAGGCTCATCAGCCGGTCACAGAAGCGCATCAGTTCGGCCTGCACCGCACCGAACCCCGACGTCGGCAAATAACGCGATTCGTCGAGATAGAGTCTGCGGCTGATTTCCAGTTGCACCACATGCACGCCGCCGACCGGGTTGCCATAATGCTCGGTGATGTAGCCGCCCGCATAGGGCCGGTTATGGCTGACCGAGAAGCCCGCCTGTTGCAGCAAGGCCCGCGCCGCACCGATGAAGCCCGGCGCCGCGCTTTGCCCGAACCTGTCCCCCAGGATGAAATGCGGCTGCGTGCCATCCTCCGGATTGGTGATCTGGCCCGGCATCGAATGGCAGTCGATCACCACGCAGAAGCCGAACTTGGCGCGCGTCGCCTCGATCAAGGCTGTCAGGGCGCGATGATAGGGCAGATAGCAGCTTTCAATGCGCATCAGCGCGTCCTCAGGCTGCAGCCGCGACGCGTAAATGGGCCGCCCTTCGCCGACGATGCGCGGGATCGTGCCCAGCCCGGCGGCGACGCGCGGCGAGCCCGCATTCACTTGCGGGGGCAGGGGCCGCGCATACATGGCCGGGTCCAACTCGAACGGCTCCCGGTTGGCATCGACATAGGCCCGCGGGAAATGCGCCCGGACAAGCGGCGCACCCAAGGACCGCACGCCCATGTACAGATCATCGACAAGGCAGTCCTCCGAGCGGCGGATCTGCCACGGGTCAAGCTGCGTCAGGGCAAGGAAACGGGCCGGATAGATGCGGCCGGAATGGGCGGACGAAAAGACGAAAGGCACGCGCTGCTCGGCCGGAGCGACAACATCAAAGGCTGTTCCGGGCTTGAAATCCGCCTCCATGGTCGCCGCCTGGTCCTCCATATTGCGTGTGTGGGTGTCCATGAAGCGCCAAGCGTGGCAGATGCGCGGCAGGTTGAACAGGCCGCATGGCGGGCGCTTTGCGTTTTCTTTACCCCGAAATGGGACATAAGCCGGAGGAACCCTTGTTCAAGCGCGCGATTCACGGCACTTTCCCATCATGACACGCATCCTCCTTGCTGAAGACGATCACGACATGCGCCGCTTCCTCGTGAAGGCGCTGGAGCGGGCCGGCTATCAGGTGACGGATTTCGACAATGGCGCATCGGCCTATGAGCGCCTGCGCGAAGAGCCGTTCAACCTGCTTTTGACCGACATCGTGATGCCGGAAATGGACGGGATCGAATTGGCGCGGCGCGCCACCGAGATCGACCCGGACCTGAAGGTGATGTTCATCACCGGCTTCGCCGCCGTGGCGCTGAACCCGGAATCCAAGGCCCCGAAGGACGCGACCGTGCTGTCCAAGCCGTTCCACCTGAAGGACCTTGTGACCGAGGTGGAGAAACTGTTGCAGGCTGCGTGACGCCGCCTTGCGGCTGCATTTTTCGGCGTTGACGCCACAAGCCATCATGGTCTATGCGGCTCTCCGATCCATGGGCGTGTAGCTCAGCGGGAGAGCACTACGTTGACATCGTAGGGGTCACAGGTTCAATCCCTGTCACGCCCACCATGGATCCGCTCCCGGCATGAACAACAGCTGAAATCTTTACGCTACACCGGATGCCGCCCTTGGTGTTTTGGGACCTTGGCACCCTAGCATTGCATGGCGACTTGCGGCAGTCATGCGGCGTGCAGCTTGTTCCATGACGGGGCCTAGTCCAATGAAATCTGAGATTGAAGCCATTGATTTCGGTCAATTGGTCGCTTTCCGCCGCCATCTGCATCAATATCCGGAAGCTTCGGGCGAAGAGGCGCAAACTGCTTTCGCCGTCATCGCACGGCTTGCGGAATGTCCGCCCGACCGGATCATCAGCAGCCTAGGCGGCCATGGTGTCGCCGCCGTGTATGACGGCGCGGCGCCGGGGCCGACCGTGCTGCTGCGCGCCGAACTGGACGGCTTGCGCATCGCCGACCTTGCCAATGTGCCGCATCGCTCCCGCGTGGAGATGCGCGGACATCTTTGCGGTCATGACGGCCACACGACGACGCTCATCGCCTGCGGCGAAGCGCTGCACCGCAACCGCCCGGCGAAAGGCCGCGTGATCCTGATGTTCCAGCCCGCCGAGGAGGATGGATCGGGTGCCGCCGCCGTGATTGCCGATCCGCGCTATGCCGATCTGGTTCCTGACTTCGCCTTTTCCTTCCACAACCTTCCGGGGATCGCGATTGGAGTGGCCGCGCTGAAAAGCGGCGTCGTCAATTGCGCCTCTCGCGGCATGCGAATCAGCCTCACAGGGCGCACCGCACATGCCTCGATGCCGGAAACCGGCGTTTCGCCAATGCGCGCTCTGGCCGAACTCATGCCAGCGCTGAGCACACTTGGGCATAGCCATCCGCCAGCGGCGGGTTTCCGGCTGGTGACCGTCACCCATTGCCGGATGGGCGAGCCCGTGTTCGGCATCGCGCCCGCTGCGGCTGAGGTGTTCGCCACATTGCGCACGCTGACAGATGACCGCATGGCGGCGCTTGTCGATGAGGCCGAAACGTTGGTGCGCGATGCTGCCAATCGGCACGGTCTCGCACTCGCCATAAGCTATCAGGATGTGTTCGTGCATGTGGACAATGCGCCGGATGCCGTGGCGCGGCTTGAGTCAGCGCTTGATGCGATCGCCATTGCATATGCGCCGTTCGATTTGCCGATGCGCGCATCGGAAGATTTCGGCCGCTTCGGCCATGCCTTTGCCGGGAAGCGGCCACGTTCAGCCATGGTATTCCTCGGCGCGGGCGTCGACCGGCCGCAACTGCACAACCCTGATTATGATTATCCCGACGAACTGACGCCGATTGCCGCGAAGCTGTTCATGCGCGTCGTGCGCGACGTGTGCGGGTGACACCGATGGGCAAGCAGCGGCCCGCTGACACCCCGGCTGGCGTCACCATCATCCGAATTGCTCGGGCGAACGCGACGATCCTGAGCAAGGCGGCGGACGACGTGTTTGACAACCCGGTCGATCAGGCCCGTGCCGCCGCTTGCGCGGCGCTGCGTGACTACCGCCTCTTTGTTGCCATCGCCGAAGGCGTTGTCATCGGGCAGGCGCGCGGCTTCATCCAGCCGCAACCCGATGACGCATCTTGGCTCTATGTGGACAATCTCGGTGTCTCGAACGCTTGGAAGCGCAAAGGCATCGCGTCCGCCCTGATCGAACGCATTGTGGCATGGGGTGTCTCGCGCGGCGCAACCCTTGTCTGGCTCGGCTCCGAGCCCGACAATTCGGAGGCCTCGGGCTTCTATCGCGCGCTTGGGTTCGAGGCGTCGCCCATGGTGACATGGAGCAAGCCGTTACCTTCCAGCCGTGGGCAATGACCAGCCGCGCAGGATCGCCAGCGCACGCAAGCCGAGCCCGGCGCCCGTTCCAAGCGTGATCGCCAGAGTTTCTCCCAACCCCGATGACTGAGCTGCGACATAGGTTGCGGCACCCAAAAGGGCCGCCGTCACATAGATTTCGCGTTTGAGCACCATGGGCACTTCCGCGCTCAACACATCACGGATGATGCCGCCAAAGGTCGCGGTGATGACACCCATGGCGCAGGCGATCACCGGGGATGCGCCTTGCGCCACAGCCATTTGCGCGCCTGTGACAGCAAAGACGGCGAGGCCGATTGCATCGCACCAGAGGATCAACGTCTTCATCGCCTCAAGCCGTCTGAGGCCGACAAATGTGATCACCGCGACGCAGAGGCAGATGATCACACCCGACGGCTCATTGATCCAGGTGACGGGGGCGACGCCCAGAAGCAGGTCGCGCAACGTGCCGCCGCCCACGCCGGTGACAATGGCAAGAAGGGCGAAACCGGTGATGTCCATGCCCTTGCGGCCCGCAGCGAGCGCACCCGTCGCGGCGAATGCGGCCACGCCGATGGCGTCGGCGGCTGGCAGGATCCAACCGACGACATCGTCCGCCGGCATCAGCGTCTCACCCATTTGGCCGGGTCAAACGGACCGATGTCCTCGTTGATCTTTTCGCCTTGCATCATCATGGCAAGCAGCCGGCCGGTTTTCGGCCCCGCCGTCATGCCGAGATGATGATGGCCGAAGGAAAGAAACGTGTTGGCGATGCCGGGTGCGCGGCCGATCAGCGGCAGTGAATCCGGCAGCGTCGGCCGGAAGCCCAGCCAGTCGGTCGTTCGCCGCCATTGTATTGCCGGCAGAGCGCGCTTCACCCAATATTCGAGCAAGGCCGGGCCCTCGGGAGAGGGCCCGGCGGCGAGCCCGCCGAACTCGTCGATCCCGGCGCAGCGGATGCGTCCATCCATGGGCGTCACCACGAATTTGCCCTGTGTGACAAGCAAGGGCCGCTTCATCTGAACATTCGGCTCCCACAGTTCCAAATGATAGCCGCGCTCGGTTTCGAGCGGCAGGGTGAGGCCAAGCTTCGCCGCCAGCGGCTTTGACCACGCGCCTGCAGCC
The DNA here is from genome assembly GCA_025458045.1 of Rhizobiaceae bacterium. Classification (GTDB taxonomy): domain Bacteria; phylum Pseudomonadota; class Alphaproteobacteria; order Rhizobiales; family Rhizobiaceae; genus JALOTE01. The sequence goes on from JALOTE010000010.1 coordinate 37,349, forward strand.
AAAAGCACAGTGCCGCCCGAGTGGAATGCGCCACCCGCCATCACGCCCGTTGCCCGCTTCCGGCCTTGCTCGTCCGTCTCCACACGGATGTCATCGACGGCGGCGCGGATGATGCGCCCGCCAAGCGCCTCGAAGCCGGCCGCCAGCCCTTCGACATAGAGCCCGGGATCGGTGAGGATCGCGTGCTCGCCATCATCATAGACGACGCCGAAGCCATCGGTTTGCGCCAGCGCCGGGTCGTAGGCTTTCAGCCGCGCGCCCTCGATCTCTTCCCAGCGGATGCCCGCCTTGCGTTTCAGTGCAAAGCCGTAGGCATCCGCCTCGTAGGCGGCGCGCGACGGGTAGATGAAGGCATAATCGGAGCGCACGAGATATCGTTCCGCCGGCGTGCCCGACGCCAGCGCCGCGTGGTCGCTCCATGAGGTCATGACAAGGCGCGCCAACGCCATGGCCGTGCGTTCGGTCTGCTCAGGCGTCGCGTGTGACGCAAAGCGCATCAGCCATGGCGCGATCTTCGGCAGATAGCGCCATTTGATGAACAGCGGCTGATGCGGATCGGCGAGCATCTTCAGCCCGCGCCTGACGATGCCAGGCGTGTTCAACGGCAGGATGCCGGAGGCAGCCATCGCGCCGCCATTGCCGAAGGACGCCCCGCCCGCCGGGCCCTTCGGGTCAAACACGGTCACGGCGTGGCCCGCCCGCCGCAAGGTCAGCGCGGTCGAAACCCCGATGATGCCCGCGCCGATGATGATGATGCCGGACGTTTGTGTCGGTTGATCAGCCACAATTCATGCTCCGGTGACAACAAGCTGAGAAAGCACGGCGGGGAACGCTTGCAAAGCGCGCGCCGCGCCGCAACTCTGCGCCATCTGCGACGCGCTGATTTGGGCAGCGCGCATCCGGGGGGAACCATGGCCGTCATCACCGTTCAGACACAACCCTACCTTGACCAGAAGCCCGGCACGTCGGGACTGCGCAAGAAGGTGCCGCATTTCCAGCAGGCGAACTATGCCGAGAATTTCATCCAGGCGATCTTCGACGCCCAGTCGGGCTTTGAAGGCAAGACACTGGTTGTCGGCGGCGACGGGCGCTATCACAACCGCCATGTGATCGGCCTGTGCATCCGCATGGCGGCCGCCAATGGCGTGGGCCGGGTGATTGTCGGCAAGGGCGGGATCCTTTCCACGCCCGCCGCCTCCAACCTCATCCGCAAATCGGGCGCGTTCGGAGGCATCATCCTGTCGGCTTCGCACAATCCGGGCGGGCCGACCGAGGATTTCGGCATCAAGTTCAACATCGCAAATGGCGGCCCGGCGCCTGAAAAAGTGACCGAGGCGATGTATGGGAAAACCCGGACCATCGCCCGCTACCTCATCGAGGATGCAGCCGCACCCGATCTTGACGTGATCGGCAAGGCGCAGTGCGGCGCGATGGCGGTGGACATCGTCGACCCCGTGCTCCTCTACGCTGACCTGATGGAGGAACTGTTTGATTTCCCGGCGATCCGCGCGCTGTTTGCCTCCGGCTTCCGCATGCGGTTTGACGCGATGAGCGCGGTCACCGGCCCCTATGCGCATGAAATCCTGGAACGGCGGTTGGGGGCGGCGGCCGGGACAGTCATCAACGGCACTCCGCTTGAGGATTTCGGCCATCACCACCCCGACCCGAACCTTGTCCATGCCAAGGCGCTCTATGACGAGATGATGGGCGCGAACGCGCCGGATTTCGGTGCCGCCTCCGATGGCGACGGCGACCGCAACCTGATCATCGGCAAGGGCATTTTCATCACCCCGTCGGATTCGCTCGCCATGCTGGCGGCCAACGCCCACCTCGCGCCCGGCTATGCGCAGGGGCTGGCAGGCATCGCCCGCTCCATGCCGACGTCGGGGGCGGCCGACCGCGTGGCCGAGAAACTCGGCATCGGCCTCCATGAAACGCCGACCGGCTGGAAATTCTTCGGCAACCTGCTCGATGCCGGCATGGCGACGATCTGCGGCGAAGAAAGCGCGGGCACCGGCTCCAGCCACGTGCGTGAGAAGGATGGGCTGTGGGCGGTGCTGTTGTGGCTCAACATCCTGGCTGTCCGCCGCGACAGCATGAAGGCCATCGCCGCAGCGCACTGGCAAACCTATGGCCGCAACTATTACGCCCGGCACGATTATGAAGCCATCGACACCGACGCCGCCAACACGCTGATGGCGCATCTTCGCGACAGGATGGCGACGCTGCCCGGCGAAACCGTTCATGGCCTGACGATCGCCGCCGCCGATGATTTCGAATATCTCGATCCGGTCGACGGGTCGCTGTCGAAAAACCAGGGTGTTCGCATCCTGTTTGCGGGCGGCAGCCGCGCGGTGTTCCGCCTGTCGGGCACGGGCACCAGCGGCGCGACGCTGCGCGTCTATATGGAACGGTATGAGCCGGCTTCGGGCAATCTGGCGCTTGAGGTGGCCGATGCGCTCGGCCCCATCATTGCGGCAGCCAATGACCTTGCGGAGGTCGCCGCCCGCACTGGCCGCACCGCGCCGGACGTGATCACATGATGCGAACGGTGCAGGCATCACTCTGTGATTGATTGCGACGCCCGAAGCAGCTAAACCCACATCATCGGATTTCCGATCGGCGATGCGCACCCGTAGCTCAGCTGGATAGAGTGTTGGATTCCGATTCCAAAGGTCACAGGTTCGAATCCTGTCGGGTGCGCCACTTCGGTTCATATGCACGAACACCGTCATCATTTTGGGGTGTGTGCTCGACGGCTTGAACAAGGCTGTCAGTCAGTCCGACCAGCGCGATCGATGTCTTTCCGACCGTGATCTGTTCGAGAAGTGCACGAAGCCACGCCTTCTTGAAGTGCAGATCGCCACTGGCCAATGCCGTGCGCAAGGCTTGGGCAAAGGTTGCTATCGCTGATGCGGGTGGATGATCTCGTGACCCGGTGGTGCCGTTGATCCGCTCAAGGGCTGCTGACGCGGTATCACGCTTGCGTTTTTCATCCTCGATCATGGAGCGCAGCGTCTCGTCCGACATGTCGGCAAGGCCGTTGGCGATCATGCCGAACATGTTCTTCAGCCGCAATGCCGCCGTGCCGCCCGACATAAGTGGTGCGTGTCAGGATCTGGTGGATGGCACCTACGCCCCAGAGCGCCCCGCCTCGGGTTCGAATGCCAGCCGCGTTGAGATGCTCGACGATCCGCTTCACACCAAGCGTGGAACCGTCCCCAAGGCCGGAAAGACGCAGACGCCGTCGCGCCGTTCCAGTAGCCTTCACGGGCGCTTTGCACCATCGTCCGTCGGACATGCTTGGCGGTTTCAAGCGATTGATGCTGGTCAAAGAGAGCGACAATCCCGAGCATCAATTCCGCCGCCTCTCCCTCTCCGAACTCTTGCGTGACAGACAGCAAGTTCACTTTTTTCTTCTTCCAAGTTCTGACCAGAAGGCCAAGCTCGACCGCATCGCGGAAGATGCGTGAGAGGGAATGAACGATGATGGCAACTGGTCGTGCCTTTGCTGTGTCGACGGCGTCCAACATGGCCATCAGACCTGGACGGTCTGCACGCGTTCCGCTCATGGAGTCTTGATAAATTGCTCCGACTTCAAGGCCGATCTGTCGCGCAAACTGACGGATCGCCGCCTCCTGATCCGGCATGGAGAGATCGGCCTTGGCCTGGCGGTCCGTCGATACGCGAATATAGCCCAAAGCGTAACCTTTGGCAGGCGTTTCGGAATCGACGGACTGGGCCATGGGCATCTCGTTCAATTCTCCTTCATGTTCTGCTCCAGAAGGTGCAGGGGCCTGTTACGTTTGAGGTAATGGTAGACCGCTTCGACTTCGCCGGCGCAGACCACAAACCGCTTCACCGCCGATGGAGGGGAGTTCGTCTCCGGTCCATCGGTTCTTCTTTTTGTTTGGCTTGCCACGCGGATAAATCCCACGTCGCCCCCGGGAGCCGGTCGGCCCACCTGCAACCGGCCGACCGGCTACCCGGAGGAGTTCCCAGGGTTTGGCTGCAGCGGCAGCGGAATGGGGCGCAAGTCCGCCATTCCGTGCGCGGCCAGTGTGCAGCTGTAGGGGCCACCCGGGAAGAGGCTCGGCAGGACTTCCACCAAGAATCCGCAGGGCCCGTGACCTACTCCCCTGAGAAGTCCCCGATTTTGGGTTGGCTTGTTCCTCATCGAAGGAGACAGGCGATGAAACGATCACGGTTCACCGAGGAACAGGTCATCGGGATTTTGAAGGAGCATCAGGCTGGGATGTCGGCGGCGGATCTTTGCCGCAAGCACAGGATCTCGGACGCGACGTTCTACATCTGGCGCAAGAAGTACGGAAGCATGGATGGTGAGACTGAAATGCAAATGATCCTGTGAATCATTTGCCCGTCGAACGAGGCCAAGCGGCTCAAGGCGCTGGAAGATGAGAATGCCAAGTTGAAGAAGCTTCTGGCGGAGCAGATGATGGATGTCGCCACGCTCTGTGAGATGCTTTCAAAAAACTTCTGACGCCCGGTTCGAGGAGGAACGCCGTGAACAGGGCCATGAATGAGAAATGCTACTCGCAGCGGCGCGCCTGTGCGCTGGTGGGCATCGCACCGCGCGTCCACCGTTATGCGCCCAATCGTCCGGACGATGCGGGGCTGCGCGAACGCCTGAAGGAACTGTCGTCCGAGCGGCGGCGCTTCGGATACCGGCGGTTGCACATTCTTTTGAAGCGGGAAGGCGTGGAGGTGAACTGGATTGGAGCCCGGCAAGCAAACGATCCGGTGGATCGTTTGCCCGGCGGAAACTTTACCGCATTTACAGGCACGAAAAGCTGACGGTTCGCAGGCGCGGCGGACGCAAACGGGCAATCGGCACGCCCGCACCGATGGCGATCCCGCAAGGGGCCAACCAGCGATGGAGCCTCGACCCATCGGGTCAAGCCCGAGGACATGCTTCGTCTCTGACGCCTTGGTCGACGGCCGCCGCTTCTGCATCCTCTGTGTCATCGACGACTTCTCGCGCGAGTGTCTGGCGACCGTTGTCGACAACTCGCTGTCAGGAGAGCGGGTGGTTCGAGAGTTGGATGCCATCGCCGAAAGGCGCGGATATCCCTGCATGATCGTCAGTGACAATGGGACGGAACTGACCTCAAACGCGGTGCTCGCCTGGCAGGAGGACCGTGGTGTCGAGTGGCATTACATCGCACCCGGAAAGCCGA
>JALOTE010000168.1 GCA_025458045.1 Rhizobiaceae bacterium
GGCTGGCAACCTGCCCTGACGCGCGGCGCTGCGGGCGATCCCGGCGCAAGGCCGGGGTGACGGCGGATGGACGGTCGATGGATGGTGGATCAGAGGGCGTGGATGGACGGCCGCTGGCCGATCTGCCCGCCCGAGTTTCAGCCACGGTGAATCAAGCGTTGCGAGCTTGAGTCATGAACAGGTCCTGAATCATTGATTTGATTGGATAATTCGCAGAATCGCGGTTTCCGGAAGCTGAATCGGATCTCGGCCATCCGGGCTGTTTACGGACAATTTAGCGCGCATTTTAGACAAGTCTTGGCATCTGCCGCCCATGATCATGCCATCGACCAGCACAACAGAACGGCTGGCGCTCAGAGCAGTGGACAACAGACAGGGTGGTTCAGATGGCACGTCAGATGATGGAACAGATCGATGCGGTTGCGGCGGCTCCGGCCCAGATGACGGGGGAAGCCTGCTATGAGCTTGGCCTCGCCCATGCGTCGGGTCGCACGCAGCCGATCGATCTGGTTGCGGCGCACAAGTGGTTCAACGTGGCCGTGATGCAGGGCTACCGCGAAGCCGCCCAGCGCCGCGCGGAACTCGCCGCCGAGATGACATCGGACGAGATCGCCACCGCGCTGCGCGAAGCCCGGGCGTTGATCACCCGTCATTGAACTGACACACCGTCGCGGCACAAGAAGTGGCCCCAAAGCCGCCATGCCGCCAGCCGTCCTGCCAACAGAGGGGCAGTGGCAATCCGCGCTTGTGGGCTTCGGTTGTGGCGGCTATAAGCCCGCTTCCCGAATTCGGACCACATCAAGGATTGTTCCATGGCCATTCAGCGCACGTTTTCGATCATCAAGCCCGACGCCACCAAGCGCAACCTGACGGGTGCCGTGAATGCGGTGATCGAGAAGGCCGGCCTCCGCATCGTTGCCCAGAAGCGCATCCTGATGACGCGCGCCCAGGCCGAAACCTTCTATGCCGTGCATGCCGCCCGCCCGTTCTTCGGCGAATTGTGCGATTTCATGACCTCCGGCCCGGTGGTTGTCCAGGTGCTCGAAGGCGAGAACGCCATCGCCACCTATCGCGACGTGATGGGCGCAACCAACCCGGCCAATGCGGCTGAAGGCACGATTCGCAAGCTGTTCGCGCTGTCGGTCGGCGAGAACACTGCCCATGGTTCGGATGCGCCGGAAACGGCTGCCCTTGAAATCGCGCAGTTCTTCGCGGGCAATGAGATCGTCGGCTGAGCGCATACTGCCTGTTGCGTGAATGGCCGCCGCAAGGCGGCCATTGTCGTTTCAGGCCCCGCTTCCGCCCACAAGAGCGCGTTCGATCGCGGTGATGATGCGCGGGTCGGTCGGCTCGACGGAGGTCGGGAAGACCGCTGCGATGCGCCCGTCACGGCCGATCAGGTATTTGTGGAAATTCCAGCGCGGCGTTTCGGACGGGCGCTGTTGCGCTGCCCAGCGGTAGAAGGGATGGGCTCCCTCGCCGAGCACGACGGACTTTGCCGCGAGCGGAAAGGTCACGCCGAAGCGGCTGGAACAGAAGCCGAGAATCTCCTCGTTCGAGCCCGGTTCCTGACCGGCAAAATCATTGGCAGGAACGCCGACCACGGTCAGCCCGCGCGCGCGATACCGCGTCCAGAGCGCCTGCAAACCGGCATACTGCCCGGTGAAACCGCAGCGGGAGGCGGTGTTGACCACCAGAAGCAGCTTGCCGCGATGCTGGGCAAGATCGATGCTGCCACCTTCGATGCCGTCGAAGCGGAAGGCGTGGGCCGTGACGACCGGTGTGACCGCCTCCACGCGCTCTGCCACCAGCAATGCCAGTCCGCTTGCGAGAACCAACCGCCGATCAGGCATCGTGCGCTCCTCTCCGAAAGACCAACTCTATCCTAGTCTACGCGCAAGACAGCATCGCGGATGCTGCGACACGCTGTCGGCCTGCGCGCCGCCACATGCCACGGCTGATCAGTTCGCCTTGTCCTCGAAGCGCCGTGCGCCCCATGCGGCGGCCAGCCCGCAGCCGGCGAAGACAAGGCCGGAGACCAGCGTCATGACCGGGCGCGCATCGGCATCGCCGCGCACGAACTGCACCAGCGTGAGCAGCAACAGGAGCCCGCCCGTGATCCAGCACAATGCCCGCATCACCGTGAGGCAGGCAATGGCCATGGAGCGGGCGAAGGTGAGGTTCATGCGCCCGTCCACCAGCGCTGCTGCACCGTGAACCGCCCGGCAGCCTGCTCGATGACCTCGGACAGGGAGAAGAGCGTTTCCTCGTCGAACGGCCTGCCGATGAGCTGGAGGCCGAGCGGCAGCCCCTGGCCATCAAGCCCGGCAGGCACGGCAATGCCCGGCAGGCCAGCCATGTTCACGGTGACGGTGAAGATGTCGTTGAGATACATCTCGACCGGATCGGCAGAGCCCTTCTCGCCGATGCCGAAGGCTGCGGAGGGGGTGGCCGGTGTCAGGATGGCATGGATGCCGGCGGCGAAAACGTCCTCGAAATCCTTCTTGATCAGGGTTCGGACCTTCTGCGCGCGCAGGTAGTAGGCGTCGTAGTAGCCCGCCGAGAGCACGTAGGTGCCGATCATGATGCGGCGCTGCACCTCGCGGCCGAAGCCGGCGGCGCGGGTCTTTTCATACATCTCGGCGATGTCGCGGCCCTGTTCGCGCAGGCCGTAGCGCACGCCGTCATAGCGCGCGAGATTGGACGAGGCCTCCGCCGGCGCAACGATGTAGTAGGCCGGCAAGGCATAGCGGGTGTGCGGCAGGGAGATGTCGACGATCTCGGCTCCGGCGGCCTTCAGCCAGGCGATGCCATCGGCCCAGAGCTTCTCGATTTCGGACGGCATGCCATCGAGGCGGTATTCCTTCGGGATGCCGATCTTCATGCCCTTGACCGAGCGGCCGACGGCCTTTTCATAATCCGGCACGGCAATGTCGACGGAGGTGGTGTCCTTCGGGTCATGGCCCGACATCGAGCGCAGCATCACGGCACAATCGCGCACTGTCTTGCCGATCGGCCCGGCCTGATCGAGCGAGGACGCGAAGGCGACGATGCCCCAGCGCGAGCAGCGGCCATAGGTCGGCTTGATGCCGACCGTGCCGGTGAAGGCCGCCGGCTGGCGGATCGAGCCGCCCGTGTCCGTCGCGGTCGCGGCAAGGCACAGGTGGGCAGCCACGGCGCTGGACGAGCCGCCGGAGGAGCCGCCCGGTACAAGGTGGGCGCCTTCGACGCCCGCCTCTCCCACACCAACGTTGCTCCCAGCGCGCCGCCAGGGGTTGATCACGGGGCCGAAGGCCGATGTCTCGTTCGACGAGCCCATGGCGAACTCGTCATTGTTGAGCTTGCCGAGCATGACCGCGCC
>JALOTE010000011.1 GCA_025458045.1 Rhizobiaceae bacterium
GATCTGGGGCATGGACATCATCGTGTGCACGACTGCCGCGACGGATGCTGAAGCGCGCGAATTGCTGCGTCTCTTCAACTTCCCGTTCCGCCAGTAACGGCCGCGAGCAAAGGATTTCGTCATGGCCAAACTCAGCGCCACCGAGAACAACAATCGCAAACGCAAGCTGGTGAAGCGTTTCGCCGGCAAGCGCGCCGCGCTCAAGGCAATCGTCATGAACCGCGCGCTTCCAATGGAAGAGCGTTTCAAGGCCCAGCTTGCCTTGAACGAACTGCCGCGCAACTCCACCAAGGTCCGCATCCGCAACCGTTGCGGCGTGACAGGGCGTCCGCGCGCCTACTACCGCAAGCTCAACATGTCGCGCGTCGCGCTGCGTGAGCTCGGCAACCAGGGCCGCATTCCCGGCCTCGTCAAATCGAGCTGGTAAGGGAGAACGAACATGTCCATGAGCGATCCCCTCGGCGATATGCTGACCCGCATCCGCAACGCGCTCCACCGCAAGAAGTCGACGGTGTCGACGCCGGCGTCGCAATTGCGTTCGCGCGTCTGCGAAGTTCTGAAGTCGGAAGGCTACATCCGCGACTACAGCCGTGTCGACTTCGACAACGGCAAGTCCGAGATTTCCATCGAGCTGAAATATCATGAAGGCGCGCCGGTCATCCGCGACATCGTTCGCGTGTCGAAGCCGGGCCGCCGCGTGTATGTCGGCGTGAAGTCGATCCCCAATGTCGCCAACGGCCTCGGCATCGCCATCCTGTCCACGCCGAAAGGCGTGATGGCGGACCATCAGGCGCGTGAAGAAAACGTTGGCGGCGAACTTCTCTGCCGCATTTTCTGATCCTTCGGGACAGGCAAACAGGAACGGACACAATCATGTCTCGTATCGGTAAGAAACCGGTTCCGGTGCCCGCAGGCGTCCAGGCAACCGTCGATGGCCAGAAGGTTTCGGCCAAGGGCCCCAAGGGCGAATTGCATTTCGTGGTGTCCGACGATGTGTCGGTCGTCATGGAGAATGGCGCCGTCGCCGTGCAGCCGCGCGGTGCCTCAAAGGTGGCGCGCTCCAAATGGGGCATGTCGCGCACCATGATTTCCAATATCTTCAATGGCGTCTCGAAAGGCGTCGAGCGGAAGTTGGAGATCAATGGCGTCGGCTACAAGGCTGCCATGCAGGGCCGCAATGTGGAACTCTCGCTTGGCTTCAGCCATCCGGTTGTCTATGAGCCGCCGGTCGGCGTGAACATCGCCTGCCCGAAACCGACGGAGATCGTCATCACCGGCATCGACAAGCAGGTTGTCGGCCAGGTGGCGGCTGAAATCCGCGAATATCGCGGTCCGGAGCCCTACAAGGGCAAGGGCATCAAATATGCGGAAGAGACGATCGTCCGCAAAGAAGGCAAGAAGAAGTAAGGGTGCATCATGGCCAGCTCCAAGGAAGCAATTCAGCGGCGTGCCAATCGCATCCGCCGTCAGGTGAAGGCAGCGGCCAACGGGCGTCCGCGCCTGTCGGTGTTCCGCTCGTCGAAGAACATCTACGCCCAGATCATCGATGATGTCGCGGGGCGCACGATTGCCGCCGCTTCGACTGTCGAGAAGGATTTGAAGGGCGCGCTTAAAACCGGGGCTGACGCCGCCGCCGCCGCTGCCGTTGGCAAGCTGGTCGCGGAACGTGCGGCCAAAGCGGGAGTGTCCGAGGTCGTGTTTGACCGCGGGCCCTACATCTATCATGGCCGCATCAAGGCGCTGGCTGAAGCTGCGCGCGAAGGCGGTCTGAAATTCTGATTTCGCGTCACAGCGAAACGGAGACTAGGCTCGCCAAGCGCGGGCCTTTTTCGCCGGGCATGCCCTTGAAGGGTGGCCCATTTTGCATGTGCTGACCGGACAAGAACAGGAACAAGGCAATGGCACGTCAACCCCAGGAACGCCCGCGCGGCAAGGCCCGCGAGCAGGAGGACGATGGCATCGTTGACCGCCTCGTCCACATCAACCGCGTCGCCAAGACGGTGAAAGGCGGCCGCCGCATGGCGTTTGCCGCGCTTGTCGTTGTCGGTGACCAAAAGGGCCGCGTCGGTTACGGCCATGGCAAGGCGCGCGAAGTGCCGGAAGCCATCCGCAAAGCGACTGAATCGGCCAAGCGCGACATGATTTTCGTTCCGCTGCGTTCGGGCCGCACGCTCCATCATGATGTCGCCGGTCGCCATGGCGCGGGCCGCGTCATCCTGCGCGCCGCCAAGGCCGGTACCGGCATCATCGCCGGCGGCCCGATGCGCGCCGTGTTTGAAGCGATCGGCATCCAGGATGTCGTCTCGAAGTCGCTCGGTTCGTCGAACCCGTACAACATGGTGCGCGCGACGATTGACGCGCTGAAGGCCCAGATGCATCCGAAAGACGTCGCCGCCGCCCGTGGCCTGAAATATGCCACGCTGCAGGCGCGCCGTGTCACGGTCGCCGGCCAGGACGAGTGATCGGGAGACACGACAATGGCCAAAGGCAAGACAGTCACCATTGAGCAGGTCGGTTCGCCGACCCGCCGCCCGGATGTGCAGCGCCAGACCCTGATCGGTCTTGGCCTGAACAAGCTCCACCGCACTTCGACCCTTGAAGACACGCCCGCCGTCCGCGGGATGATCGCCAAGGTCGCGCATCTCGTGCGCGTCGTCGAAGAAGCCTGATCCACGAAAGGACGGGTTCCATGAAACTGAACGAAATCCGGGACCGCGAAGGGTCCACCAAGAACCGCAAGCGCATCGGGCGCGGCATCGGTTCGGGTACCGGCAAAACCGGCGGTCGCGGCGTGAAAGGCCAGAAGGCGCGCTCCGGCGTGGCCGTCAACGGCTTCGAGGGCGGCCAGATGCCGATCTATCGCCGCCTGCCCAAGCGCGGCTTCACCAATATCTCGGCCAAGGACTACAATACGGTCTCGCTCGGCCGCATTCAGGCGGCCGTCGATGCAGGCAAGCTGTCGGCTTCCGGCATGATCGACGCTGCTGCGTTGATCGCCGCCGGCGTCGTGCGCCGCATCAAGGATGGCGTGCGCGTGGTTGCCGATGGCGAAGTCACTGCCAAGCTCAACCTGGATGTGGCCGGCGCATCGCGCGCCGCTGTAGAGAAGGTTGAGAAGGCAGGCGGCAGCGTGAAGGTTGCAGCCAAGGCTGAAGCTTCCGCGTGAGCGGTCCGCATCCCTGAACGGGAAGAGTTGAGCGGCGGTCTTCGGGCCGCCGCTTGCATGTTGGCCGCCGGGCCAATATCTGCATCTGAACAAGAATCCTGGCCAACCGGGCAGGGCGCGGCACTGTGGCGTCCATGGCCGAACGGTTGAGCGGAACCCGATCGGAGTGATCCCTCATGGCATCAGCAGCCGAGCAGCTTGCTGCCAACCTGAACTTCAAGTCATTCGCCAAGGCGGAGGATTTGAAAAGCCGCTTGTGGTTCACCCTCGGCGCGTTGCTGGTCTATCGCCTCGGCACGCATATTCCTCTGCCGGGCATCGATCCGGAGGCTTTCGCACGAGCGTTCGCGCAGCAGAGCCAGGGCGTGCTCGGCATGTTCAACATGTTTGCCGGCGGCGCGGTCGAGCGCATGGCGATCTTCGCGCTCGGCATCATGCCTTACATCTCGGCCTCCATCATCATGCAGTTGATGACATCGGTGATCCCGACGCTGGAACAGCTGAAAAAGGAAGGCGAGCAGGGCCGCAAGATCATCAACCAGTACACGCGCTACGGCACAGTGCTGCTGGCGATTGTGCAGGCTTATGGCATTGCAATCGGCTTGCAGGGCGGGGAGGGCATCGTCACCAGCCCCGGCTGGTTCTTCGTGCTCTCCTGCGTGATCACGCTGGTCGGCGGCACCATGTTCCTGATGTGGCTGGGTGAGCAGATCACTGCGCGCGGCATTGGCAATGGCATTTCGCTGATCATTTTCGCAGGCATCGTGGCCGGTCTGCCATCAGCCTTCGCCGGCACGCTGGAGTTGGGCCGCACGGGCGCGCTCTCGACAGGCATCATCCTGTTGATTCTCGCCGTGGTCATCATCGCGATCGGCTTCATTGTTTTCTTCGAGCGCGCGCAGCGCCGCCTGCTGATCCAATATCCGAAGCGGCAGGTCGGCAACCGCATGTTCCAGGGCGACACGTCGCATCTGCCGCTGAAGCTCAATACAGCGGGCGTCATTCCTCCGATTTTTGCATCGTCGCTGCTCTTGCTGCCCGCCACGATTGCGGGCTTCTCCAACACGACCGAGTTGCCGGGCTGGGCGTCAGCCGTGCTGGCGGCGCTGGGCCACGGCCAGCCACTTTACATGGCGCTGTATGCGGGCATGATCGTGTTCTTCGCCTTCTTCTACACGGCCATCGTCTTCAATCCGAAGGAGACGGCCGACAATCTGAAGAAGCATTCGGGCTTCATTCCGGGCTATCGGCCGGGTGAGCGCACGGCCGAATATATCGACTATGTGCTGACGCGCATCACCGTCGTGGGCGCGATCTATCTCGTCGTGATCTGCTTGTTACCCGAATTTCTCATATCGGCATTCGCGGTTCCGTTCTATCTCGGAGGCACGTCGCTGCTGATCGTGGTCAGTGTCACGCTCGACACGATTTCGCAGGTTCAGGGGCACTTGATCGCCCATCAATATGAGGGTCTGATCAAGAAGTCGCGGCTCCGGGGAGGAAAGAAGTGACGATGAGGTTGATTCTGCTGGGGCCCCCGGGCGCCGGCAAAGGCACGCAGGCTGAGCGGCTGGTGGCGGCGCACGGCATTCCGCAACTCTCCACCGGCGACATGCTGCGCGCAGCGGTTGCTGCCGGAACCGAGACAGGCAAGAAGGCCAAGGCCGTCATGGATGCGGGCGAATTGGTATCCGATGCCATCGTGAATGCCATTGTCGCAGAGCGCATCGATCAGCCGGATTGCGCCAAAGGGTTCATCCTTGACGGCTATCCGCGCACGTTGGTCCAGGCGGATGCCGTGGAAGACATGCTTGAATCGCGCGGCATGGCGCTCGATGCCGTGATCGAACTTGTCGTTGACGACAAGGCGCTGGTCGGACGCATCGTCAAGCGCGCCGAAGAAGCCGCCGCAGCCGGCAAGCCTGTGCGCAAGGATGACAACCCGCATGTCTTCGACGAGCGGCTGCGGGAATACTACAAGAAGACGGCACCGCTGACCGGCTATTATTACGCCAAGCGCATGCTGACGACCGTCGACGGGATGGCCCCCATCGACCATGTGACCTCCCAGATCAATGCGGTGCTGAACGGAAAGGCGTGAAGATCAGCTTTCCCAAAAGAGCTAATCTTTCGCTTGACAGGCTGGCAAGGCGGGGCTAACGACCGAGCATCTTCCGACATCGGTGGACCGGCGGCCTTCACGGGGCGCTGGTCTTTTGTTTGGAGGCACCTGCAAGGGCCGGGCTCCACCGGACGCGGGGCATTTCAATCGGCGCACTCGCGCCCAGACATGGAGAACCGACGTGGCACGTATCGCTGGCGTCAACATCCCGACCGCAAAACGCGTTGTCATCGCGCTGCAGTACATCCATGGCATCGGCCCGGCCTTCGCCAAGGAAATCATCGCGAAAACCGGCATTCCGGAGGCGCGTCGTGTGTCGGAACTGACTGACGCCGAAATTCTGAAAATTCGTGAAACCATCGACCGGGACTATCAGGTCGAGGGTGATCTGCGCCGCGAGACGCAGTTGAACATCAAGCGCCTGATGGACCTCGGCTGCTATCGCGGCCTGCGTCATCGCCGCGGCCTGCCGGTTCGCGGCCAGCGCACGCATACCAATGCCCGCACCCGCAAGGGTCCGGCAAAGGCGATTGCAGGCAAGAAGAAGTGATTTCCGGCATCGGGCTCTGGGCAATCGGATCGATTGCCGCTTCCCGGAGGCTTTTCATTGTGGAGCCGCTGGCATTACGGCGGTGCTGATATAGGGACTGAAAAACATGGCCAAAGAAGCCCAGCGCGTTCGCCGTCGCGAGCGCAAGAACATTTCGAGCGGCGTCGCCCACGTCAACTCGACGTTCAACAACACGATGATCACCATCACTGACGCGCAGGGCAATGCGATTGCCTGGTCGTCCGCCGGTGCACAAGGTTTCAAAGGCTCGCGCAAATCCACGCCGTTCGCGGCGCAGGTTGCCGCCGAGGATTGCGCCAAGAAAGCGCAGGAGCATGGCGTCCAGACCCTTGATGTGGAGGTCCGCGGACCGGGTTCCGGTCGTGAATCGGCGCTGCGCGCGCTTCAGGCGGCTGGCTTCACCATCACCGCGATCCGGGACGTGACGACCATCCCCCACAATGGCTGCCGTCCGCGCAAGCGCCGCCGCGTCTGATTTCCCGCATGTGCCGGGGCGGCTCCATGCGGTCCCATTTCTGACTGTGCCTTTTGCCACGATTGGATTGTGGCAGGAACGGAAGGGTGTTCGATGATCCAGAAAAACTGGCAAGACCTGATCAAGCCTGAGAAGGTCGAATTCAAAACCGAAGGCCGCACGGTTGCGACCGTTGTCGCCGAGCCGCTTGAGCGCGGCTTCGGCCTGACGCTCGGCAACGCGCTTCGCCGCGTGCTCTTGTCGTCGCTGCGTGGCGCGGCCGTGACGGCCGTACAGATCGACGGCGTGCTGCATGAATTCTCGTCCATCCCCGGCGTGCGCGAAGATGTCACCGACATCGTCTTGAACATCAAGGAAATCGCGATCCGCATGGAAGGCGACGGGCCGAAGCGTATGGTCGTGCGCAAGCAGGGGCCGGGCACGGTCACGGCCGGCGACATCCAGACCGTGGGTGACGTCGAGATCCTCAACCCGCACCATGTCATTTGCCAGCTTGATGATGGCGCGGAAATCCGCATGGAGCTGACCGTTGACACCGGCAAGGGCTATGTGCCGGCCGACCGCAACCGCTCTGAAGATGCGCCGATTGGCCTGATCCCTGTGGACAGCGTTTATTCGCCGGTGCGCAAGGTGTCCTACAAGATCGAGAACACCCGCGAAGGCCAGGTCCTCGACTACGACAAGCTGACGATGCGCGTTGAAACCAATGGCGCGATTTCGGGCGAAGATGCTGTCGCTTACGCCGCGCGCATCCTTCAGGACCAGTTGCAAATCTTCGTCACCTTCGACGAACCGCAGCGCGCCAGCGCCGAGGAGCCGGTGGCTGAACTCTCGTTCAACCCGGCGCTTCTCAAGAAGGTCGATGAACTGGAACTGTCGGTGCGTTCGGCCAACTGCCTCAAGAACGACAACATTGTCTATATCGGCGATCTGATCCAGAAAACGGAAGCCGAAATGCTGCGCACGCCGAATTTCGGCCGCAAGTCATTGAACGAAATCAAAGAAGTGCTGGCCGCCATGGGCCTGCACCTCGGCATGGAAGTCACCGATTGGCCGCCCGAGAACATCGAGGATTTGGCCAAGCGGTATGAAGACCACTATTGAGATGAACCCGGCGCGGGCCTTAACCCCGCGCGACCATTGAAGGAGAAGGCCCATGCGCCACGGTAAATCAGGCCGCAAGCTGAGCCGCACGTCCAGCCATCGCAAGGCCATGTTCGCCAACATGTCGGCTTCGCTCATCACCCATGAGCAGATTGTGACCACGCTGCCGAAGGCGAAAGAGCTGCGCCCCATCGTCGAAAAGCTGGTCACGCTCGGCAAGCGCGGCGACCTGCATGCACGGCGTCTGGTGATTTCGCAGATCCGTGACGAGAAGGCGGCAAAGCGTTTGTTCGAGACGGTTGCGCCGCGCTATTCCGAACGCAAGGGCGGTTACCTGCGGATCATGAAAGCGGGCTTCCGCCACGGTGACAACGCGGCCATGGCCGTCATCGAGTTCGTCGACCGAGATGTTTCGGCCAAGGGTGCCGCCGATCTGGCGCGTGTCGCAGCCGAACAGGCAGCCGAAGGCGAAACCGCCGCGGCGTGAAAAGGGCGCATGCAACTCCGGTTGCGTGATGCACCTCGTGTTCCGCAAGTCGATTGAGGGGCCGCATTGCGGCCCCTTCTTCGTTTCAGGCAAGCTGCGCCCTGATCTTGGCGGCATGTTCCGCCAGCACGGCGTGGTCGGCCATTGTGCCGCTGTGGCCGCCAAGCGGCACGCCATCGAAACGCGGAATGACATGGAAGTGGATGTGAAAAACGGTCTGGCCGCCGGCCGGCTCGTTGAACTGGAAGATTGTCAGCCCATCGGCGGCAAACGCGTGCTTTGCGGCCGCTGCCACGCGTTTCACAGTGCGTGTCACGGCGGCGAGGCTGTCATCTGACACGTCGAGGATCGTCCGCGCCGGGGCCTTGGGAATGACAAGGCAGTGGCCCGGCCCTTGCGGCATCACATCCATGAAGGCGAGCGTGGCTGCATCTTCAAAAACCGTGTGGTTCGGAATTTCGCCGCGCAGGATTTTGGCAAACACATTGCCCTCATCATAGGCCGTCATCATTGTCTCCAGATCGCAGAAGGATTTGACCGGCTCCAACAACGGCCGTCAATGGGCGGCGGCGTGGCGGGCCCGCCAATTCACATGCTGATGGCATCCGCCTTGCGCAGGGCGACGCCGGTGATCTTCCATCGGCCATCCGGCTGCTTTTGCAGGCTGTAGAGCGCAGCCCAGTTCTGGCCCTGCTGGTCGGTGATCAGCACTTCCTGATAGACTTGGCCATCATCAGCCACGCGGCTGCGGGCGTGGCTCCAGGTCTTTGGCCGGTAGACGGGCTGGTAGCCACCGCGCACCATGCCCATGAAACTTTTCACGTCAGGGAAAATCATGCGCACATTGGGCGCGGCATAGGAATAGGCTTCGTCATAGCGGTCACCCAGAAACGCTTCGATCTGGCTGTCAATGACGCGCTGCTCATCTGTCGTGCCTGGGCCGGCAAAGGCTTTCTGGCCAACAAGCAGCGCAATGAGCATGCCAAGAATGAAGGGGAAGCGTTCCATGTCTGACTCTCCACTGGTTCGATGAATGTGACGCGCCGGGCCTGCGTTGCAAGGGCAACACGCGCGCCGCACACAATCGTGAAGCCCGGCGTGAAGCGCGGCATCAACGTATTTCCGCTTCGGGCTTCGACAAATTGACTTGCACGGGGTCACGCGCTGGGCGAATTTGCACCGATGGACCCCTTTTTCGTTCGCACCGCCACTCCGGACGACATTCCCGCCATTGCGGAATTGCTCGCCGAAACGTGGCGCGACACCTATGTCGAATGGTTTGGTGCCGAGAAGGTTGAAGCCATCATCGCCGACTGGCATTCGCCAGCGGCGCTGGCGCGGAAGATCGCTTTGCCGAATGGTGAGATGCTCGTGGCCGATGATGGCGCGCAGATGGGTGGCGTTGCCTTTGCCAGCATCGACCGTGACACGAAGACAGTGACGCTGCATCAGCTTTATGTGCACCCGCGCTTCCATCGTCGAGGGATCGGACAGGCTTTGTTTGCGGAAATGGAAACCTGTTTCGACGACGCAGACCGGATGGTTCTGGAGGTTGAACCTCGCAATCAAGGCGCCATCGCATTCTACGAAGCGCACGGATTTTTGCGTGGCGGCATCGCCGAGCATTGCGGCCAGGCTGGATCCGGCATGCAGGCGCTCGCAATGGAAAAGGCGTTGAATTGCTGAGAACAGGGTTGGTGTCAGTCAATTTTCAATCGATTTCACCGATTTTCTGTCCGAACTTCGCTGATTTTCTCGCAATTGTCACGTAACCGGCTTACGCCTGCTTCCAGTGTGGGGAGGGGCATCGATGACCATTCAGACCTTGGGAATCACAGAACCGTCGTTCCGCGACAGCGTTGACATCATGTTCCGCCGCGCGGTGCAGCGCATGGCGATTTCGCGGGGGTTGGCCGAAAAGATCCGCATCTGCAACTCCACCTATGTGGTGCGGTTCGGGGTGCGGCTGCGCGGTGACATTGTCACTTTCACCGGCTACCGGTCGGTGCATTCCGAACATGCCGAACCGGTCAAGGGCGGCATCCGCTACGCGATGAACGTGGATCAGGACGAGGTGGAGGCACTCGCCGCGCTGATGACCTACAAATGCGCGCTGGTTGAAGTGCCGTTCGGGGGCTCCAAAGGCGGGCTGAAGATCAACCCGCGCGAGTGGAATGCCGAGGAAATGGAGCGCATCACACGGCGCTTCGCTTATGAACTGATAAAGCGCGATCTGATCAATCCGTCGCAGAACGTGCCCGCGCCCGACATGGGCACCGGCGAGCGCGAGATGGCATGGATCGCCGACCAGTATCACCGCATGGCGACAACGGACATCAACGCGCGCGCTTGCGTAACCGGCAAACCGCTGAATGCCGGCGGCATCAGGGGCAGGGTGGAAGCGACGGGCCGTGGCATCCAATATGTGGCGCGTGAGTTCTTCCGGCATGAGGAGGATGTGGCGCTCGCCGGACTTTCCGGTTCGCTCGCTGGCAAGAGCGTGGTTGTGCAAGGGCTTGGCAATGTGGGCTACCACGCAGCCAAGTTCCTGTCGGAGGAAGACCATTGCCGCGTGACAGCGATTGCCGAGTACAATGGCGGGATCGTCAATGATGACGGGATCGATGTGCAGGCGGCCAAGGACTGGATGGGCGCGCATGGCACGCTGGAGGGGTTTGCGGGCGCGGCTTTTGTGAAGGAGGCGGCCAGCCTGCTGGAGAAGCCGTGCGACATCCTCATCCCGGCGGCGCTGGAAGGCGTGGTCAATGCCGGAAATGCCGAGCGCGTTTCCTGCAAGTTGCTGATCGAAGCAGCCAATGGCCCGGTGACGGCATCCGCCGACGATGTGCTGCGCAAGCGTGGCATCATCGTCATCCCCGACCTGTTTGCCAATGCGGGCGGTGTGACGGTCTCATATTTCGAGTGGGTGAAGAACCTCAGCCACATTCGCTTCGGCCGCATGCAACGCCGCGAGGAGGAGGCCCGCGGCCGCATGCTGATCGACGAATTGGAGCGCACCATCGGCAAACCGCTCGGTGCCGAATTCAAGGCGCGTTTCATCAATGGCTCGGATGAACTCGCGCTCGTGCGCTCCGGCCTCGATGACACGATGCGCGGCGCCTATGGCCAGATGCGCAAGGTCTGGCATGAACGACGCACATCCGATCCTGAGGTTGACTTGCGCATGGCGGGCTACATCATCGCCATCCAACGCGTGGCCGACAGCTATTCGGCGCTGGGGCTTTGAACGGAAACACCATGAACCTCACACTTCATTTTTCGCCCGGCGCGTGCTCGCTCGTGCCGCACACGCTGCTCTTGGAAACCGGCATCGCGTTTGAGAAAGTTCTCACCAACACGGCCGACGGGACGACCAAGAGTGCCGCGTTCAAGCAGGTCAACCCCAAGGGCCGGGTGCCGGTGCTGATCATCGACGGCGCCGTGCTGACGGAGGTTCCGGCGATTTCGAGTTTCATTGCCGCGCAGCGGCCCGACTTGGCGCTGATGGGCCGTGACGCTATGGAGCAGGCGCGCGTGCTGGAATGGTTCAACTGGCTGTCGGGCACCATGCACGGGCAGGGGGTGGCGGGCATGTTCCGCCCCTACCGGTTCACCGATGATGAGCAAGCCTGGCCCGCCATCAAGGCGAAGGCGCGCGAAACGCTGGCCGACGGCCATGCGCAGATCGAATCGCGGATCGCGGATCGCGAATGGGCGTGCGGCGACCATTTCACTGCCGCAGACCCCATGCTGCTGTTCATCTACCGCATGAGCAACCGGCTTGGCATGAACCTCCCCGAATCGCGGCCTGCATACACCGCCTGGGCCGAACGGATGGAGAAACGCCCGTCCGTCCAGGCGATGCTGAACGCCGAAGGCATCTCGATCTATGAATAGCGCATAAAGACATTGTTATGTCTTTATGGTTTCAATGCCCGGGCTTGACATCGGTCAGCGACACTGACCATATGAGGCCAGACTTGCGGGAGAGAGCGTGGCACAGGGTTGGCACGCCGCCGAAGGAGCAACCGCCCCGGAAACTCTCAGGCAAAGGGACCGCAGTCTGATCACGGGCCGCACTCGGGACGCGGCCTGTGAGAACCACACTCCGGAAAGCGGTGCGGGCCTCAACCGGCGTTCGCGCCCACCGAAGGAGCAAGCGCGGCAGGCAGGGCAAAAGCCCGCAGGCATGGCGTGAATCTCTCAGGTTTCCGACGGAGGGGGCGCGGCCTGCGGGTGTTCGCGGGCGGCCAACCCTGTCCGGTGCGGAGACCATCCATGAAAACCATCGCAGTCCTTGGCGCGGGAATCACTGGCGTCACAACGGCCTATGCCTTGCAGGAGCGCGGCTTCGCCGTCAGCCTGATCGACCGGCAGCGTTATGCCGCCATGGAAACATCCTTTGCCAATGGCGGTCAGCTATCGGCGTCCAACGCGGAAGTGTGGAACCATTTTTCGACCATCATCAAAGGTCTGAAATGGATGCTGAAGCCCGACGCGCCGCTGCTGGTGAACCCGAAACCATCCTGGCACAAATATTCGTGGATGGCCGAGTTCGTCGCGGCCATCGGCCAGTATGAGAAGAACACGATCGAAACCACGCGGCTGGCCATCGCGTCGCGCCAGCATTTCCTCAGCTGGGCGCAGAAGGAGGGCGTGGCGTTCGACCCTGTGAAGCGCGGCATCCTGCACATCTACCGCGACAAGAAATCCTTCCAGCATGCAGAGCGCGTGAATGCGCTCCTGAAGCAGGGCGGGTTGGAGCGCCGCGCCGTCACCAATGCCGAAATGCATGCCATCGAACCGACGCTCGCCGGAACCTATCATGGCGGCTTTTACACCGAGAGCGATTTCACCGGTGACATCCACAAATACTCCGCCGGGCTGGCAGAGGCTGTCGAACGGCGCGGCGCCCGCATGCTCTTTGAAACCGACATCCTGTCTGCCAAGGCCGAGAATGGCGGCGTGACATTGGCTTTGTCCCATGGCGGATCTGAGCGCACCGAACAATTCGACGGGGTTGTCGTTTGCGCCGGGGTCGGCAGCCGGGATCTTGCCGCCCAGTTCGGCGACCGCGTGAACATCTATCCGGTGAAAGGCTATTCGATCACCGTGCATTTGCCCGACGAGGAAAGCCAGCGCGGCGCGCCTATGGTCAGCCTGCTCGACGACGAGACCAAGATCGTCTCGTCGCGCCTCGGCAAGGACAGGCTGCGTGTGGCGGGCACCGCGGAGTATAATGGCTACAACCGCGACATCCGCGATGCCCGCATCCGCCCGTTGACACGCTGGGTGCGCGAATGCTTCCCCACGGTCTCCACAGAAAATGTGGTGCCTTGGGCCGGCCTGCGCCCGATGATGCCGAACATGATGCCGCGTGTTGGCGCCGGCAAAATGCAGGGCGTGTTCTACAACACCGGTCATGGCCATTTGGGCTGGACGCTGTGTGCGGCAACCGCCGAGATAGTCGCGTCGCAGGTGCAAGCAGCCGCGCGTTCCAATTCGGGGGCGACGGCTGCGGCACTGGCGATCAAAGCGGCCTGATTTGCATCATAACAGCGCAAGGCGGAACCACGCTTCCGCCTTGCGTCCGACTGGACAGCGACGGCCGCGGGCGGCATAAGCGCGTTCAGACAGGTCGCAGAACGGCCGCAGGGGATCGTCCATGAAGCTCTTCATCATCCGCTTGTTTTCGTGGTGGCACGGGGCGACGCTGAACACGCTGTTCCACACATGGCGCAAAGGTGAGCGCGTAGGCGAGGACGAGCAGGGCAATGTCTATTACCAGGGCGGCACGGACTCCGAAGGCCGCACCCGCCGTTGGGTCATCTACAATGGCGAGGCCGAAGGTTCACGCGTGCCGCCCGGCTGGCACGGGTGGCTGCATCATCGTGTCGATGCCGCGCCCGTGCAGGAAGCCTACAGGCCGCGCGACTGGCAAAAGCCGCATGTCCCGAACCTGACGGGTTCGCCGATGGCATACCGCCCGAAAGGGTCCATTCTGGGTCAGGACAAAAGGCCGGTGGTCACAGGTGACTATGAAGCCTGGTCGCCCGGCGATTGATGTTTTCCGCTCGCTGAACGCCGGGCGCAACAATGTTCACAAAACAGCGTCGTCACGGGCTTTTTTGCGCCGTGATCCCGCGTTACGAAGCGCAGTGATGAGCATTGTGTTCCGATTCGTTGTATTGGCTGCGGTCGCGCTGCTTTGGGCCGCCCCAGCGGTGGCCGAGCGGCGTGAGAACCCCATTGCCGAATTTGCAGGCATCGACAAGATCACCGGTCGCATCATCACCTTCGATGTCTATGTCAACGAAACGGTGCAGTTCGGTGCGCTGCAAGTCACGCCACGCGTCTGCTACAACCGCGACCCGGGCGAAGCGCCAAAGACCACGACCTTTGTCGAGATCGACGAGATCACGCTCGACCGCAAGATCAGGCGCATTTTCACCGGCTGGATGTTTGCCGAAAGCCCCGGCCTGAACGCCGTCGACCACGCGGTTTATGATGTGTGGCTGAAAAGCTGCAAGACTGAATCGAGCGTTCCCGCCCCGACACAGGGCTGACACCGCCAGTTCCCGGCGCCCATCCTTGACCGTGGCCGGCGGCACGTTGGCAACGACCCTTGCTATAGGAATCGTGCCTGCCGCGAAATCGCATCCGCCAGCAACGCTTCGTAGCGCGGGCGCAGCACTTCGATGGCCCCGAACCGTGCGAGATGGCTGGTGATGAACTGCGCGTCGAGCAGGCGGAAGCGGCGTTCGTTGAGGCGCTCCACCAATTTGGCCAGACACATTTTTGAGGCGTCCGTCTGCCGTGAGAACATGCTCTCGCCAAAGAACGCCGCGCCGAGCGTGATGCCGTAAAGGCCGCCGACCAGCGCACCGTCCTGCCATGCTTCCACCGTATGGCAATGACCGCGCACGAACAATTCGCGGTAGGCGCGGCGGATGGGCGTGTTGATCCACGTGGTTTCCCGTCCTGGCTTGGCTTCCGCGCAGCCGGCGATCACGCCGTCGAAATCGGTCGAGAAACGGAACTCGAATGCCGTGCGCCGCATGGCCTTGGCAAGGCTGCGCGGGATATGGAACGCATCGAGCGGGATGATGCCACGCACCTCCGGCTTCAACCAGACGAGCTCGTCTGAATCAGCGTCCTGCCCCATCGGGAAGACGCCGACCATATAGGCCCTGAGCACGATTTCTGGATCGAGCCAGTCCGCCGGGTGATCTCGCCGTGGCATGGCGCGGCTCCATCACGCCTTGGCGGCTAGGTGCTTTTCCAGCCAATGGATGTCGTAAGCCCCGTTGGCGATGTCCGGTTCCTTCACCAGTTCGCGGAACAGGGGCAGCGTCGTCTGGATGCCATCGACAACGAATTCATCCAGCGCGCGCCGAAGCCGCATCAGGCATTCCACACGGTTGCGCCCGTGCACGATCAGCTTTCCGATCAGCGAATCATAGTAGGGCGGAATACGGTAGCCGGAGAACGCGCCCGAATCGACGCGCACGCCCAGCCCGCCCGGCGTGTGGAAATGCGTGATCGTGCCGGGCGACGGCACGAAGGTGCGCGGGTTCTCGGCATTGATGCGGCACTCGATGGCGTGGCCATAGAAGGTCACGTCTTCCTGCTTGACGCTGAGGCCGGCGCCCGACGCGATGCGGATCTGCTCGTTGACAAGGTCGATGCCCGTAATCGCCTCGGTCACCGGATGCTCGACCTGAAGGCGCGTGTTCATCTCGATGAAATAGAACTCGCCATTTTCGTAAAGGAACTCGATCGTGCCTGCCCCGCGATAGGCGAGGCCCTGCATCGCCTTGGCGACGATCGCGCCAATCTTCTCGCGCTCATCGGCGTTGAGCGCTGGGGAATTTGCTTCCTCCCACACCTTCTGGTGGCGGCGTTGCAGCGAACAATCGCGTTCGCCCAAATGGATGGCGCGGCCCTCGCCATCGCCGAGCACCTGAACCTCGATGTGACGCGGCTTTTCGAGATATTTCTCGATGTAGACGGAATCGTCGCCGAAGGCCGCGCCGGACTCTGATTTGGCCGTCAGGAAGGCCTCGGTCAGATCCGCTTCGCTGCGCGCGACCTTCATGCCCCGTCCGCCGCCGCCCGCCGCCGCCTTGATGATCACCGGATATCCGATGTCGGCTGCGATACGTTTGGCCTCATGCTCGTCGGAAATCGCGCCATCGGAACCCGGAACGCAGGGAATGCCAAGACGGCGCGCTGTCACCTTCGCTTCGATCTTGTCGCCCATCACGCGGATATGCTCCGCCGTCGGGCCGATGAAGGTGATCTTGTGGGCCTCAAGGATCTCGGCGAATTTCGCATTCTCCGAGAGGAAACCGTAGCCCGGATGCACGGCGTCCGCGCCGGTGATTTCGCAGGCGGCCAGAATGTCCGGGATGTTCAGATAGGACTGGCGCGATGGCGGCGGCCCGATGCAGACGCTTTCGTCTGCCAGCCGGACATGCATGGCCTCCGCGTCAGCCGTCGAGTGTACCGCGACCGTGGCGATGCCAAGTTCCTTGGCCGCGCGAAGCACCCGCAGCGCGATTTCACCCCGGTTGGCGATGAGGATTTTCTGGAACATCGGCGCGCCGGTCACTCGATCACGACCAGCGGTTGGCCGAATTCGACCGGGTCGCCATTGTCCACAAGGATCGCGGTCACCTTGCCTGCACGCGGGGCGGGGATCTGGTTCATTGTCTTCATCGCCTCGATGATCAGAAGGGTCTGGCCCTCTTTGACCGAGGAACCGATGTCGATGAACGAATCCGCGCCGGGCGAGGGCGAGCGATAGGCCGTGCCGACCATGGGTGAGGTGACGGCGTTGGTCGTGTCGGGTTTTGCCGCCATCGAGACAGCGGCGGGTGGTGCTGCGACGGCTGCCACCGGCGCCGCTGAAGGCGCCATCACATGATGCATGGCCGGAGCCACCGCCATGCCGCGCGACACGCGGATGCGCAGATCATCCTGCTCGACCTCGATCTCCGTGAGGTTCGTCTGGTTCAGGATGTCGGCCAAGTCACGGATGAGGCGCTTGTCGATGCCGGGCTTCTTGTCTGCCATGGAAGTTCCTGTTCAAGCCTGATCGGAGGAGGGGCCGAGCGCAGCAATCGCGAGCGCGTAACCCTTCACACCGAAACCACAAATCACCCCGGCGGCGACCGCCGAGACATACGAGAAATGGCGGAATTCCTCCCGCGCATGGATGTTCGAGATATGCACCTCGATGACCCTCGCGCTTGCGCCTTTGATCGCGTCACGCAGCGCCACCGATGTATGCGAATAGCCGCCCGGATTGAAGATCACAGGCGTGCCCGCTGCGCCGGCCGCATGGATCGCGTCGATGAGTTCATGCTCTGCGTTCGACTGCTTGCATGTGACGGCAAAACCCGCTTTCGCGCCTTCCTCCACGCACATCGCTTCCAGCCCGGCGAGCGTCATTGCGCCATAGACCCCCGGCTCGCGCAAGCCGAGCAGGTTCAAATTCGGGCCGTTCAAGACAAGAAGCGGTGGCAACGGGGGCTTCCAGGGTTCCAGAAGTTCGATGGGATCACGGAGTCCAGTCCGCGTGCATACCGCTTTCGCACGGCGCAGGAAACAGTTTTGGCGGATGGAAGCGCGCTTCGGAGGCCAAACGCGCTGCAAATGCGGTGGATATCAGTTGGCGGCGGCCAGCGCCTCGATCTTCTCGGCCAGCGTTTCGATGCCGACCGCACCACCGATCACCTCGTCGCCCAGCACATAACTGGGCGTGCCGGTGATGTTGAGCGCGCTGGCCAACGTATATGTGCGCTGGAAAGCCTCGTTGATGGCCGGTGACGCCATCGCTTCGCGCAGTTTTGCCTCGTCCGCGCCTAGGCTGACGGCCAGCGCGAGGGCGGCCGCAGCATCAGCGGTGCCCGCGCTTGTCAGCAGGCCATCATGGAAGGCGCGGAACTTGTCCGGATGCAATGTCTGGAACGCTTGCGCGACTTGATGGGCCTCGGCCGATTGCGGCCCAAGGATCGGGAATTGGCGCAACACCACCTTCACATCCGGGAAGCGTTCAAGCACTTCCACAATGTCGCCGTGGCCGCGCCGGCAATATCCGCAATTGTAATCGAAGAACTCGACAAGCGTCAGCTTGGCTTCAGGGTTGCCAAGCACGCTGGACGCGGGGTCGCCGAGCAGTTCGTCACGCCGCTCAAGAAGGGTCATGCGAACCTGTTCGGCCTGCAACGCCTCCTGATTTGCGGCATGACGCTGCTGCGCTTCGACGACCACTTCCGGGTGCCGTTCGAGGAAAGCGCGGATTGCGGCATCGAAATCCGCATTTCCGGACATGCCGTGGGTGGCGTCGGCGGCAGGCGCTTCAATGGAAACAACCGCCGGTTCGGCAGCCGGGCGCGCCGCCCACAATCCGGCGGTGAAGAAGGCTGCGCCAAGCAGGCTGCCGCCGAAGGCCAAGACGTAAGGGTTCATTGCACTCTTGTTCCAGTTGCGCCGCCTGTGCGGCTGTTTCGATCAACCACGCTGCGGCGCGGAAATGATGTCTTGGGCGCGCCGCCATTCCGGCGTGCCCGCGGGCAGTTTTTGCTGGGCGCGGATGGCAAAGACCTGCGCCTCGCGCCGCGCGCCCTGAATGAAGTGCATTTCAGCCGTTGCCAATTCCGCTTCCCCGACCTCGCCCAGCGCGGCATGTGCTTGCGCCAATGCGGCAAAGCCGTTGGCATTGGTGCGATCTTGATCGACAGCGGTTTTCAAAATCCTAAGCGCGGCGGCGTGTTCGCCGGCCGCGACGAGGGCCTGGCCCTGCTGCACCCGCATCATCGCTGCGGCCCGACCGTTTGTCTGCTTGGAGGCGCGCCCGAACGCTTCGGCGGCGGCGGCGGGCTTGTTGGCCCGCATCAGCGTCTCGCCAAGCAATTCGCGGAAATAGGGGTTGTCGGGCTGGGCCTTGATCAGCGCTTCGGCTTTCTTGGACGCGGCCGCCGGATTCCCGGAAAGATGCGTGGTGATTGCATCACCGTAGCGCGCTGGCAGCGTGCTGGCATCGCGGAAGATGCGGCGGACTGCGCCCGCGCCTTGCGTGTAGGCCGCGATCTTGGCACGCATCATGTCGTGTCGGGCCTGCAGGGCGGGTTTGTCAAGATTGGCGAATGTCGGGCTGGAAAGCACCGCGTCGCGCAGCGTCTCGATGCGCTCGGCGGGCAAAGGGTGGCTCATCTGGTAGGGGTCGATCCGGGTGGCGTTCAGCTTCATGTTCTGTGCCAGCCGCTCCAGCGTGATCAGCATGCCCGCGCCGGATTGGCCTGTCTTGTTGAGCAGTTCCAGGGCCGTGCGGTCGGCGGCGCGTTCCTCGTCGCGCTGATAGGCGAGTAGGCCCCGTTTGGCCAATTCGCCCGCGCCAGACGCGATGCCCGAGCCGATTTGCGTCAATTCTTTTTCGCCTGTTGCAGCTCCCGCGGCCACCGCGCCGATGCCAAGCAGGCTCGACATGACGGCAAGTGTGCGTGCGCCATCCAGCCTTTCGCGCAGGCGGAACTGGTGGCCGCCGATGATATGACCGATCTCATGGGCGATGACGCCGATGATCTCGTTGGGCGTCTCCGACGCGAGCAGCGCCCCTGTGTGGATGAACATGCGCCGCCCGGTGACAAAGGCGTTGAAGCTCGGATCATTGACGAGGATGACCTCGATGCCCGAGTTCTGCAGCCCTGCCGCCCTGATGATCGGGGCGGCATAGTCGCGCACCAAGGCTTCGATCTCGGCATCGCGCACTATGGCCACACGGCCGCTTTGCGCGCCTGCCGGTGAAATCAGGGTCAGACAGGCCGCAGCCAGAAGCACCGCGCGAACGGCAAACCCTAACCAGCCTTGAAGCGCCAGCGCACCCATTCGCGCACAATCCTTCAGCGAAGCGGCCAACTCAACCGGAGACCCGGTCAAATCTTTGCGACAGCGACCAGAAGGACGCCAATGCGGCGCAATTCGGGCGGAGCACCGGCGATTTCCCCTGAGTCAGAGAAAGCCTCCGCCACGCCGCCACCAGCCGGACTTCGGCTTGGCCGGTTCACCGTCACCCTGAGCGACATTCGACGTGACCTTGGGCGCGGTGCCCGCCTCATCGGGATTGGTCACGCGCTTGCGTTGCGGTTTGGCCGATGCGTCATCCGTTTGCGTGCCGGACTTCGTCTCAGGCGCGACGGCAGCCACGCTTTCAGCCCGCTGGTCGTCTGGTGTCTCCGGGGCATCCCCAACCGTTTCCGCGGCATGAAGCGGTTCGACGGGAGCCGTTTCGATTGCTGCTTCCGCCACAGGCGTCACGGTTGCTGGCGCAGGGCTGAAGTCCGTGCTGTCGTCCCCCTCGGCCTCGTCGTCCATTTCAGCGGCGTCTGCCTCCGCATCCTGACGCGCGAATGCATCAAGTTCATCCGGCGTGAAGCCGACCGGTTCCGCCTGCGGGATGACGCGCATGACACCGTCACGCATTTCGTTGCGGAAACGGCGGCCGGAGCGGCGGCCGCGGCGGCGCTTGCGACGGCCGTTGCCGTCCTGCCGCTGCTGGCCGTCCGCCTTCTGCGGCTGCGCCTGCTCCTCGCCATTGGTGCCATCGCCGTCAGCATCGGTTTCGGCGGCCTCCTTGCCATCACGGTCACGTCCGCCACGCCGCCGCTTGCGGCGGCGCTTGCGGCCGCCATTGTCGCGCTGGCCCGACCCTTCATCCTCGCCGGCGTCTGACGCCTCAACCTGTTCATCGTCCTCGGTGTCCGGAGCGGTGTCGTCTTCCTCTTCGGCGATGTCTTCGTCCTCGACCAGTTCAACAACCGGTTTGGCGTCCTGCCTGACGAGGATCAGGTCGCGCGGAACGGCGATGGTGGCCGGGCCGCCCTTCAGCACATGCGCCGCATTTTCCGACAGGCCTGCATCCACCTCGACCTTGATTGTCACGCCGAAGCGGGCCTCCAACTCGAGCAAGGATTTGCGCTGCGCGTTGAGCAGCATCATGGCGCGCGCAGCCGACATCCGCACGATGATGTCGTTGCGGTTGTCCTTGAGCAGCGTTTCCTCGATCGTGCGCAGCACATGCAGCGCCATGGAGGAATCGGCACGGATCAGACCCGTGCCGCCGCAATGGGGGCAGGGGGCCATCGTGCTTTCCAGCACGGATGCGCGGATGCGCTGGCGGCTCATTTCCAGCAAGCCGAAATGAGAAATGCGCCCAACCTGGATGCGGGCGCGGTCGCTCTTCAGGCAGTCTTTGAGCTTCTTCTCGACGGCGCGGTTGTTGCGCTTCTCCATCATGTCGATGAAGTCGATGACGATCAGGCCTGCCAAGTCCCGCAGGCGCAATTGCCGCGCGACCTCTTCCGCCGCTTCAAGATTCGTTTGCAGTGCCGTGTTTTCAATCGAATGTTCCTTGGTGGAACGCCCGGAGTTCACGTCGATGGAAACCAAGGCTTCCGTCTGGTTGATGATGATGTAGCCGCCGGATTTGAGCGTCACGCTCGGCTGCAGCATCTTGTCGAGCGAAGCTTCGATGCCGCTGCGCGAGAAGATGGGCGTCGGGTCGCGATAGGGCTGCACCGCCTTGGCGTGGCTCGGCATCAGCATCCGCATGAAGTCCTTGGCTTCGCGGTAGCCGTCCTCGCCCGATACCAGAACCTCGTCGATGTCCTTGCCGTAAAGGTCACGGATCGACCGCTTGATCAGGGAGCCTTCCTCATAGACGAGGCACGGCGCGGTGGAGGCGAGCGTCTTGTCGCGGACATTGTCCCACAGGCGCATCAGATATTCATAGTCGCGCTTCACCTCGACCTTGGTGCGGTTGGCGCCCGCCGTCCGCAGGATGACGCCCATGCCATCGGGCACTTCCAATTCATCAACGATGGAGCGCAGCCGCTTGCGGTCGGCGGCATTTGTGATCTTGCGCGAGATTCCTCCGCCGCGTGCAGTGTTCGGCATCAGGACCGAATAGCGCCCGGCCAGAGACAGATAGGTCGTCAGGGCCGCGCCCTTGTTGCCACGCTCCTCCTTGACGACCTGCACCAGCAGGATCTGCCGCCGCTTGACGACCTCCTGGATCTTGTACTGTTTGCGGGTTGATGCGCGGCGGACCGGCACTTCCTCGAGCGCGTCCTCCTCGCCGACACTGTCAACGGCATCCTGTTCGGGGTCGCCGCCCTGATCATCGTCGTCGTCATCCTCCTCGTCGCCATCATCGAAGGACGCCGGTTCGGAAACATGATCGCCGCCTTGTTCAGCAGCTTGGGCGCGGGGGTCTGCCTCGTCATCCTCATCGGACGCCGATCCCTCTTTCCTGCCCGCTGCCGTGCCGCTGTTGTCACGCCCGCCCTTGCCGGCGCGCTTGGCACGGCGCGGCTTCTGACGGTTGCGGCGGCCACCTTCGTCATCTTCGTCGTCCTCGTCTTCGCGTGCGGCGGAGGCCTCTTCGGCCAGCAGCGCCTGACGGTCGGCAACGGGGATTTGGTAATAGTCGGGATGGATTTCGCCGAATGCGAGGAAGCCATGGCGGTTGCCGCCATATTCGACGAAGGCGGCCTGCAGCGACGGTTCGACCCGCGTGACGCGGGCGAGATAGATATTGCCTCTGAGTTGTTTGCGATGGGCAGATTCGTAGTCGAATTCCTCGATCCTGTTACCGCGTACGACGACGACGCGCGTTTCCTCCTGGTGGGAGGCGTCGATCAGCATCTTGCTGGACATGTCTCATGCTTTCCATGACGCACAGGCCCGAGGCTTCCGCATATCGACGGACACCTCCGGTTGGTTGCGCCAAATGTCTTGATGTGAGGGGTGGGACGGGCCGCCCGCGCAAGCCAGCACTGCCGGACGCGCTCTTGATGGCGCGACCCGGACCAGACTGACAGTTGTGCGACGTGGAGGACATCGTCTCCGTTTTTCCATGGTGGGCGGCCAAGCGGCCGTCCGGCGAATGACCTTGATGAGGCTGGGAAGCGACGCTGCTGCGCGCGCTTCCAACGCCCTTCCGCCGAACACCCTCGGTCACACAGGGTGCTTGCGTTGAACCTTTTGGCCACGTTTGGCGCGCTTGCCTCAATCCCGCCATCGGGTTCGGCCAACTTGCCAGCCCTATGCTGCTGCCGGTATTCCGGAGTTCCAGCCTGCGGGTCGCGACCTGAATCATGTATATAAGCTCACCAAGCGGCACAAGGGCGAAATCGCCTCGTTCAAATGGCGCAGGACTGCGGCTGGCCTTGATCGTAGGCGTCCTGCTTGCGTTTCTTTCGCCTGTCATGTCAGGATCGGCTGCGGACAGGCCTCTGCCGGTGGTCACAGCGCTGACGCTGGACGAGGCCGGGCTCGCCTTGACGTTCGACACGCCTGCCGATGTCACAATCCGCCATCTGGATACGCCCGTGCGGATCGTCCTTGACCTGCCCGAATCGGGCTTTGCCATCGAGGCTGATTCCGTCGTGCGTCCGTCGACGGTCCAATCTTTGCGCTTTGGCCGGATTTCGGAAGGCCGCTCCCGCATTGTGATCGGATTTTCCGCGCCGGTCTGGGTTGTTTCACAGGAAGGCGGGAGCACAAGCAGCGCCCGCACCACCCACCGGCTGTCGTTTTCGCCCGTTGCGAGAGATGAATTCCAATCCCTCGTGGAATCGGATGCGGCCCAGATCGACACGGAAGCGGCATTCCAGAGCCCGTCCCGGTCAGACGCGCCGAATATGTTCACGCTGGTG
This sequence comes from Rhizobiaceae bacterium, assembly GCA_025458045.1. Lineage (GTDB taxonomy): Bacteria > Pseudomonadota > Alphaproteobacteria > Rhizobiales > Rhizobiaceae > JALOTE01. The sequence continues at coordinate 23,648 of JALOTE010000011.1, forward strand.
ATCGACCCTGGCCATGGCGGCATCGATGGCGGAGCGGAGGGGCAACTGGGCACGATCGAGAAAGACCTCACGCTCGCCTTTGCCAAAAAGCTTGAGGCCGCTCTTGCCGCGGACCCGGCGATCCGGGTTGTATTGACCCGCGAAAACGACGTGTTTGTCAGCCTGCGCGACCGGGTGCAGTTTGCACGCACCCACCGCGCGGACCTGCTGTTGTCCGTGCATGCCGATTCGATCGATGTGCCGGGCCTGCGCGGAGCGACGATTTACACCCTGTCGGATTCGGCGTCCGACGCGGTCTCCAGCCGTCTGGCGGCCCAAGAGAACCTGGCCGACGTTGTGGCCGGGCTTCCGGCCGAACCGGTCGCGCCCGCTGTCAGCGACATTCTGATTGACCTGCTCAAGCGCGAAACGGGCAGTTTTTCCGGTGCCATTGCGCGCGAGTTGATCTTGCAAATGGAGCGCGACGGCATACGGCTCATCAACAATCCGTTGCGTTCAGCCGGATTTCGCGTGTTGACCGCGCCGGATGTGCCGTCGCTCTTGCTTGAAATGGGTTATCTTTCAAACATCGAGGACGAAAAACTGATGCGTGAGGAGCCGTGGCGGCTGCGCATGGCCGGTGTTCTGGCCGAAGCGATTCGCGCCTATGCCAAGGATCACCGGCTGAATGCAGGGGCGCCGTGAAAGATGAGGACGGTCATCCGCGGCGGTGGCGCCGGGCAGGAAGCGGATGTGGGCGGCCGCATCTTGCGGTAAAGCTTTGGTAGGCCATGGCCTGCTAGGTTGGAATTTGGTAACCATCACACGATCCCGTTTCGGCCAAACGCGCCAGTGGGTCGGGTGTTTTGGCATCGTATGGACAGGATGGAACGATGTTTCGCTTGATCGGCTATCTTTTCGGCATCGGTTCGACACTGGCCTTGCTGGTTGCCGCCGCTGTTGCCGTTTACGTAAGCGGGTTGACGGAGGATCTTCCGGATTATGAGGTTTTGTCTCGCTACGAACCGCCGGTGATGACACGCATCCATGCGGCCGATGGTTCACTGATGGCGGAGTATGCGCGCGAAAGGCGGCTCTATCTGCCGATCCAGGCGGTGCCGGACCGCGTCAAGGCTGCCTTCATTTCGGCTGAAGACAAGAATTTCTATTCGCACAACGGCGTTGACTTCCAGGGCCTCGCGCGCGCTGTGATTGTCAACCTGCAGAACATGGGGTCGGGGCGGCGGCCGGTCGGCGCGTCCACGATCACGCAGCAGGTCGCCAAGAACTTCCTGCTCACCTCCGACCAGACAATCGACCGCAAGGTCAAGGAAGCGATGCTCGCCTTCCGCATCGAGCAGGCCTATTCCAAGGACCGGATCCTTGAATTGTACCTGAACGAGATTTTCTTCGGCCTTGGCGCTTATGGCATCGCGGGCGCGGCGCTCACCTATTTTGACAAATCGGTCAATGAATTGACCGTCGCCGAAGCGGCCTATCTCGCAGGCATCATCAAGGCGCCGAACAATTATCACCCGTTCCGCCACACCGAGCGCGCGCTTGACCGCCGAAATTACGTCATCGACCGGATGCTGGAGAACGGTTACATCGCGCAGGCCGAGGCTGCGGAAGCCAAGAATTCACCGCTCAACGTGACGCCTCGCGCCAGCGGTACGTATCTCGCGTCGGGCGAGTATTTCACCGAAGAAGTCCGCCGCGAACTGATCAATCGCTACGGCGACAAGGGCCTGTATGATGGCGGCCTGTCGGTCCGCACCAGCCTTGATCCTGTCTTGCAGCAATATGCGCGCCGCGCCCTGCACAACAGCCTGATCGACTATGACCGGGCGCGCGGTTTCCGCGGGCCGAAGACGGCCATCGACCTTGCAGCGGGCGAATGGGGTGAGTTGCTGGCCAAGGTCGAGCCGCTGTCTGACGTGCCGGAATGGCGCCTTGCCGTCGTCCTGGCAGCTTCGCCCGAGGGGCTGGATGTCGGTTTGCGCCCGGATATCGCGGTGTCGGGAGCGGTTTCGCGCGAAAGGCGCACGGCATCCATCCCTGCCGATACGATGAAATGGGCGCTCACCTATGAGCAGAAGCCGGAACTGGCGGAAGGCGAACAGCCTGACCCGCAGGCGGAGCCTAAGCGCGTCAAGGCGAAGTCGATTGATCAGGTGATCAAGCCCGGCGACGTGGTCTATGTCTCCGAGACCGCCGAAGGCAGCCTGAAGCTTGAGCAGATCCCGCGCGTGGAAGGGGCCATGGTCGCCATGGACCCGCATACGGGCCGCGTGCTCGCCATGGCGGGCGGTTTTTCTTACGCTTCGTCGGAGTTCAACCGTGCGACGCAAGCCAAGCGGCAACCCGGCTCATCCTTCAAGCCGATTGTCTATGCGGCTGCGCTCGACAATGGCTACACACCGGCCTCCGTGATCCTTGATGCTCCATTCTCGCTTGATCAAGGCGGGAGCCTCGGTATCTGGGAGCCGAAGAACTACAGCGATGGCTACGCCGGGCCGTCCACTTTGCGCCTCGGCATCGAAAAATCACGCAACCTCATGACGGTGCGGCTCGCCAACGACATGGGCATGAAGCTGATTGCCGAATATGCCCACCGCTTCGGTCTCTACGACAACATGCTGCCGGTGCTTGCCGCATCGCTTGGTTCCGAAGAAACGACGGTGCTGAAAATGGCTGCCGCCTATTCCATCATGGCCAATGGCGGCAAGGCGGTGAACCCGACGGTCATCGACCGCATCCAGGACCGCTATGGCCGCACCGTTTTCCGGCATGACGAGCGCATCTGCCCGGATTGCGAAGCCAGCGAATGGGCAAACCAGCCGGAGCCCGAACTGGTGGACCAGCGCGAGCAGGTGCTTGACCCGATGACGGCCTACCAGATCACATCGATGATGGAGGGCGTGGTGCAGCGTGGCACCGCCACCGTGCTGAAGGAACTGGGGCGCCCCGTTGCCGGCAAGACCGGAACATCCAATGACGAGAAGGACGCCTGGTTCGTCGGCTACACACCGGATCTCGTTGTCGCCGCCTTCATGGGCTTCGATCGGCCGAGGCCCATGGGGCGTGGCCAGACGGGCGGTGAACTGGCCGCACCGATGTTCCTTGATTTCATGACGAACGCCACCAAGGACAAGCCGGTTGCCGAGTTCCTTGTTCCGCCCGGCATGAACCTGATCGCGATCAACCGCAAAACCGGCATGGCGACCAACGCCAAGGGCGGCGAGACGATCATGGAAGCGTTCAAGCCTGGCACCGGGCCCGCTGATGTCTATTCCGTGATCGGCATCGAAAGCGTGGCAAGCGAGACCCAGGCCATCATCAACCGTGCCGAGCAATTGTCGCCCAAGGTCAAGGAGACCATCCAGAGCGGCGGCGGCGGGTTGTTCTGACGGGGAGGGGATTGCTGCCTGCAGCTTGCGCGGCGGCGAAGCCTTGCCTATGAGCGCCTCACGAAAGCGAACCCCCCAACACAGCACGGGATCATCATGCGCGCGGAAATCGTGTCGATTGTCGATGAGATCAAGCAGGCAGCCGGCCTGCTGAGGAGGCATCTTTGACTGGGATCAGGCGATCAAGCGTCTCGCTTACCTGAACCAGCGTGCCGAAGAGCCGGATCTCTGGAACAATCCGTCGGAAGCCCAGAAGCTGATGCGCGAGCGCCAGCAACTCGACACAAACATCAGCGGCCTGAAGGCCGTCGAACAGGATCTCGCCGACAATATCGAGATGATCGAGCTTGGCGAAGCTGACGGCGACGAGCAATTGATCCGTGACGCCGAACAGGCCATCAAGGCGCTGCGCGAGACAGTCGCGAAACGGCAGATCGACGCGCTTCTGTCGGGCGAAATGGATGGCAGCGACACTTACGTCGAAGTGCATGCCGGGGCGGGCGGCACCGAAAGCCAGGACTGGGCCTCCATGCTCTTGCGCATGTACACGCGTTGGGCGGAGCGGGCGGGCTTCAAGGTCGAGTTGCAGGAAATGCAATATGGCGAGGAAGCGGGCATCAAGTCCGCCACCATCCTGGTCAAGGGCGAGAAAGCCTATGGCTGGCTGAAAACCGAATCCGGTGTGCACCGGTTGGTGCGGATTTCGCCCTATGATTCGAATGCGCGTCGCCACACCTCGTTTTCGTCAGTCGGCGTCTATCCCGTCATCGATGACAACATCGAAATCGACATCCAGGACAAGGACATCCGCATCGACACCTATCGTTCCTCAGGGGCGGGCGGCCAGCACGTCAACACCACAGATTCGGCCGTGCGCATTACCCATTTGCCGACAGGCATCGTGGTCACGTCATCGGAAAAGTCGCAGCACCAGAACCGCGCCAACGCGATGAAGGCGCTGCGCGCACGACTCTATGATCTTGAGATGCGCAAGCGCGAGGAGAAGGCGCAATCCGAGTTCGAGGCCAAGACCGATATTGGCTGGGGCCACCAGATCCGCTCTTACGTCTTGCAGCCCTATCAGTTGGTGAAGGACCTGCGCACCGGCGAGGAAAGCACCAACCCCTCAGCCGTGCTGGATGGCGATATCGACGCCTTCATGGAGGCGGCGCTTGCCTCCAAGATCAAGGGCACCGATGGCGCGGTGAGCGATATTGATTGAGCTGCATGCTTACAACAGCCCTTTGATCCGCTTGCCGGCCTTGAGGAACGGGGCCGGGTCGCGCGCATCATCCCGGCGGCGCACTTCATAGTGCAGATGCGGGCCGGTCGAGCGGCCTGTCGAGCCGATGTCGCCGATGCGTTCGCCGCCATCGACGCGCTGGCCTTCCGAAACATGGATCGCGCTCAGATGCGCGTAGCGGGTCGAGAGGCCATCGGCATGGCGGATTTCGACCATCTTGCCGTATCCTCCATTGGTGCCGGCATATTCGACCACACCTTCGGCGCTGGCAAGGACCGCAGTGCCCGTCGGCCCGCGGAAATCGATGCCGGCATGGAAGGCCCGCGTGCCGAGCAGGGGGTCCGTGCGATAGCCGAAAGCGGAACTGACAGATTGGCCAGGCGCAGGATTGCCGAGCGGGATGCGCCCCACGCCGTCGCGGATGAGATCCAGGCGGGTGAGGGCCGCATCCAGTTCCTGCACGGTTGTTTCAAACATGTCGGGCAACCCATCGGCGGCGATAAAGGGGCCGCCAACGGCGGTCTGGTCGAGATCAAGCGCTATTCCTGCGTCGGCCAAGGCTTCAACCACGGCCTCGGCGGTCTCCTCCGCCCCGTCAGCCAATGCTTGCATGCGGCTGATCTGTGCCGACTCGATGGCCTTGATCGAGCGGGAAATCTCGCTGAACGTCATGTCCGCCTGATCGGCAAGCGCATAGCCGGTGCCGATTGCCGCCATGGTCGAACCTGTCGCCAAGAGGTCGATGCCCGCCGATCCGAGCGCGGCTTTCTGATTTTCCGCCGGACGCTCCGTCGGAACGACAGGTGCTGCCCCGTCCGCCGCGCCGGCCCGCTCCATCAGCGGTGTCAGGCGTGAAGCGCGGTCAAGCAGCGCATTCTGCCGGTCCATCAGTTCCGCCACCTTCTGCTCCATCAATTGCTGGTCGAGCAATTGGCGCGAAATGATTCGGTCAACCTGGCTGCGCAGGGCCGAAATCCGGTCCTCATAGGCATGTTGCATGCGCGCCTGCCGGGCGATCGACGCGCCGATCAGGTCATCGCGGAAGACGAGATAGGACGTCGCCACGAGGTAGCCGAGCGAAAAACAGACCGCGACCGTGCCGAGCACCGCCATCGCCCATGGCCGCAAGGTGAAGTGCCGGAACGTGTCGCCATGGGCGATGATGATGGTGTGGGGTTCGTTGCGGCGGCCGAACACGGCCTGATGTTTGAGTTGCTTTGACACTGCGGCACCGCGTCCCGACGGACTGAACTGACTGTGCCGATTACACTCTGTTAGGGTTAACAATCGCTTGCCGATGCGTGGCCGGCGCAGACTTCATTGCGATACGGGGCAGAGGCTGCGGTAAAAGGACGGGGTCAGACCGGCTGCGGCACGCGCCGCGTCGTTGAATGGCGGCTTGAGCGAGCCGCGGAAATTGGCGCGCACCAGGGATTGGAACTGATCCGCCGGGTTCTGGCCGTTTCGCGCGCAGAGGAACCGGAACCATTTCGCGCCGACCGCCACATGCCCCTTTTCGTCCTCGTAGATGACGGACAGAATGGCAGCCGTTTCAGCGTCGCCCGTTTCCTGCAATTGCCCGATGAGGCTTGGTGTCACGTCCAGTCCGCGCGCTTCAAGGATCAACGGGACGAGCGCAAGGCGTGCATGCATGCTCGTCTGGGTTTTCTGAGCCGCATCCCACAGCCCGTCATGGGCAGGCAGATCACCATAGGACGCGCCCAACCGGCCAAGCCTTTCACACAACAGACCGAAGTGGCGCGCCTCGTCGTCAGCAACGCCAAGCCAATCGCCAAAGAACGAACGCGGCACCGGCGCGGTTGCAAAACGCGCGATGATGTCGAGCGCCAGATCGACGGCGTTCAGTTCGATATGGGCCAGCGCGTGAATCAGCGCGATCCGCCCCTGTGGCGTGTGCAGGGAGCGTTTTTTCACGTGCCTTGGGGATACCAGTTCAGGCCGTTCGGGCCGACCCGGCCTGTCGGGCGCAAGTGTGTCGCCCGCACCATGGAGCGACAGTCCGCCTTGCGCCCAACGCTTCGCCAGTGCCCGCGTCAGTGCCGATTTCCGCACGAGGTCGGGCTCGGCCAGCGCGCGCGCCGCGCCGTCGCGTAACGACATGAACTGCATGATGGATGGTGGCGGCAACCGTCACAGGGCCTTGGCCGCGGCCAGCACATCATCTGCGTGGCCGGGAACCTTCACCTTGTTCCACACACGCAGGATTGTGCCATCGCCGCCGATGAGCATCGTGGTTCGCTCCACGCCCATGTATTTTTTGCCATACATGCTTTTTTCCGCCCACACCCCGTAGGATTCGAGCATGGCATGGTCCTCGCTCGATGCGAGATCGACGCCGAGACCATGCTTCTTGATGAACTTGTCGTGGGAGGCCGGGCTATCGGGCGATACGCCCAGCAACGACACACCGAGGGCATCGAACTCGGCTTTCTTCGCCGTGAAAGCGAGCGACTCCGATGTGCAGCCGGATGTGTCATCCTTCGGATAGAAGAACAGCACAAGCGGCTTGCCCGCATAGTCGGCGAGCGAATACGTCTTGCCGCCACTGCCTTCCGCCGTGAATGCGGGCGCGGGTTGGCCTTCGACTAGTACGGGCATGGGTGACCTCTCAAGGATTTGCGAGACGGGTCGGCAATCCATGCCGACATCATCGCGCCGCGGTTGGAATGCTGTCGATTTCCGGCCATATAGGTATGCGAACATATTCGTCCATGGCGCGACACGGCTTGATTGTGGCCATTGCGCGCGCCTTACGGTGAACCGATGGGATAGGGGCAGACTGTGCTGGCGCGATGACAGAGCCTGATCAGCAGCCAGTGCGTGTGCGCTTCAAGCCGGGCGATGTTCCGGCCCTTGATGCCATGCCATCGGCCGAGGCGACTGACCGGCCGACTTTGCCGCAGCGCCGACAGCGCCACCGCCGAACAGCCGTGCAGTCCGGTCGCGCCGGGCGGATGGGCGCGGTGCTGCTGGCCATCGTTTTGCTCATCGTGACAGTGCCCATGGCGGTCGCGTGGTTCGTCCTCGACCCTGAGCGGCTCACGCCGTTGGCCCGCGAGCAGATCAAGCGTCTGGCCGGCGCGGGGCTCACAGCGGATCTGCAACAGGCCACGCTGGCGCTGGATGGCCCGGGCCTCGTGTCGGCGCGGCTCGATGGCTTGACCTTTGCCGAGCAGAGCACGGGCCGACTTGTGCTGTCCGGTGGAGAGGTCCAGTTCGCGCTTTCGCCGCTGGCTTTGGTGTCGGGGGGCGATCCAGTCAGCGCCATGTCGCTTTCCGGTGCCACGATCGATGTGTCAGCCATGCCGCACCAAGACAGCGCCTTGCGCTTGACAGGGCCTGACGGTCTGCTCGACACGCAAGCGCTGCGTTTCCTGCTGCTTTCCTCCGTCGACGCGCTGTCGGTGCGTGCGGCACAGTTGCGTGGCGTGACAATCAGCCTGCGCCAGATCAGCCTTCGGATGGACGGCGCCCACTCGATCATGATCGAGGACGTCGCTCTTGAACCGGAGACTGGCGGCCATAGTCTGTCGGGTCGGATCGGCTTCAATGGCACATCGGTGGTGCTGTCCGGCCGACATGTGACCGGGACAGATGGCGCGACACCGGCGCTTCAACTCTCGCTGGACGGTCTCACCCACGCGCGGTCCTTTGCCAATGATAGCCGCACCGGCGAGCCCCGTGCCTGCGAGGGGACAGGCCATCTTGCCTTGGCCGTCACCGGAACGGCGGTCGCCTATGATGCGGTGATCACGTCGGCATCGTGCATGTTGGGCGGGCTCGGCCGCTATGCCATCGGCGCGGCGCTTTCGGGCAGCCTTCTGGAAAGCGGAATTGTTGAAATCGCGTCGGGCCGGATCGATGTCAACCGCTCACATTTTCAGTTTGACGGCGCCGTTGCGCCAGCCCGGCTTACAGCTCCCGATGCGGCCAGCGAACCCCGCTACCGGTTCAACATGGTGGTGAGCGAAGCGTCGCTCGATCCGGCGGACAACGCGGAAGGGCCGATGCGGCTGACCGGCAAGATCGACGGCTCGTTCGATGTGGCCGAGCGCCGTCTGGCCCTTGAGTCGATCGTCACCGACACCGGAGCGGGTTTGGTTGACGGAGCCATTTCCGTGATCTTTGGCGATGTCGCGCCAGCGCTTTATGTGGCTGTGGTTTCGGACGAGATATCAGTCAGTAATTTCAAGCGTTTATGGCCGCGTTTTGCCGCACCGCTGCCGCGCGGCTGGGTGGTCAGCAATCTCCATGGCGGCGTTGCACGCGATGTCCGGCTGGAGGTGAAGATTCCGCCCGGCCAGTTGGGTTCCGGCACGCCGATGGACGCCGATGAACTCTATGGGCAGGCCGACTTGTTGGGTGTGCGCTTTGACACGATCGGAGACATTCCTCCGATCCGCAATGCCGACGCCACTGTCCGTTTCACGGGCAAGACAGTGGCGGTCAATGTTTCAAGGGGCGATGTCTTCCTTCCTTCGAACCGCAGGGCGGTGCTGAATGGCACAGCCTTCACAATTGACGATCTCGCCTTGCGCCCCGTGCAAGCAGCGTTGCAACTGGATGTCGAAGGTGATGCCGACGCGATTGCGGAATTGGCGGCCGCGCGGCCGGTCAATGCGCTTGAAGGCCAGCAATTGACGCCCGCCTCGTTCTCCGGAACAGCACGCGCAACGGGCGTTGTGCGTTTTCCCATCGCCCGACCGAGCGGTCAGCCGATCCGCCCTGACTATGACATCAGCGTGGAACTCGATGATTTTTCGATCAGCGCCCCCGTCGAGGGGCTCGTCATCCAGAACACGGCGGGCAAAGTGCGCGCGGTCCCGGAACGGTTCGTCGTCGACCTTGAAGGGCGCTTCGCAGGTGTGCCCGCAAGGCTGAAACTGACGGAGCCACGAGGCGGCAATGGGCAGCGGACGCAGGAATTCTCAGCAACCCTGGACGATGCCTTGCGGGAAAAATTCGCTCCGGCTCTGGCAGAGGCGGTGCGGGGGCCGGTGCCGGTTGTGGTGAAGGGCGAGGCTGGCGCGTTCATTCTGGACGCCGACCTGACGCGCGCCCGCATTCGTATTCCAGGCATCAACTGGGAGAAGGGTTCGGGCATTGCGTCGCGGGTGTCCATGCGTGTCCTGCGCGAAGGCACGACGCTGCGATTGCGTGACATCGCCTTGACCGGGCGTTCGCTGAGGGCGCGCGGCGCCGTACGCATCGAGAACGGCCAGTTCATCGCAGCCGATCTCGACAATGTGCGCCTGAACGAAGGTGACGATTTTTCGGTTTCAATCGATCGGCAAGGCAATGGCTACGCGGTCGCCTTGTCCGGAAACCGGATCGACGCGCGGGCGATGCTGCGTCGCATGCTGCCCGGCCCGGATGCGGCGGCAGGCGGCGGCGGTCTGGCGCGCGGGATGTCGATCAATGGTCGTGTCGGGGCGCTCGTCGGTTTCAATGACGAAGTGCTGCGCGGCGCGGCGCTCAGCATGGAGGGCGCCAGCCTGGCCTTGTCGGGCGAGTTTGAAAGCGGCGGATCGCTCAGGCTTTCGCGCGTTGGCGGCAATGGCGGGACGCTGGCGCTGTCGACCGGGAATGCGGGCGCCGCACTGCGATTCGCCGACCTTTACCGGCGCATGGGCGGCGGGGCGATGACGGCCGAATTCGTGATGGGCGAGGGCGGACGCATGTCCGGTCCGGTTGCCATCCGCGATTTCACCGTGGCAGGCGAACCGCGCCTTGCGGCTTTGGTGACGGGGCGCGCGGAAGGTTCCGCCAGCCTGTCGGAGGCGACCGAGGCTGATATCGACCTGCGCCGGGTGGCGTTTGAATTGGCGCAGGGGGATTTGCGCGTTTCACGCGGGCGCATCGACATCCGTGAGGGCGTCATCCGCGGCGAGACCATCGGTGCCAGCGTGGAAGGCACGGTGATTGACGGTGAAGGCCGAATGAACCTGTCAGGCACCTTCATGCCGGCACGCGGATTGAACCGGATTGCCGGCTCCATCCCGATCCTAGGCATGCTGCTCGGATCCGGGACGCGTGACGGTCTGATCGGCATCACCTACCAGATCGTCGGAGAGGCCCGGAACCCGAAAGTGTTCGTCAATCCGCTGTCGATCATCACGCCCGGGATTTTCAGGCAGATTTTCGAGTGATCGCCACCTGTCCCACGGAAGTCATTCTCGCACGAGAATGTGACGCTTGCGCCCAAGCGACAGCTTGATCGCGCCATCGGCATTAATATCAGCAGAGGTCACCGCGCGACGCTCATCATTCACGGTCGCGTCATTGATCCGCACCGCTCCGCCCTGCACATGACGGCGGGCTTCGCCGTTTGACGACGCCATACCGGCTTTCACAAGCAGAGCAAGTACGCCAATCCCTTCGCCTGCCAAGGCATCACCGACAAGGATCGTCGGCAGTGTTTCAGCGGCAGCCCCTTCCTCAAATGTCCGCCGCGCGGTCTCAAGCGCCTGTTCAGCGGCCGCACGGCCATGCAAGAGCGCCGTCGTTTCGGTCGCGAGGATCTTCTTGGCCTCGTTGATTTCCGCGCCCTGCAAGGCTTCCAGCCTGCGGATTTCGTCCAGCGGCATCACGGTGAAGCGGCGCATGAAGCGGCCGACATCGGCATCCTCGACGTTGCGCCAATACTGCCAGAAATCCCAAGGCGAGAACATGTCGGCATTGAGCCAGACCGCGCCATTGGCCGTCTTGCCCATCTTGTCGCCTGACGCGGTGGTGAGCAGCGGTGTTGTCAGCGCGTAGAGTTGGTGTGTCCCCATGCGGCGGCCAAGATCGACGCCATTGACAATGTTGCCCCATTGGTCGGAGCCGCCCATTTGCAGATTGCAGCCATGGTTCTTTGCCAGTTGCACGAAATCATAGCTCTGGCAGACCATGTAGTTGAACTCGATGAAACTCATCTCCTGTTCGCGTTCCAGCCGCAGACGCACCGAGTCCATGGTCAGCATCCGGTTGACCGAGAAATGCCGCCCGACATCGCGCAGCATCTCAATATAGCCAAGCTTCAAGAGCCAGTCCGCATTGTCCACCATGATGGCGTCTGTCGCACCGCTGCCGAAGGCCAGAACCTTGGAGAACACGCCCTTGATCGACGCCTTGTTGGCTTCGATCTCCTCAATTGTGCGCAAGGCGCGTGTCTCATCCTTGCCGGATGGATCGCCAACCATGGTGGTGCCGCCGCCCATCAGCGCGATCGGCTTGTTGCCGGTCTGCTGCAACCAATGGAGCAGCATCATGGTCAGGTAATTGCCGATATGCAGCGAGCGGGCCGTGCAATCATAGCCGACATAGCCGACCAGTTGCCCCTTGGTGGCCAGCGCATCGATGCCTGCCATGTCCGAGGCTTGGTGGATGAAGCCTCGTTCGGACAGAATGTTCAAAAAATCGGACTTGAATGGAGGCATGATAACGTTCACGTAAGGCTCGGGGTCTGGTCGTCCGCGCGCCTAACACGGGGCTGGCGCGCATCTCAAGTCAGCTTCCCGCCTGCAAGCCGAAATGGAGCACCGTTGGCCAAACGCATTTTCACAGCGCTGGGCTTGATGAGCGGAACCTCGATGGATGGCATCGATGTGGCGGTATTGCGCACCGATGGCGAGAACCGGACTGTGCGTGTTGGGAACCACGCGGTCGCCTATGATGCGGCCTTCCGGCGTCGGTTGGAAATGGCGTTGGAGACAGCGCAGGCCATCAATGACCGGTCCGAGCGGCCGGGTGACCTTCCGGAGTTGGAACGTGCGATCACGGCGCGCCACGCGGAAGCCGTTCGGGACGCGCTGATCAGGCTCGCGCCCGGGCATGTCGATATCATCGGCTTCCATGGCCAGACCGTGCTGCACCGTCCTGCGCAGGGGCTGACGGTCCAACTTGGCGACGGACGGATGCTCGCGGAGTTGACCGGGACATGCGCGCCAATGACGTGGCGCATGGCGGGCAGGGCGCGCCGCTGGTTCCGGCCTATCACGCGGCACTGGCGAGGGCGCAGCTTGGACGGCGCAAGCCCAAAGCCATCGCTTTCGTCAACATTGGCGGCATTGCCAACATTACCCATGTCAGCCCGGATGGCGGCATCACGGCCTTCGACACAGGTCCGGGCAACGCCCTCATCGACCGGTTTGTGCAAATGAAGGCGGGCGTGCCCTATGATGCCGGCGGCGCGATCGGTTCGGAGGGTGTGGTCAACCCATCTGTGTTGCACGCTTACCTTGCCGACCCGTTCCTGAAACGCGGGGTGCCGAAGTCGCTCGATCGGCTAGATTTCGGGCTGGAACCGGCGCTGGACCTCGAACTGGCCGATGGCGCGCGCACGCTGGCGGCGGTGACGGCGCACACCATTCACGCCGCGACGGCCCATCTGCCCGAGAAACCATCGCGCTGGATCCTGTGCGGTGGAGGACGCAAGAACATCAACATTGTCAATGCGCTGCGCGAACTTGCACAGCGTGACGGCGCAGCCGTGGACGCATCGGAGGACCTCGGTCTCAATGGCGACGCCATGGAGGCGGAGGCCTGGGCCTATCTGGCCGTCCGCTCGCTGCGCGGATTGCCGCTCAGCTATCCGGCGACAACCGGCGTCAGCGAGCCGGTGACAGGTGGGGTATTGGCCAAACCGGGAGGGTGAGCTTTCGACCGCGTGGCTCAGCGCAGACGCTTGGGCCTGTCCACGGTCAGTTCGCCGCGCATGCGCGCGTCGACATAGTCTGCGCAAGTTTCGAGCAGTTCCTCTTCCTTGCCGGCAAAGAAGTGGTTGGCTCCCGCAATCGTGTGCTGCGAGATCAGGATGCCCTTCTGCTGGCGAAGTTTCTCCACCAGATTGTTGACATCCTTGGCCGGCGCGACCTTGTCATCTGATCCGTTGATGATGAGTCCCGAAGACGGGCAGGGTGCAAGGAACGAGAAGTCATACATGTTCGGCTGCGGCGCGATCGACAGGAAGCCTTCGATCTCGGGCCTGCGCATCAGCAATTGCATGCCGATCCATGCGCCGAATGAGTAGCCGGCCACCCAGAAACTCTTGGAATCGCTGTGGATCGACTGGATCCAGTCGAGTGCAGCAGCAGCATCCGACAATTCGCCGACGCCATGGTCGAACTCGCCCTGGCTGCGGCCGATACCGCGGAAATTGAAGCGCAGCGTGGTGAATCCGCGCTTCTGGAACATGTAGAACAGGTCATAGACGATCTTGTTGTTCATCGTTCCGCCGAAGCGCGGATGCGGATGCAGGATCATCGCGATGGGTGCGCCGGATTCCTTCGAGGGCTGGTAACGGCCTTCAAGGCGGCCCTCGGGGCCGGCGAACACTACCTCTGGCATCACAATCCCCTCGCGTGCCACACGCACGCCACCTTGCCCATTCGGCCCGCCGCGCCTAGGTCAGCGGACGACAAGCCGGGCAGCAGGCGACATAAAGCGCCGCAAGCGTCAATTCAAGGAAAACACGCTTGCCCGCTGCCGGACCAAAAAACATGCAATCCAAACAGGGCTGAAAGCTTTGGCACAGCGCGTCTATCTGGACTTCAATGCGAGCGCACCGCTGATCAGCGATGCGCGCGCCGCCATGCTTGCGCTGCTCGACTTGCCGGGGAATGCCTCATCGGTGCACCGCGAGGGCAACGCGCAAAAGCGCGCCATCGCCGACGCCCGGCGCGCCGTGGCCGGTCTTGTCAAAGGCAAACCGGGCAATGTGGTGTTCACTTCAGGGGCAACCGAAGCCGCGGCCATGCTGCTGACGCCTGAATGGACCGTGGGCCGCGCGCCCATTGCCTTCGACACGCTGTTGGCAGGCGCAACCGAACATCCTTGCATTGCGGCAGGCGGGCGCTTTCAGGGACACGGCCTCGCCGTCGTGCCGGTGGATCACCGAGGGCTGATCCGGCAGGATGCGCTTGATGCATTGCTTGCGCAGGGTGCGGCAACCGGAAGGCGCCCGCTTGTGGCAATCCAGATCGCCAACAATGAAACAGGCGTCATCCAGGACATCGCACCCATTGCAGGGCGCGTCCATGCGGCGGGCGGCTTCCTGATCGCCGACGCGTCACAGGCGGCTGGCCGCATTCCACTCGACGTGGAAGCCCTTGGCGCGGATGCGCTGATCCTTTCGGCGCACAAGATGGGCGGGCCCAAAGGGGCCGGGGCCATTGTGTTTGCAGGCGAGATCATGCGGCCGCGCCCGTTATTGAACGGCGGCGGACAGGAACAAGGGTTCCGTGCAGGCACCGAAAATGCGCCGGCAATCGCCGGATTTGGCGCGGCGGCGCGTGCCGCACTCGACACCGTCCAGCATCGAAATTCGATACGCGCTCTTCGCGACAGCTTTGAGCAGGCTCTGTTGAACGCCATGCCGGGCGTGACGATCCACGGCGCGGATGCCGCGCGGCTCGACAACACCAGCTTCTTTTCCATCGTCGGCCGCAAGGCCGAAACGTTGATGATCGGGCTTGATCTTGCGGGCATCGCTGTGTCCTCCGGTTCGGCGTGTTCGTCCGGCAAGGTCGGCCGCAGCGCCGTGTTGGAGGCAATGGGGTGGGCGGCGGCGGAAGGCGCCATCCGTGTCTCGTTCGGGCCGCACAACACGCACTCCGATGTCGACCGGTTGCTGGCCGCGCTCACGACACCCGGTGCGCGCGCCGGCAATGGCTGAGACGCGGACAATTTCCACCTTTTAGAACAATTAAAAACTGGAAATCCGCTTGCGTCTGCGCTACGTAAAGTGGACTGAAAAATGCAGCTTTAATTTTGACGAGCGGAAACGGGGTCGCGCCATGCCAGCCGTGCAGGAAACCATTGATACCGTGGCGACGCTCGGCGTCGAGCAGTACAAATATGGGTTCGAGACGCTGATCGAGTCTGACCTTGCGCCGAAGGGGCTGAACGAGGACATCATCGCCTTCATTTCGGGCAAAAAGAACGAGCCGGAGTGGATGCTTGAATGGCGTCTGGATGCGTATCGCCGCTGGCTGACGATGCAGGAACCGGAATGGGCGCGTGTCGACTATCCGAAGATCGACTTCCAGGACATCCACTATTACGCGGCGCCCAAGAACACGCCAGGCCCAAGCTCGCTGGATGAAGTCGATCCGGAGCTGTTGAAGACATATGCCAAGCTTGGCATCCCGTTGAAGGAACAGGAGATTCTTGCTGGCGTGCGCAAGCCGGGCGAACCGTCGCCGTCCGATGAGGATGAAAATTCCGACAATGTGTACAAGTCGGGCCGTGTCGCGGTTGATGCAGTGTTTGACTCTGTCTCAGTGGTGACGACCTTCCGCAAGGAACTGGCCAAGGCGGGTGTGATCTTCTGTTCCATTTCGGAAGCCATGCGCGAACATCCGGAACTGGTGCGGAAATATTTGGGAACGGTCGTTCCGGTCACCGACAATTATTACGCGACACTCAATTCCGCCGTCTTCACCGACGGGTCGTTTGTCTATGTGCCGAAGGGCGTGCGCTGCCCCATGGAGCTTTCGACCTATTTCCGCATCAATGAGAAGAACACCGGCCAGTTCGAGCGCACGCTGATCATCGCCGACGAAGGCGCCTATGTGTCCTATCTCGAAGGGTGCACCGCGCCGCAGCGCGACGAGAACCAGTTGCACGCCGCCGTGGTGGAACTCATCGCGCTCGACAATGCCGAGATCAAATACTCGACGGTGCAGAACTGGTATCCGGGCGACGCCAACGGCAAGGGCGGCATCTACAACTTCGTCACCAAGCGTGGCGACTGCCGCGGCGTGAACTCCAAGATTTCGTGGACTCAGGTTGAAACCGGTTCGGCGATCACCTGGAAGTACCCGTCCTGCATCCTGCGCGGCGACAATTCGCGCGGCGAGTTTTACTCGATCGCCGTGTCGAACGGCATGCAGCAGGTCGACAGCGGCACCAAGATGATCCATCTCGGCAAGAACACGTCGAGCAGGATCATTTCCAAGGGCATCTCCGCGGGGCGGTCGCAGAACACCTATCGCGGGCAAGTGTCGATCCACCGCAAGGCCGAGAAGGCGCGCAATTTCACGCAGTGCGATTCGCTGCTGATCGGCAACACATGCGGCGCACACACCGTGCCATACATTGAGGCGCGCAACGGGTCGGCCAAGCTGGAACATGAGGCGACGACCTCGAAAATCTCCGAGGATCAGCTCTTCTACGCCATGCAGCGCGGCATTCCCGAAGAGGAGGCGATCGCGCTCATTGTCAACGGCTTCGTCAAGGAAGTGCTTCAGGAACTGCCGATGGAATTTGCGGTGGAGGCCCAGAAGCTGATCGGCATCTCGCTTGAGGGAAGCGTGGGGTGATGAAGGATCCTATCCAGATGTCGAAAACATACTGGCCGTTGGCGTTTTGTGGGACACAGACCCGCATCGACGTCGACGTAACGAAATCTGAGTTTTCTTTTCTCGTAGGTTCTTTGGAGATTGCCTCAGTTGTCCGTATGAACTCACATTGGCGGCTTTTTTGCTTGTTGCCGGGGTCAATGGCAAGGCTTGGCAGGAAGATGTCACAGAGAAAGAATTGGTGGAGCGCTTGAAAGTATTTCTTGAAGCGGCGTTGATGGAGACTTATCGAAGCCAAGGGAAATTTAGGTCGCTTGGCTATTTGGCTTAGAGGAAGCGTCGTCTAATGAACGAGAAGGTGGAAAATCTCATTCTAGAACATCTCCGGGCCATGCGCGGCGACATCAGCAAGGTGCGCGACGACATTTCTACGTTGAAAGCTGAGATGATTTCGTTGCGGCAGCATGTTGGAAGCATCGCAACTCTCCAACAGCATGATCACGGCGATCTTGGTGCAATCAAAGATCGCATGGATCGCATCGAGCGCCGCTTGGAGTTAAGTGACAATGGCTGACCACGGCGCCTCGCCCGAACTCGACAAGCTGCGCCGCCGCTACGCTGACCTTGGTGCGGCGATTGACGGGTTGGTCGGCCGGGTGGCGGCATCGTCGAGCACGACTGAGGCCGTTCTGTCGGCTGAATTGGGCCGTGCGCGCAAGGAGTTGGCGTCGATTGCACGGCGTCTGAAAGATTTGAGCGGCGAGTGAGCCGCGACAACGGATGAAACGGGAAAACGCCCATGCTTGAGATCAGGAACCTGCACGCCCGCATCGCCGAGGATGGCACCGAAATCATCCGCGGGCTCGACCTGCACGTGAAACCGGGCGAAGTGGCGGCCATCATGGGGCCGAACGGCTCCGGCAAATCGACATTGTCCTACATCATCGCCGGGCGCGACGATTATGAAGTCACCGAGGGTGACATCCTTTGGAACGGCGAGAGCATCCTTGAGATGGATGTGGCAGAGCGCGCCGCGTCCGGCATCTTCCTCGCCTTCCAATATCCGATGGAAATTCCGGGCGTCGCGACGATGGAGTTTCTCAAGGTGTCAATGAATGCCCAGCGCAAGGCGCGCGGGCTCGACCCGATGAAGACGCCGGATTTCATCCGGGTGGTGAAAGAGAACGCGGCCAAGCTGAACATTTCGATGGACATGCTGAAACGGCCCTTGAATGTCGGCTTTTCGGGCGGTGAGAAAAAGCGCGCCGAAATTCTGCAGATGCAGCTTTTGCAACCGCTGATGGCTGTGATGGACGAGACCGACTCCGGCCTCGACATTGACGCGCTGAAAGTCGTCGCTGACGGCGTCAACGCCCTGCGCGGTCCTGACCGCGCCTTCCTCGTCATCACCCATTATCAGCGGCTGCTCGACTACATCGTGCCCGACACGGTGCATGTGCTCTACAAAGGCCGCATCATTCATTCCGGCACCAGGGAACTCGCCTTGCATCTGGAAGAGAATGGCTACGCCGACATCATTGCAAAAGCCGCTTGACGGCGGGGCAGGGAGGTTTCGATGAACATGCATGTTCCCCGCATCCATACCGCCGGTGAAAAGGCGCTGATCGCCGCAATCGAAGCTGCGCGTGCGACGCTGCCGGGCAATGGCGATGTGATGCAGCGCCGTGACGAGGCGGCGGGGCTTCTGCGCGCCGCGGGCCTTCCGTCGCGCAAGGTTGAGGCCTGGCACTATACGGATTTGCGCAATCTGCTGCGCGGCATTCCCGTCGGTGCTGGTGCTGGTGCTGGTGCAGGGGCATCCGAAGCCCTGATTGACGGCGCGCTGATGCTGCGTGCGGGCGATGATGGCGTCGGCCGGTTGGATGATGTGGCCGACATGCCGGAAGGCGTTGCGGTCGCATCCATGGCGTCCGCTTTTGCGTCGGGCGCAGCCGCGCCCTTGCTGGCTGTCGCTTCGGACCATGACGCGGTCGGCATGGTGTCTGCGGCCATGGCATCGACAGGCTTCGAGGTTTTAGTCGCCGCCGGGGCGCAGGTCGCCCGGCCCATCCAACTCGATTTTGCCGCCTCGGCGGCTTTGCATGCCGTGAACCGGATCAACATCGGTGCAGGTGCAAAGGCCATGCTGATCGAGCGCGCCCATGGTGGCGGCATGTCCTCGCTGGTCACATGGTTGAGCGTCGCAGACGGTGCCGATGTCACTTTCGTGCTGCTGCAGGATGCCGCCGATGATGCGCTGCATTTCGGCCGTCTGGTGATCGAAATCGGCGCGCAGGCGAAGGTGTTGCTGCTGGCGGTGAATTCCGGTGGCGGGTTGGTGCGCCGCGAGATCGACGTGGCAGTGAATGGTGAACACAGCGATTTCAAGCTGCGCGGCATGAACCTCCTGTCCGGCCGCCGCCATGTCGATGTGACGATGGTGGTGCGTCACCGCGTCGAGCACACGACATCGACGGAACTTCTGCGCAATGTCGTCACCGGCGAGGGCCGGGGCGTGTTCCAGGGCCAGATTCGCGTTGCCGCCGAAGCGCAGAAAACCGATGCGCGGATGGCCTGCAACACGCTCCTTCTGTCCGATGAGGGTGAGTTCCTCGCCAAACCCGAGCTTGAGATCTTCGCTGACGATGTCGCCTGCGGCCATGGCGCCACGGTTGCAGAAATCAACCGCGACCATCTTTTTTATTTGATGGCGCGCGGCGTGCCGGAGGCAGAGGCAAAGGCGTTGCTTGTGCGCGCTTTCGTGTCCGAACTTCTGGATGATCTGGAAGATGAGGCGCTGCACGACGCGTTGAACGACGTGCTGTCCAGCTGGCTCGCAACACATTGAGAGCCAAGCATGACCATAGCTGCCAAGCCATTTGACGTCGAAGCTGTCCGCCGGGATTTCCCGATCCTCGCGCGCGAGGTGCATGGCAAGCCGCTCGTCTATCTCGACAATGCGGCTTCGGCACAGAAGCCGCAGGCGGTGATTGATGCGGAAGTCGGCGCATATTCGCACACTTATGCCAATGTGCATCGCGGCCTGCACTTCCTGTCGAATGCCGCAACGGACGCCTATGAGGCGGCGCGCGAAAAGGTGCGCGTCTTCCTGAATGCGCCGTCAGTTGACGAGGTGATTTTCACCAAATCGGTGACCGAGGCGATCAACATTGTCGCCCATGGCTGGGCGCTCGCCAATCTTGGCGCAGGCGACGAAATCGTGCTCAGCCAGATGGAGCACCATTCCAACATCGTGCCGTGGCATTTTGCGCGTGAGCGCAATGGCGTGGTCATCCGGTGGATCGAGGTGAACGACCAGGGCTATTTCACGCTTGAGGATTTCGAGCGCACGTTGACCCCGCGCACGAAACTAGTCTCGGTCACCCACATGTCGAACGTGCTCGGCACGGTGAACCCGGTCGCCGATATGGCGCGCATCTGCCGCGAACGCGGCATCCTGTTCTTCGTCGATGGCGCGCAGGGCGCGGTGCATCTCGATGTCGACGTTCAGGCCATCGGCTGTGACTTCTACGCCTTTACCGGCCACAAGCTCTACGGCCCTTCCGGCATCGGCGTGCTGTGGGGCCGCAAGGACCTGCTTGAAACCATGCGGCCCTTCATGGGTGGCGGCGAGATGATCCTCGAAGTGACCGAGGACACCGTTTCCTACAACCATCCGCCCCACCGTTTTGAAGCAGGCACCCCCCCCATCGTTCAGGCGATCGGGCTTGGTGCGGCCATCGACTATGTCAATGCCATCGGCCGCGCCGTCATCCACGCCCACGAGGCCGCGCTCGCACGCTATGCGCGGGAGCGTCTGACGGCGATCAATTCGCTGCGGATCATCGGCGATGCGCCGGGCAAGGGTGCCATTTTTTCGTTCGAGTTGCAGGGCATCCACGCCCATGACGTGTCGATGCTCATCGACCGATCAGGCGTGGCCGTGCGCGCGGGCACGCATTGCGCGCAGCCCTTGATGGCGCGCTATGGCGTCACATCCACCTGCCGCGCATCGTTCGCGCTGTACAACACATTCGCCGAGGTCGATGCGCTGGCGCAGTCCCTTGAAAAGGCGCGGAGGTTCTTTGCATGAGCGAAACAGCAAACCCGGTGGAGGTCGACACCGCCACCCCGCCTTCCACTTTTTCGGCCTCGGCCATTCCCCAAGAGGAACTGGCGCGGATGACCGACGATATCATCTCGGCCCTGAAAACAGTCTATGACCCGGAGATCCCGGCCGACATTTATGAACTTGGCCTTGTCTACCGGATCGACATCGAGGACGACCGGTCGGTCAAGATCGACATGACGCTGACGGCGCCCGGCTGCCCGGTCGCGGGCGAAATGCCGGGCTGGGTGGAGAATGCGGTTTCAGCCGTGGAAGGCGTCAGCCATGTGGACGTCAACATGACGTTTGATCCGCCATGGAGCCACGACCGCATGTCGGAAGAAGCCCGCGTCGCCGTCGGTTGGTATTAAACCCTTCATTCTCTTCGCATAATTGTTCTTGCCGTCACGCATCCGCCACATTGACGGGGCGGATGCTACTGGACAACGACACTCGGTTCTTGGTGCGCCATGATTGCAAGTCACACACGCCGTCACTTCGCTTCGCTTTGCGCCGCGGCAGGTCTCTCCTTTGCTTCCGGCTCCGCTCTTGCCGAACAGACCGGGCCCGGCCTATCCTTTGAACTGGGCGGCGGCGTGCAGGTTCTCCCATCCTATGAGGGTGCAGACAGTTTCGCCGTTGGCGGCTATCCGATCATCAAGTTCAACCGGCTTGAGTTGAAGAACGGCTTCACTTTGGGCGGGGGCGATGGCCTCGGCCTTGGTTTCCGTCCATCCTTCAATGTGCGCGGCGAACGCGACGCGGCGGATCACCCGGAACTGCGTGGCTTCAACACCATCAAGACCGCTGTCGAGATCGGTGCGGGACTTGACTATGAAACGCAGCATTGGCGGGTCTATGGAGACTTGCGCCGCGGTGTAACCGGTCATGATGGTTTCACCGGTGACGTCGGTGCGGAATTGATCCTTCGCCCGCTAGACGGTTTGAGCATGACCGCCGGCCCGCGCCTGTCCTTTGCGGATGCCGAATATATGAATACGTATTTCGGTGTCACGCCTGCGGAGGCCGCCTCTTCCGGGCGCAACGCTTTTGAGGCCGACGGCGGATTGAAAAGCGCAGGGCTGGGCGCAAAGCTGCGCTATGAATTCGGCAATGATTGGGGCATTGAGGCCGCCGGATCCTGGGATCGGCTGGTAGGGGACGCCGCCGATTCACCGATTGTCGCCACAGGCTCGCAAGACCAGTTTTCCGCCCGCATCGGGATTTTTCGCACATTCAACATCGGTTTCTGACCGCAGCCTTCGCATTGATGTTTCGTTCAAAGCTGACTATGTTGGTCAGGTATTGTTCGGGAGTTTGCGATGCCGTTCACCGTCATGTCGATGACCGATGCTGCCGCCGACCGTGTACGCGAGATTGTCGCGTCGCGTGAAGGCGCTCAGGGCGTTCGCGTTTCGATCAAGAAGGGCGGTTGCGCCGGCATGGAATACCGTGTCGATCTCGTCACCGAACCGTCCGCTAAGGATGACCACATCGAGCGCGACGGCGCGCATGTTTGGGTTGCGCCCGAAGCGGCGCTGTATCTGTTCGGAACCGAAATGGATTTCGAGGTGACGAAGCTGCGCACGGGCTTTGCCTTCCGCAACCCGAACCAGACATCGGCTTGCGGCTGCGGCGAGTCTGTCGAACTCAAGCCAGCCGATTTGAAAGCACTTGCCGAAGCGCGCGGCGAACTGGCGTCAGCCGCGGGGCATTGACGCCGTGGAAGACGATGACCTCAGGGACCTGTTCTCCGCCTTCGGCCCCATTTCGATCAAGCGCATGTTTGGCGGCAAAGGCTTTTATGCTGATGGATTGATCATCGGCGTGATCGTCGACGACGAGATCTACCTGAAAGGTGATGCGGAGACCGCGCTTGCTATCGAGGCGGCAGGCGGTGAACGCTGGGTTTATGCCAAGGACGGCCGCAAGGTGAATATGCCCTATTGGCGCGTGCCAGGTTCGGCCATGGATGACATGGACGAAATGGCTCAATGGGCGCGGGCGGCACTTGGCGCATCGCGGCGAGCGGAAGCCGGCAAGGGGAAAAAGGCGAAGCCCTGAACTATTTCAAACCATTGCGCATGAAGGCGGGCGTGTCGTCGCCAAAGCCGAGCGGAACAGGTGAATTGTCGTTGTCACGGTCATGGCGCGGCTTGCGCTCATGCTCCCGCGGTTGCGGGTCGCGGGAAGCCTGTGCTGCTTGGGGTTCCGAACGTGCATCCCGTTGGCGGCCCTCAGTCTTGCGGTCGTCGCGTTGACGCTGATCGCCTGGACGGATCTCCCGTTGGCGCTCATTGTGCGGTCGCTCTTCGCGGCGTTTCTCCGGCTTCGGTGTGTCTGCCACGCCGGCTGGAGCCGCCGCGGCGTCCTGAGAAACCGTATCGCCCTTCAAGCCCTTGAACGCCTGCTTCTCATGGTCAGGTTTCGGCGCGTGGTCGCGCTTGTTGCCGCCGCGCGGACCACGTTTCGCATCGCGTGAACCGCGCTGAGGCTTGTCGTCGCCGACTTCCTCAACCAGCGTCGACATGTCGCCATCATGCCATTCAACGGCGTCGCCCGTGAGCTTCAGGATCGCGTCCAGATATTTGCTGTCGCGCTTGGTGACGAGCATGTAGGCCGCACCCGAACGTCCGGCCCGGCCGGTTCGGCCGATGCGGTGGACATAGTCTTCTGCGTGGATCGGCACGTCGAAATTGAAGACGTGGCTCACATCCGGGATGTCGAGGCCCCGCGCCGCGACATCGGACGCAACCAGAAGGCTCAATTTGTTGGCACGGAAGGCTTCCAGTGTCGCCATGCGCGAACGCTGGTCCATGTCGCCATGCAGCGCGCCCACCGAGTACTCATGTTTCAAGAGCGAGCGCAGCAGGTCCGCCACATCAACCTTCCGGTTACAGAAGATGATGGCGTTCTTCAGAGTTGCGGCTTCAGCGTCGATCAATTCGCGCAGCTTGGCCCGCTTTGCCCAGTCTTTCGAGCCGCAGGCGACCAGCTTCTGCGTGATCGTCTTTGCGGTTTGCGCAGGCTTGGCAACCTCCACGCGCACGGGGGCATGCAGGAACTGATCGGCAAGCCGCGTGATCTCCGGCGGCATCGTGGCGGAGAAGAACAAGGTCTGCCGCGTCATCGGTGTCAGCTTGGCGATGCGCTCGATGTCCGGGATGAACCCCATATCGAGCATGCGGTCGGCTTCGTCGATGACGAGGATTTCAACGCCGGTCATCAGCAATTTGCCGCGCTCGAAATGGTCCAGCAGTCGGCCGGGCGTCGCGATCAGCACATCCGCGCCGCGCTCCAGCTTCTTTTCCTGTTCGTCGAACGAAACGCCGCCGATCAGCAGCGCGACGTTCAGCTTGTGGTTCTTGCCATATTTGGTGAAGTTCTCTTCCACCTGTGCAGCCAGTTCGCGCGTCGGCTCAAGAATCAGCGTGCGCGGCATGCGGGCCCGCGCGCGGCCTTTTTCCAGAAGCGTGATCATGGGAAGCACAAAGGCCGCCGTCTTGCCGGTGCCGGTCTGGGCGATGCCGAGCACGTCCTTGCGCTCAAGCGCAGAGGGGATGGCGGCAGCCTGAATGGGTGTTGGGGTGGAATAGCCCGCGTCAGCGACAGCGCTGAGCACCTTGGGCGAAAGGCCGAGATCTGTGAATTGGGTCACGAGGACGTCTTGTTCCGTGTCTGCCTGCCCGGCTCCAGAATGGCGGGGCGGCGTTGCGCAGGTTGTGAAAGGGTACGCACGACTTCTGCTTGGCGTTCCATGACGATGTTGCGCTGCAAAGTCAAGGTAATGTCCGGGTTCGGGACTGATGAGGCACGGGTTTGCGGCCTGCCGCACGGCTAAACGGGCGCTTTGCGTTGCCGCAGTTGATAGAAAGAATTGTTCCGGCTCCGGCCGACGCGATCATATCCGCGTGCAAGGAACGCGGCTGCACACCCAGGATAGTCACGACCGTTGTCGTGCTCGATCACGATGCGCAGGGGCAACAGCGCGTCCGGCGCGGCCCGCAAGAACGGCGCAAGCGCCTGATCCTCATGGCCTTCAATATCGATTTTCAGCCCGCCGATAGGGCCGACCCCTGCGCCGGCCAGCAGGTCTTCCAGCGTGTTGACGTCGATTGCGCCGGTGGCGTGCTCTTCGATGCGGACAATCGCCTCATCGTCCTTGCGAACCAACAGGTCGGCGCGGCCCGCCTTGTCACTGACCGCTGAAACCAGCGTCGTGACATTGCCGAGCCCCGACAGCGCGGCGTTGCGCGAAAGCAGCGCGGCCATGCGCGGGTTGGCGTCAATCGTGACCACCCGTGCCGCCAGTTTCGCCAAGGGCAACGCGTAGAGGCCGATATTGCTGCCGACGTCGACGAAAATCGCGTCCTTGACGGCGGGGGCGAGAAAATCGAGATCGGCCTGATTGTAGCGCGGATGCAGCAGGATGCCTTGCTCCATCAGGTTGCGCGCGCCCGTGATCCGGAATGTCGCGTCCCGGAACACCACGTCAATCGCCCTGCCGCCGCCAAGCGCCATGATCAGGCGTGTCATCAAGGGCCGGAACTGCCCGCGATGCAGGGGGGAACGGCGCGCGATCCCGATGAGCGCTGCTTGCCAGAGTGATGGCGGGCTTGGCTCGGACGACCCATCGATGCCGGAGGCCCAGCGGCTTGGGTCCAAGGGCACCCAGTCACCGCTCATGCGAGGGCCACCGGGCTGGCATCTTTGATCTGGCGAATGGTCAGCGCGGTCCGAACGGTGTCCACGCCCGGCGCATGTGTCAGCGTGTCGATGACGAAATCCTGGAACGTCACCAGATCGGGAGCGATGCAGCGCAGGAGAAAATCGGCCTCGCCCTGGATCGTCCAGGCCTCGCGCACAATCGCCCAGCTTTCGCATTGTGCTGCAAAGCTTCTCAAGTCCGTGTCGGATTGGCGGTGCAGCCCGATCAGGCAAAACGCCGTCAACGTCTGGCCAAGGGCAGGAGCGTTCAGCATTGCCCTGTACCCTTTTATGATGCCGGTCTCTTCAAGTCGTTTCATGCGCCGCAGGCACGGTGGCGCGGAGATGCCCACGCGCGCGGCGAGTTCCACATTGGTGATGCGCCCCTCCTCCTGCAGGATGCGCAGGATCTTCATGTCGGTGGCGTCAACATCAATGCGGGTCTGTGTCATCGGATCGATTTCATTTGGTCCGGCGCGCGCGCGCCGTTCCGGCACGCGTAGCAGCCGCACATGGCCGTTTACAAGGCTTCGCCGGCAATCGGCGGTGCATTGGCGATGCGCCATCTTGATTGTGGCGCATGTCCGCCCCTAGATGGGTCGAGACCAGACGCGCAGCCAAGGCGGACAGGAATGGCGGACCATCACGAAAAGCTCATCATCATCGGTTCCGGCCCCGCCGGATACACCGCCGCCATTTATGCGGCGCGCGCCATGCTGAAGCCAGTGATCATTGCCGGGATGGAGCAGGGCGGGCAGTTGATGATCACGACTGACGTCGAGAACTATCCGGGCTTCGCCGAACCGGTCATGGGCCCGTGGCTGATGGAACAGTTCCGCTTGCAGGCCGAGCATGTGGGCGCGCGCATGGTGCATGACCTTGTCACGTCGATCGACCTGTCGCGGCGTCCGTTCCGGCTGACGCTCGACGGCGGCGATGTGTGGCATGCCGATGCAGTGATCATCTGCACCGGCGCCAAGGCCAAATGGCTGGGCATACCCAGCGAGGAAACGTTCAAGGGTTACGGCGTTTCGGCCTGCGCCACCTGCGACGGGTTCTTCTATCGCGGCAAGGATGTCGTCGTGGTCGGCGGCGGCAACTCCGCTGTCGAGGAGGCGCTCTATCTCTCCAACATCGCCCGCAAGGTGACGGTGGTGCACCGGCGTGACAGCTTCCGCGCCGAGCGCATCCTGCAGGAACGCCTGTTTGCCAAGGACAACGTCGAAATCATCTGGGACCATCAGGTGGACGAAGTGCTCGGCCACAAGGCTGAACCGGGTGTTCCGGCCGCCGTCACCGGCGTTCGGCTCAAGCATGTCACAACCGGCGAGATGCGCGAGATTGCCACCGACGGCTTCTTTGTCGCCATCGGCCACGCACCGGCAACGGAACTGTTCAAGGGCCAGCTTGAAATGAAATCGAGCGGCTATCTCGTCACCGCGCCGGATTCCACCGCGACGGCCATTCCCGGTGTCTATGCGGCGGGCGATGTGACCGACGACATCTATCGTCAGGCGGTCACGGCGGCAGGCATGGGCTGCATGGCGGCGCTTGAGGCTGAGAAATTCCTTGCCGCTGCCGAAATGGCGGACAAGACTGCGCGTATTGCCGCTGAGTGAACGGCCGGAGGGCGCATGGGCCTTGATTGGGACAAGCTGCGTGTGTTCCACGCCGCGGCCAAGGCGGGGTCGTTCACCCACGCCGCCGACGCGCTCAACCTGTCGCAATCGGCCATTTCGCGACAGGTGAGCGCATTGGAGGAAGAGGTCGGCGTCGCCTTGTTCATGCGCCATGCGCGCGGACTGAAGCTCACCGAGCAGGGCGAAATGCTCTACAACACGGCCAACGACGTTCTGGTGAAGCTTGAGAACGCGCGCATCCAACTCGCCGAAACCAAAGACCACCCGGCAGGCACGTTGCGCGTGACAACGACGGCCGGTTTCGGCTCAGGCTGGCTCACCGACCGTATCCCCGAATTCATCGAGGCTTATCCAGACATCAATTTGCAACTGCTGTTGTCGAACGAGGAGCTGGACCTTTCGACGCGGGAGGCCGATTGCGCGATCCGCCTCAGCCAGCCGGTGCAGCCTGACCTGATCCAGCGTCGGCTCTTCACCGTGCATTTCCATGTCTATGCCGCGCCGTCCTACCTTAACCGGCATGGCATGCCGCAAACGCTTGCCGACGTGGCCGGCCACCGTCTCATCACCTTCGGCGCACCGGTTCCAGCCTATTTGCGTGATGTGAACTGGCTGCAGATCGCCGTTTCGGAGCTGGCGATCGGAGAGCCATTGAAGTTGCTTCAGATCAATGATCTTCGCTCGATCCGCCGCGCCTGCGAGGCCGGGGCGGGGATTGCCGCACTCCCGGCCTATCTCGTGCCGGACGGGTCACCGCTGGTGCGCCTGCTGCCCGGCGTGGAAATGCCAAGTTTCGACACTTATTTCTGCTACCCGGAGGCAATCAAGAACGCGGCAAAGCTGAAAGCGTTCCGCGACTTTCTGCTTTCCAAAGCGAAGAACTGGCAGTTCTGAGCGCTGTTGCGGGGGGGGGCGCACAGGCTTGAGCCCGGCCAAAGCTCGGCGCTTTTCGGCAAAAATCATCATCCATTCACTCTGGATTGTGATCCGCCTAAAATCCTGCCGCGTAAACTGGAATGGAATGCGGTTGATCCTCCCCGCTTCCATTGACGGTTCCCGTGTCCCCGCACGGACTGTTTCATTGGCCGGGCCAGGTGCCCGGCCTTTTTTTCTCGTCCTTCGATTGCCGGCAATGCGGTATGCGCGCAGGATTGTGTGTTTCAGCCCTGCGGGACCGTCGGCTCCGGCGCAACGCCGCTGACAACCCCGCCCGAAACCGCGCAGCGCCAGTTGACGAGCGGTAGCCCCGCGCCGATGACGATGCTGGTCGCGCCTTCGGCAAAATCGCTGGAGATGATCACCACGCGCTGCTGCCCCGAAGCGCTGCGCACCGCGCCAAGGCAGGCCGCTTCATCCGCATTCGGCGGTGTCATGGTCTGTCCGGCAAGGGCCGGGGTTGTTGCCGAAAGCGGGTCGGCAGAAGGTGTTTCCGTGCCGGGTGCCGCGATGCCCGTTGCAACTGGCGGCGAAGAAGCAGTCGGCGCGGTGGCGGCCGGCGGGGGCGCGCTTTGCGTGCAGGCGGCAAGAACGATCACGGCCGGGATCAGACACGCGGTTGCAGGCAGGAAACGGAGCATGGACGGGTCACCGATGAGAAGGGTCAGTCGCTCTATGGCGGTCTTTGCCACGCCGGCCAACCCTGTGGCGACGTCTTCACCATCAAGATAGGCAACAAAAAACCCCGGCGTCGCCGCCGGGGTCCGGTGTTCGATCCAGCCGGTTGATCAGGCCGAATAATACATGTCGTATTCGACCGGGTGCGGGGTGTGCTCGAAGCGGATCACTTCGGCCCATTTCAGGTCCATGTAGGCGTCGATCTGGTCGTCGTCGAACACGCCGCCGACTTTCAGGAAGTCACGGTCCTTGTCGAGCGCGCCAAGGGCCTCGCGCAGCGAGCCGCAAACGGTCGGGATCTTCTTCAGGCGTTTTTCCGGCAGTTCATACAGGTCCTCGTCCATCGGCGCGCCTGGGTGGATCTTGTTCTTGATGCCGTCAAGGCCGGCCATGAGCATGGCGGAGAAGGCGAGATACGGGTTGGCGAGCGGATCCGGGAAGCGGACCTCGACGCGCTTGCCTTTCGGCGAGCCCGAGAACGGAATGCGGCAGGAGGCGGAACGGTTGCGCGCCGAATAGGCAAGCAGCACCGGCGCTTCAAAGCCGGGGATCAGGCGCTTGTAGGAGTTGGTGCCAGGGTTGGTGAACGCGTTGATCGCTTTGGCGTGCTTGATGATGCCGCCGATGTAATAGAGGCAGGTGTCCGACAGGCCGGCATAGCCGTCCCCGGCAAAGAGCGGCTTGCCGCCCTTCCAGATCGACTGATGCACATGCATGCCCGAGCCGTTGTCGCCATAGACCGGCTTCGGCATGAAGGTTGCCGTTTTGCCGTAGGCATGGGCGACGTTGTGGACGACATACTTGTACTTCTGCACTTCGTCGGCCTTGGCCGTCAGCGTGTTGAAGATCATCGCCAATTCGTGCTGGGCGGCGGCCACTTCATGGTGGTGCTTTTCAACATTGACGCCCATTTCGGTCAGGACCGACAGCATCTCGCCGCGGATATCCTGCGCCGAGTCGATCGGGTTGACCGGGAAATAGCCGCCTTTCAGGCGCGGGCGGTGGCCAAGGTTGCCTGACTCATATTCGGTGCCGGTGTTGATGCCGAGCTCGGTTGAATCGACCTTGAAACCGACATTGTAGGTGTCGGTGTTGAAGCGGACATCATCAAAAACGAAAAATTCCGGCTCCGGGCCGAAATAGGCCGTGTCGCCGACGCCCGACGATTTGATGAAGGCTTCGGCTTTCTTGGCGGTCATGCGCGGGTCGCGGTTGTAGGCCTCGCCTGTCACTGGATCGATGATGTCGCAGAAGATCGCCATGGTCGACTGCGCATAGAACGGGTCGATGTGGGCGGATGTGGCATCCGGCATCAGGATCATGTCGGACTCGTTGATGGCCTTCCAGCCAGCAATCGACGAACCGTCGAACATGACGCCATCGGAGAACACGTCCTCGCCGAAATGCTTCACGTCATAGGTCATGTGATGCATCTTGCCGCGCGGATCGGTGAAGCGGACGTCCACGAATTTGATGTCCTTGTCCTTGATCATTTTCAGGACGTCATTTGGTGTCGACATGTCGGGTTTCCCTGGTTGAACATGGAGTGGTGAGGGGTGGAGCGCCGTTTTGAAGCAGCGGCGCGGAGGGGGAGGAGCCGTCAGACGGCATCGTTTCCGGTTTCGCCGGTGCGGATGCGGATGACTTCCTCAATGTTGGACACAAAGATCTTGCCGTCGCCGATGCGGCCGGTTTGCGCCGCCTTGCGGATCGCCTCGATGGCCGCCTCCGCCCGGTCATCCGGCAGCACGACCTCGATCTTCACCTTGGGCAGGAAATCGACCACATATTCGGCCCCGCGATAGAGTTCGGTGTGGCCTTTCTGGCGCCCGAAGCCCTTGGCCTCCGTCACGGTGATGCCTTGGAGCCCCACATCCTGAAGCGCCTCTTTGACTTCATCGAGCTTGAAGGGCTTGATGATGGCCTCGATCTTTTTCATTTTGAAGCATTCCTCCGGCGCATCGCATGGCACAACGCACACGCAACGAAAAGCAGAGTTCGTGCCAGTTTGGTGGCAAACGCGGATTTCCGCATCAGTTTTGCCTCTGTCCAATCGAGATTTGGCCGATTTTGGCCAGGAAGGCCCGTCAAAATGCTCTTTTCCGCGATTTTTCGCTCACGTTCTTGACTCCCCTTTCGTCCCGCACCGCAGCCTATGTGCCGATGGATCGAGGCGCTGATTAAAAATGCAGCAATTGCCGAATCTTTTGGCAGTCCCGTTTCCCGCGATGCGTGATGCCGCGCTGCCTGGTATCGCGGCGATGCGAAAAGCGGACCGGCTTGCCGGTTTGATCCATGCCGATGGAACTTTCGCGCTGATGCAGCGCGCCGCTTACGGGCTGATGGATCATGTGCTGGAGCGTCACGCCGATGCGGCACGCATCGCGATCCTGTGCGGCCCGGGCAACAATGGCGGCGATGGTTTGCTGCTCGCGCTGCGGCTGGCGGAACGCGGTGTCGACGTCGCCGTGTTCGGTCACGAGCGCTGGCAGGCCGGAACGGATGCGGCACGGGCACGGTCGCTTTGGCGCGGTCCGGTGCGGCCTCTCGCGTCGTTCGCACCGGATGGTTTCGGCCTGATCGTCGACGCCTTGTTCGGTGCGGGGCTGACGCGCGCGCCTGCGGGTGACGCCGCTCGAATCATCGAGGCAAGCAATGCATCCGGTTTGCCCATCGTCAGTGTCGATGTGCCCTCCGGCCTGAACGGTGACACGGGGCTCGCCGGCGGCGCGGTGATCCATGCCCGTTCGACCGTGACATTCTTCCGCAAGAAGCCCGGCCATGTGCTCGAACCCGGGCGGACGCTTTGTGGCGAACTCATCGTGATCGACATCGGCATACCGGCCGGCGTCCTGTCGGACCTCGGGATCGACACGTTCGAGAACCTGCCCGCGCTCTGGCAAGCGGTGCTGCCGCGGCATGCGGTGACAACGCACAAATATGCGCGCGGTGCGGTTGGCGTTGTTAGCGGTGGGTCCCTGAACACCGGTGCCGCCCGGCTGGCCGCTCTGGCGGCAGAGCGCGCCGGGGCGGGTGCCGTCACCCTGCTGGGGTCGAGGGATGCGTTGCCGGTTCTGGCGGCACAACTGACATCGGCGATGGTGCAGCCTTGTGAAACCAGCACCGATCTTTCCGAATTCCTGTCGCAGGGCAAAACCGGCGCCCTGGTCGTCGGGCCGGCTGCTGGCGTCAATGCACGCACGGCGCAATTGCTGGATTGCGCGCTTGAAGCAGGCGCGCCCGGCGGGCGGCTGCGCGGCTTGGTGCTCGATGCCGACGCATTGACGGTGATCGCGCGGGACAAGCAACGGTTCTTCGCCAAGCTGCAGTCATCGCCAATGGCTTGCGTGCTGACACCGCATGAAGGCGAGTTTGCCCGGTTGTTTCCTGATATGCGCGCCGGCTCCAAGCTGGACCGTGCGCGTGCCGCGGCCGCCTTGAGCGGAGCAACCGTGCTATTGAAAGGACCGGACACCGTGATCGCCGCACCCGATGGACGCGCCGCCATAAACACCAATGGCACCCAGGCACTGGCCACCGCAGGTTCAGGTGATGTGCTGGCCGGCGTGATCGCAGCGCTTCTGGCGCAGGGCATGCCACAATGGGAGGCCGCCTGCGCCGGGGCTTGGTTGCATGCGGAGGCCGGACGGCTTGCTGGCGAGGGTGCCGGGGCGGAGCGGATCGCGAAAGCTGTGATGGCCGCCGTGAGCCGCGCGGGGCGCGCCTGAACCTACTCCGCTGCCAGCCGCGCACCGGGCCTGCGCGCCAGCACCTCTTTCAGGAATCGGCCGGTGTGCGAGCGCGGCTCACGCACAATGTCGGTGACGCGGCCTTCGGCAACGATCTCGCCGCCGCCATCCCCGCCTTCCGGTCCGATGTCGATCACCCAGTCGGCGGTTTTCACCACCTCCAGATTGTGCTCGATGACAGCGACAGTGTTGCCCTGATCCACCAGTTCATGCAGCACGTCGAGCAGCTTGACGACATCGTGGAAATGCAGACCCGTTGTTGGCTCATCGAGGATGTAGAGCGTGCGGCCGGTGGCGCGCCGTGACAATTCCTTCGACAGTTTGATGCGCTGCGCCTCGCCGCCCGAAAGCGTGTTCGCCTGCTGGCCGATCTTGATATAGCCGAGGCCCACCTTGTGCAGCGTTTCCAGCTTCTCGCGCACGCCCGGCACCGCGGCGAAGAAGTCCACGCCTTCCTCCACCGTCATGTCGAGGACGTCCGCGATGGACTTGCCCTTGAACAGCACCTCCAGCGTCTCGCGGTTGTAGCGCTTGCCGTGGCAGACATCGCAGGTGACATAGACATCCGGCAGGAAGTGCATCTCGATCTTGATGACTCCGTCTCCCTGGCACGCTTCGCAGCGCCCGCCCTTCACATTGAAGGAGAAGCGCCCCGGCTGGTAGCCGCGCGCCTTGGCCTCCGGCAAGCCTGCAAACCAATCCCTGATCGGCGTGAAGGCGCCGGTGTAGGTTGCCGGGTTGGAGCGCGGCGTGCGGCCGATGGGTGATTGATCGATGTCGATCACCTTGTCGAGAAACTCGAGCCCCTCAATGGAATCGTGATGCTCGGGAATCTCGCGCGCGCCCATGATACGGCGGGACGCCGCACGGAACAGCGTCTCGATCAGGAAAGTGGATTTGCCGCCGCCTGACACGCCGGTCACACAGGTGAAGGTGCCGAGCGGAATGTCTGCCGACACGTTTTTCAGATTGTTGCCGCGCGCGCCATTGACACGGATGCGCTTGCCCTTCTGGATCGGGCGAGGGCGGTCAGGCATGCGGATGCCCAATTCGCCCGTCAGATATTTGCCTGTCAGCGAGGCTGGGTTGGCCATGACTTCGGAAGGCGTGCCTTGCGCGATAACGCGGCCGCCATGCACCCCTGCCGCCGGGCCGATATCGACCACATAGTCGGCTGTCAGGATCGCGTCCTCGTCATGTTCGACGACGATCACGGTGTTGCCGAGATCGCGCAGATGCTTCAGCGTCTCCAAAAGGCGGGCATTGTCGCGCTGGTGCAGGCCGATCGACGGCTCGTCCAGCACATAGAGGACACCGGTCAGGCCGGAGCCGATCTGAGAGGCGAGCCGGATGCGCTGGCTTTCCCCGCCCGAAAGCGTTCCGGAGTTGCGGCTGAGCGACAGATAATCCAGCCCGACATCATTGAGGAAGCGCAGCCTGTCGCGGATTTCCTTCAGGATGCGCGTCGCGATTTCGTTCTGCTTGGCATTGAGTTTTTCCGGCAGCGCATTGCACCATGCAAATGCATTGCGGATCGATTTGTCGGTGATCTGGCTGATGTGCTGGCCGTCGATCTTGACGGCGAGCGCCTCCGGCTTCAGCCGTGCGCCGCCGCAGGCCGGGCAGGGCGTGGCAGCCATGAAGCGCTCGATTTCCTCGCGCATCCAGGCGCTGTCGGTTTCCTTCCAGCGCCGCTCCATGTTGGGGATGACACCCTCGAAGGTTTTCTTTGCCTTGTAGCTGCGCAAGCCGTCATCATAGCTGAACTCGATTTCGCGCTTGCCGGTGCCGTAGAGGATCGCGGTCTTGGCCTCGACCGGCAAACGGTTCCACGGATCATTCGGCTTGAAGCCATACTCGCGCCCCAGCCCGGCCAGGGTTTGCGCATAATAGGGCGAGGTGGATTTCGCCCATGGTGCAATGGCGTCCGGCAAGCGCAGCGCTTCATCCGGCACGATCAGTTCCGGGTCGATGGCGTTCTGGAAGCCAAGGCCGTCACAGGTCGGGCAGGCGCCGGAGGGCGCATTGAACGAAAACAGCCGCGGCTCGATTTCCGCGATGGTGAAGCCGGACACGGGGCAGGCGAATTTCTCCGAAAACAGCAACCGCTCATGTGTCTCGTTCTTGGATTTGTTCGCCGATTCCTCTGCCGTCTCCGAAGGCGGCAGCGGCTTGTCGGCAAACTCGGCAACCGCGAGACCATCAGCCAGTTTCAGGCAGGTCTCAAGGCTGTCTGCCAGGCGCGCCGCAATGTCCTGCCGGACGATGACACGGTCGACGACCACATCAATGTCGTGCTTGAATTTCTTGTCGAGCAGAGGTGCTTCCGCGACCTCATGGAATACCCCATTGATCTTGACGCGCTGGAAGCCCTTCTTTTGCAGTTCGGCCAGTTCCTTCTTGTACTCGCCCTTGCGGCCGCGCACGATGGGGGCAAGCAACAGCAGCCGCGTGCCTTCCTCCAGCGCCAATATGCGATCGACCATCTGGCTGACGGTCTGGCTCTCGATCGGCAGGCCGGTGGCGGGCGAATAGGGCACACCGACACGGGCAAAAAGCAGGCGCAGATAATCATAGATTTCCGTGACAGTGCCGACGGTCGATCGCGGGTTCTTGGATGTCGTCTTCTGCTCGATGGAAATCGCGGGCGAAAGGCCGTCGATCTGGTCGACGTCGGGCTTCTGCATCATTTCCAGGAACTGGCGCGCATAAGCCGACAGGCTTTCGACATAGCGGCGCTGGCCTTCGGCATAGATCGTGTCGAAGGCCAGCGATGATTTGCCCGAGCCCGAAAGGCCCGTCATCACGATCAGGCTGTCACGCGGCAGATCGAGATCGACATTTTTCAAATTGTGCTCGCGCGCGCCGCGCACCGAGATGAATTTCGTCTCGCCCATCTGACCAGCCTTGCCAAAAGCCCGGCGCTGACGGTCCTGCCTGTCAGCGCCTCACCGACGTGCACCTAGAGCCGAGCCGGGCCTTTATCCACCCTCGACTCCTCTGCCGACGGCTATTTGACATTTGTGCGTGAACAGGACAAGAACATTGTGGAAAGCCTGTTGCCAGACGCCGACAGCATGACGCGCGGCGCCGGCTTCGTGCTAGGCGGTGGCAACAGGGTCAAACGGGGAGTGCGGCGATGGCCGGTTCAGTCAACAAGGTCATCCTGATCGGCAATCTGGGTGCGGATCCGGAAGTGCGGCGTCTCAACTCCGGCGACAAGGTGGTGAATTTGCGCATCGCCACATCGGAGAGCTGGCGCGACAAGCAGTCGGGGGAGCGGCGCGAAAAGACGGAGTGGCATTCGGTCGTGATTTTCAATGAACAGCTCGCCGGCGTTGCAGAACAGTATCTGAAGAAAGGCGCGAAAGTATATCTCGAAGGGGCGCTGCAAACGCGCAAATGGCAGGACCAGCAAGGCCAGGACCGCTACACGACCGAGATCGTTCTCCAGAAATACCGCGGCGAACTCACAATGCTCGACGGTCGTCAAGGTGCTGGCATGGGCGGTGGCGGAGGCGATTCCGGTTATGACGATCAGCCGCGCCAGATGTCTGGCGGACGCGGCTCCTCCAGCGGATTTGGCGGAGGGCAGGGCGGTGGCCAAGGTGCAGGCTCCGGCGGGGGCTCCTCAGGCGGGCGGCCGGCACCGCAAGGCGGCTATGACATGGATGACGACATCCCGTTTTGATGGGTGAGCCAAGGGACCGTCGGCGGCGCAGGCCGCGTCGCATTCAGGCTGGCGTTTTGCTTGCGCGGCCGTTAGTCGATACGCAGGCTCACGCCTGCAACAGGGGATCACCATGAAAGCACTGCGTATTTCCGCCGCTGTCGCGGCCCTTCTCACTCTGTCGGCGGCAGCG
Organism: Rhizobiaceae bacterium; assembly: GCA_025458045.1. Taxonomy (GTDB): domain Bacteria; phylum Pseudomonadota; class Alphaproteobacteria; order Rhizobiales; family Rhizobiaceae; genus JALOTE01. The sequence goes on from JALOTE010000011.1 coordinate 60,266, forward strand.
GCCCGGGCCGAGTCGATCGACATGTCCACCATCACCTGCGAGCAGCTGCTGGCCGGCACCGGCGACGATGCCGGAAACCTTCTGATCTGGGTCGACGGCTGGCTGGCCGGCCAGGCCGACGAGACCATGCTGGATGCCGAGACGCTGGGCGCGCAGGTCGAGGGCATAATCAATATCTGTTCCGAGAACGGGGCAATGAGCGTCCTGAACGCGGCCAAGCAATATCTCAATCAGTGACACGGGATTGATCGCAGGCGCTGTGGAAACGCCGGCCTGTCCGGCGTTTTGCACTTTCGCGGTCATGTCGGCGCGGTTTTGTCAGGCCGCCAGACTCTTGATCCCGTCCGCCACAAACTGCACCGCGAGTGCCGCAAGGATGAGGCCGAGCAGCCGCGTGATCAGCGACCGCGTTGAATTGGCGATGACCGCATTCAACCGTTCGGCAGCCAAAAGCGACAAGAGCGTGATGCCGATGCAGGCAATGATGATGCCGCTGAGTGCGGCGCGTTCATGCACCTCGTTGAACGTGCCGGACAGGAGCACGATCGCGGAAATCGAGCCCGGCCCGGCGATCAGGGGGATGGCCAGCGGGAACACCGAAATGTCCCGGACATGATCCTCGTGGACAGCCACTTCGACCTGCTTTTCACGCCGCGGCTGGCGTTTCTCGAACACCATCTCGAATGCGATCCAGAACAGCATGATGCCGCCTGCGATTCGAAAGGCGTCCAGCGTGATGCCGAACACGCGCAGCAAACCCGCCCCGGCAATTGAAAACACGATGAGGATGATGCCGGCGATCAGGCTGGCGCGGATCGCGACCGATCTCCGCTGGGCGGCCGAAAACCCGGCGGTCACGGCCAGGAAAATCGCCGCGACGCCCGGCGGGTCGATCAGCACGATCAAGGTTGCGAAGGCGTTCAGCAATTGTTCGGGAGCCATGGGTGCTTCGCGGGCCTAAGATCACGGCCCACCCTAGCCATTTTGCCGAGGGCAAAACAACACCGTCTGCCCGTTTGCCGTCGACAAATGCGGACCGCGTTTGAGAATCAACAATAAACCGTTGAAATACAATGCGTTAATCTCACAGGAAATGACATCTGCGATTTGCGGGGTGGGGGTGAGGCGGGCTATAACCGACCGCAGTGATTCCGGCATGGCGGCTGAGACGTGGCAGACGACGACAACACAGGGTCCGGCAAGGGCGAAAAAGGCGAGACGCAGGGGATCTCGTCGATTTCGATTGTCAGCGAAATGCAGCGTTCGTTCCTCGACTATGCGATGAGCGTGATTGTCAGCCGCGCGCTGCCCGATGTGCGCGACGGTTTGAAGCCGGTGCACCGGCGCATCCTCTATGGGATGTCGGAACTCGGCATCGACTGGAACAAGAAATACGTCAAATGCGCCCGCGTCACCGGTGACGTGATGGGTAAATTCCACCCGCACGGGAACCTCGCGATCTATGATGCCTTGGTGCGCATGGCGCAGGATTGGTCACTCCGCCTGCCGCTGATCGACGGCCAAGGCAATTTCGGCTCGATTGATGGCGATGCCCCGGCGGCCGAGCGCTACACGGAGTGCCGGCTGGCCAAGCCTGCGCACAGCCTGCTGGATGACCTCGACAAGGACACGGTTGATTTCCGCGACAACTATGACGGCACGTTGCAGGAGCCGGCGGTTCTGCCAGCCAAGTTTCCGAATTTGCTGGTCAACGGGTCCGGCGGCATTGCCGTCGGCATGGCAACGAATATTCCGCCGCACAATCTGTCGGAGGTCATCACGGCCTGCATCGCCATGATCGACAAGCCGGAAATTGGCCTTGCGGAACTGATGCAAATCATGCCCGGACCGGATTTTCCGACCGGCGGCATCATTCTCGGACGCTCCGGCATCCATTCCGCCTATGCGACGGGGCGCGGCTCTGTGGTGATCCGCGGCAAGGCGGCCGTCGAGCCGATGCGCGGCGACCGCGAGGCGATCATCATCACCGAGGTGCCTTACCAGGTGAACAAGTCGACGATGATCGAGAAAATTGCCGAACTGGTACGCGAAAAGCGCATCGAGGGCATTTCAGACCTGCGCGACGAGTCCGACCGCGACGGCTATCGCGTGGTGATCGAATTGAAGCGAGATGCGGTGGCCGATGTGGTGCTGAACCAGCTTTACCGGTTCACACCGCTGCAAACCTCGTTTGGCTGCAATATGGTGGCGCTCAATGGTGGCAAGCCGGAACAATTGATGCTCACCGACATGCTGCAAGCCTTCCTCGCGTTCCGCGAAGAGGTTGTCGGGCGGCGCACCAAGTTCCTTCTGCGCAAGGCGCGCGACCGGGCGCATGTGTTGGTTGGCTTGGCGATCGCGGTGGCCAACATTGACGAGGTGATCGCGCTGATCCGCAACGCGCCGAACCCGGCCACGGCCAAGGACCAGTTGATGGAGCGGCGCTGGCCGGCCAAGGATGTCGCGCCGCTGGTCGCGCTCATCGATGATCCGCGCCATGGATTGAACGCCGACGACACCTACAATCTGTCGGAAGAGCAGGCGAAAGCCATCCTTGAATTGCGGCTGTCCCGCCTGACGGCGCTCGGACGTGACGAGATTCAGGCCGAATTGGAGCAGATCGCCGCTGAAATCCGTGACCTTCTCGACATCCTGGGTTCTCGGCAGCGCATCCTGACGATCGTCAAGGATGAACTCGCCGCCATCCGCGATGAATTCGGCACGCCGCGCCGCAGCGAGATCACCGACGGCGAAGGCGACATGGAGGACGAGGACCTCATCGCTCGCGAGGAGATGGTGGTGACGGTCAGCCATGGCGGCTACATCAAGCGTGTGCCCTTGTCCGTCTATCGCGCGCAGCGGCGCGGCGGCAAAGGCCGCTCCGGAATGGCGACCAAGGACGAGGATTTCGTCTCCCGCCTGTTTGTCGCCAACACGCACACGCCGATCCTGTTCTTTTCGTCCAACGGCATCGTCTACAAGGAGAAGGTGTGGCGCCTGCCACTCGCCAATCCGCAGTCACGCGGGAAAGCGTTGGTCAACATCCTGCCGCTCGATCCGGGCGAGCGCATCACCACAATCATGCCTTTGCCGGAAGACGAGGAAAGCTGGGCCGATCTCGACGTCATGTTCGCGACGACGCGCGGCACCGTGAGGCGCAACAAGCTGAGCGATTTCACGCAGGTGAACCGCAATGGCAAGATCGCAATGAAACTGGAGGAAAAGGGCGACGCCATTCTCTCGGTTGCCACATGCACCGGCTATGACGACGTGCTGCTGACAACCGCGCTCGGCCAATGCATCCGCTTCCCGGTCGCCGGCGTGCGCGTGTTTGCCGGGCGCAATTCCATCGGCATACGCGGCATTGCACTTAGCGAAGGCGACACTGTGATTTCCATGGCGATCCTTGCGGGCTCCGATGCGACGGCTGATGAGCGCGCCGCCTATCTCAAGCGCTCGGTCGCGGAGCGCCGCGCCGCCGGGGCCGATGATGTGGAGGATGTTGCGCTTGTCGGCGAGGAGGGCGCGGCCGACGCTGCGTTGCCTGATGAGCGCTATGAGGCGATGAAAGCCGCCGAGCAATTCGTGCTGACCGTCAGCGAAAACGGCTATGGCAAGCGCTCGTCCAGCTACGAGTTCCGCGTCACCGGCCGCGGCGGCAAGGGCATCCGCGCCACGGATACCGGCAAGGTGGATGAGATCGGCAAGTTGGTCGCGACATTCCCGATCAGCGCCACCGACCAGCTGATGCTGGTGACGAATGGCGGCCAGTTGATCCGTGTCCCGGTGGACGGCATCCGCATCGCTGGTCGCGCGACCAAAGGCGTCACCATCTTCAAGATGAGTGACGGGGACAGGGTCGTATCGGTTGATTGGGTCTCGGACCAGGAGAGCGATGACGGCAGTGACGACGCCGAAGGCAATGGCGCGGACGCGTGAATCCGCGCCGCTTCGCGTTGCAGCGAAAAGCAAGCCTCGCTAAGACGGCGTGATGAGCGCGCGGATTGCCCTTTATACCGGATCGTTTGACCCGATGACCAACGGCCATCTTGACGTCATCGCGCGTGGGCTGCGAATGGCGGATCGACTGATCGTCGCCATCGGCATCCATCCTGGCAAGACTCCGGTGTTCAGCTTTGACGAGCGCAAGGCGCTGGTCATGCAGGCAATCGAGGCGGCGGGGCTGGACGCGGCACGTGTGACGGTGACGGCCTTTGGCGGGCTCGCTGTCGATGCGGCGCGCGCGGCGGGAGCGGCGCTCATCCTGCGCGGCCTGCGTGACGGCACTGATCTCGACTATGAAATGCAGATGGCCGGCATGAATGCCGCGATGGCGCCGGATCTCGAAACTGTGTTTCTGTCCGCCGCGCCGCCGGTGCGTCACATCACCGCCACGCTGGTGCGCCAGATCGCGGCGATGGGCGGCGATGTGTCGCCTTTCGTCCCGCCCTGCGTTGAAGCAGCACTGGCGCGCCGTTTTCCCAAATCCTGACAGGACCAGCCCATGATCATCGCCCGCCGCACAGTGCTTGCCCTCTTCGCCATTCTGCCCCTTTCGGGTGCCATCCCGGCCTTGGCTGATGAAAACACCATGATCATCACGCTCAAGGATGGTCCGGTCACTGTGCAGTTGCGGCCCGATCTTGCGCCGAAGCATGTCGAGCGCATCAAGCAGCTTGTGATCGAAGGCGCTTACAATGGCGTGGTCTGGCACCGGGTCATCCCCGGCTTCATGGCGCAGACGGGCGATGTCGAGTTCGGCAACACGCTGAAGAACTTCGATGCGACGCGCGCCGGCACCGGCGGTTCGCCTCTGCCTGACTTGCCTGCCGAATTCACGACCGCAGAAACATTCCAGCGCGGCACGGTGGGCATGGCCCGCGGCATGATGCCGGATTCGGCCAACGCGCAATTCTTCATCATGTTTGAGGCAGCGCCGCACCTTGACGGGCAATACACGATCGTCGGCCAAGTGACGGAAGGGATGGAATTCGTGGACAACATCAAGAAGGGACAGGATCCGGTCAACGGCATGGTGACCGACCCCGATGTGATGGTCAGCGTCACGCTCGCCGGAAACTGACCTGCCGCATACCCTCAATCGCCAGATCTACAACCACCGGAAGGACGCGCGTTCATGGCCGCAATCAAGGATCCCGAAAACACCCTGCTCATGGAAACGTCGAAAGGGGCGGTCGTCATCGAACTGTTGCCCGATCTGGCGCCAGGGCATGTCGGCCGCATCAAGGAATTGGCGCGCGAGGGCGCGTATGATGGCGTGGTGTTTCACCGCGTGATCGAGGGCTTCATGGCGCAGACCGGCGATGTGCGCAACGGCAACAAGAACAGCCCCAGCTATTCGATCCGCAGCGCCGGCACCGGCGGTTCGGCCAAGCCCAACCTGAAGGCCGAGTTTTCCAATGCCAACCATGGGCGTGGCGCATGCTCAATGGCGCGCGCGCAAGACCCGAACTCGGCCAATTCGCAGTTTTTCATCTGCTTTGACGATGCCGGCTTTCTCAACCGTCAATACACGGTGTGGGGCCAGGTCATCGAGGGCATGGAGAACATCGACCGGATCACCCGTGGCGAGCCGCCGCGCGAGCCAGATCACATCGTGTCGATGAAAGTCGCTGCGGACGTGGCGGCTTGATGCGTGTATGGCGCGCATTCCTGGTGGCGGCGGCCCTCGGGGTCGCCGTCCAGCCGGCGCGCGCAACGTCCAACATATCATGCACATCACCCGATGGGTCGACATCGGTCGATCTCGTGGTCGGTCGACTTCCGGTTCTAGGGATCGTCAATGGCAGCCTTGTCGCGGGCGGCGTGACCTACAGCCTCGATGACAGCGCCGCGAACCGCATCATCGTCGGCCAAGCCCATGATGACGGCGTCGCGGTGCGTGTTGATTTCACCGATCCCAATGTCGAGCGTGTTGTCGCCAGCCTCCACTTGTTCTCCGCGTTCGAGAACGACCGGTTCGCGCAAGCGGGGATTTTGAACGTGACGGGTGTCGGCGCGTGGCCGCTTGTCTGCGACGAGCCATGAAGCCCCATGCGCGTTGACCTGTTTGATTTCGATTTGCCCGAGGAACGCATCGCCCTGCGCCCGGCGGAGCCACGCGATGCAGCGCGGATGCTGGTCGTCCGGCCCGGCGAGGCACGGGAAGACCACGGTGTTCGCGATCTGCCCGCATTGCTCAATCCGGGCGATGCGCTGGTCTTCAATGACACCCGCGTCATCCCCGGACAGTTGCACGGTGTGCGCATCCGTGATGGCAGCGGAAGCGTGCCTGTCAGCGCAACGCTCCACATGCGGCTGGATGGCGCGCGCTGGTTGGCATTTGCCAAGCCGGGGCGGCGGCTTGCCGTCGGTGACAGGCTGCGTTTCGGCAGCCAGAATTCCAGTTGCCTCGGCCAAAACCTTGATGCCACGCTGGAAGCCAAGAACCCGGGCGGAGACGTGCAACTGGCGTTTGATCTGTCGGGTGCGGCGCTGGACGAGGCGATCAAGGCGCATGGGGCAATGCCCCTGCCGCCTTACATCGCCGCCAAGCGCGGACAGGATGCGCGCGACGCGACCGACTACCAGACCGTCTATGCCAAAGAGGATGGTGCGGTCGCCGCGCCCACGGCCGGTCTGCATTTCACCGAACGGCTGCTGGACGCTGTCGATGCGCGCGGCATCGAGCGGCATTTCCTGACCCTGCATGTCGGGGCAGGGACCTTCCTGCCGGTGAAGGCCGAAGATACAAGCGGCCATCGCATGCATGCCGAGATCGGCCTTGTGACGCCGGAAACCGCCGATGCGCTCAATGCGGTGAAGGCGCGGGGAGGGCGCATCGTCGCGGTTGGAACGACGTCGCTCCGGCTGCTCGAATCGGCGGCGGGCGAGGACGGGATGCTGCGCCCCTTCGCCGGCGCGACCGACATATTCATCACGCCCGGCTACCGCTTCCGCTTCGTCGATGTGCTGATGACGAATTTCCATTTGCCGAAATCGACCTTGTTCATGCTGGTTTCGGCCTTTGCCGGGCTCGACACGATGCGCGACGCTTATGCGCATGCGATCCGCGAGCAATATCGCTTCTACTCCTATGGCGATTCCAGCCTGTTGTTCCGGGAGCGCCAATGATGGCTGTGTTCGGCTTCACGCTGCACGCGACCGATGGCGCGGCACGGCTTGGGACGGTGCAGACAGGCCGCGGTGACATCCGCACGCCCGCTTTCATGCCGGTTGGCACGGTCGGCACGGTCAAGGCGATGTATCTGAGCCAGATCGAGGCGATGGGTGCCGACATCATCCTTGGCAACACCTATCATCTGATGCTGCGGCCCGGCGCCGAGCGCGTGGCGCGGCTGGGCGGGTTGCATCATTTCATCGGTTGGAAGCGCCCGATCCTGACGGATTCCGGCGGCTTTCAGGTCATGTCGCTTTCGGGATTGCGAACGCTCAATGAAAAGGGTGTGACCTTTCGCAGCCATGTCGACGGCTCGAAGCATGAGATGAGCCCGGAACGCTCCATTGAAATCCAGGGACTGCTCGGCTCCGACATCCAGATGCAGCTTGATGAATGCGTGGCTCTACCTGCCGAGCGGCCAGCCATCGAGAAGGCGATGGAACTTTCGCTGCGCTGGGCCGAGCGCTGCAAGGTTGCGTTTGGCGACCAGCCGGGCAAGGCGATGTTCGGCATCGTGCAGGGCGGAACCGAGCCTGATCTGCGCATCCGTTCGGCGCAAGCGCTCGCCGCGATGGATCTGAAGGGCTATGCGGTTGGCGGGCTCGCCGTCGGCGAGCCGCAAGCCGTGATGCTGGACACGATCTCCGTGACATTGCCGCATCTGCCGTCGCACAAGCCGCGTTACCTGATGGGCGTCGGCACGCCGGAGGACCTGCTGCGTTCGGTCGCGCGCGGCATCGACATGTTCGATTGTGTCATGCCGACGCGATCAGGCCGCCACGGGCTGGCCTTCACCCGGCGCGGCAAGGTGAATCTGCGCAATGCGCGCCATGCCGAGGACCCGCGTCCGTTGGACGAGGAGAGCGACTGCCCGGCGGCGCGCGATTACAGCCGGGCCTATCTGCACCATCTGTTCAAGGCCAATGAAGCGTTGGGTGCGATGCTGCTCTCATGGAACAATCTGCACTACTACCAGCAGTTGATGGCGGGGATGCGGGCAGCCATTGGTGAAGGGCGGTTTGCTGAACACGCGGCACAAACGGAAGAGATGTGGAAGCGCGGCGACATCGCGCCCGTCTGATCACATTTCTTGCGCCCCGGTTCGCTTCAGCGACACACCGTTGACCCGCCAGACCGAACCGGCGCCCAATTCCATCACATAAATCGCTGACCATTCGCGCCCGTCGCCATCGGTCAGCAACACTTCCTGAACCAGCGCTTCCCCATTGAGCTGCCGCGCGCGGGCAAACGTCCAGGAGGCTGGCGCATGCAGCACCGGATAGGCATGTTCGACCATGTGCATGAAAATGGTCGCGGACCGGAATACCTGTTTCGTCCGGTCCGACGCGTGACGATACGCGCCTTCGCCGTCTCCGGACTTGAAGGCGGCCAATTGCTCCGCGATCACGTCCTGCGCTGATTGCCCGGAGACCATACGCGACTGAGGCGCACCCGAAGTCATCGCGGGCGCTGCGATCAGCACTGAACCGGCGAAGATGAGCGCAAGCCAGAGTTTGGCTTGCGTGAAACGAACAAGGCGACCCACGCGTGCCCCCAACCGACTGCATCACATGTCGATTGAGTTACGTGCGCTGATCGCGATCGGATCAAATCCGGTCAGCGGCGGTATCCGATGAAACCGTCAATCGCGCCATAACGGCCAAGCATGATGTTCGGCTTGATGGCAGGGCCGGTGCCGATGCCGTCCGTGCGGCCATCGACGGCTTGGTTGCCGAGTGCCCCTGTCAGCTTGCATGCGGCCGAGAGTGCAACCCGCCCTGACAAGGGGCCTGTGACCGTCCCGGTTGCTGATACAGTGACCGCGATAGGAATGCCGTCACCGGCGACCACCAGCCACTGACCGGCCAGCGCCGGTGTGCTGCACGCGGCAAAAGACGGGGCGGCAGCCGCGAAAGACAGCGCACTCGCGGCAAGCGCAATTTTCATTGCATGGCTCATCGCCATTCCTCCAGAGTTGGGTGGAAGCGCAGACATGGGCATGATTGCACACCAGTGACGTGACTGAAAGAGCCTATTGCTCCGGTGGTTGGTCCATCCGGCCGCCTTTGCGGAACGGCGTCATCCCAGCCAATTCCTCGGCGGCGCGCGCCACCGCACGGCGCTCCTGCTCCAGGTAATCGGCAACCGCACGTCGCAATCCGGGATGCCGGATGTAGTGGGCCGAATGCGTGGTGACCGGTTCATAGCCACGCGCCAGCTTGTGGTCACCTTGAGCACCGGCCTCGACCCGCCCAAGCCCGCGCGACAATGCGAAATCGATTGCCTGATAGTAGCACACTTCAAAATGCAGGAACGGGTGATACTCAATGCAGCCCCAGTTGCGCCCAAACAGCACACCATCACCAATGAAGTTGATCGCGCCTGCGATGTAACGCCCGTTGCGCCGCGCCATGACCAGCAGGACATCCTCGCCCATGCGCTCGGCGACAAGGCTGAAAAACGCGCGCGTCAGATAGGGCCTGCCCCATTTCCGGCTGCCGGTCTCCATGTAGAACAGGAAAAAGGCATCAAGCGCCTCTTCGGTAATAAAACTACCGTTCAGCCATTCGATGGTTATACCTTCCTCCAGCGCCCGTTCGCGCTCCTTGCGCAGATCCTTGCGCTTGCGTGAGGCGAGGCTGTCAAGAAAGCCGGCGAAGTTTCCATAGCCGCGGTCGAGGAAGTGGAACTGCTGATCCGTCCTGTGCAGGAAGCCTGCCTCGGCCAGCACGGCGATCTCGGGCTCGGGGGCGAACGTCACATGGACGGAGGATGCGTCAAGCGCGCCACACATCGAGGCAAGCGCCTGCGCCGCACCGTGTTTTCCGGCCAAATCGACTGAAAGAAGGCGCGGCCCGGTCGCCGGCGTGAAGGGGACGCTAGCCTGCAGTTTTGGATAGTAGCGACCGCCGGCCCGCTCGAACGCATTGGCCCAGCCATGGTCAAACACATACTCGCCCTGGCTGTGCGATTTCAAGTAGCAGGGCACGGCGGCAAGCAGCGCGCCGCCTGCGTCGCGCAACGCCAAATGGCGCGGCGCCCAACCGGTTTCAGGTGTCGCACTGCCCGACTCTTCGAGGGCCGACAGAAACGCATGGCTGACAAACGGATTATACCCCGGCTGTCCACGGCGTGTGCCGTCCAAACGTTCCCATTCGGTGGCGGGGATTGCCGACACGCCGTCATGGGTGGTCATTGTCAGGGCAGGAATGGCGTCCTTGTTGCCGGTCACATGTCGTCCGTTTGAACCATTGCACCTGCGTCCGGTTCAAGCGTCTCTGTCGCGACCACCCACCATGACGGCTCCTGCGCCCTGATGATGGTGGCCGCAACCTCGGCACTCTTGCGCGTCGGGTAAATGCCGAAGCATGTCGCGCCCGATCCAGACATCCGGGCGACATAGGGCCCGGTCGCCGACAGTAAATGCAGCGCATCGGCAATGATGGGTGAAAGCCTGGTCGCTGGCATCTGCAAATCGTTGCGGGTGCGCGCCAGCCATGGCCAGAACGCTTCAAGCGGCAATCGGTCGCCTTCGGCATCCGGCATCGGCAAAGGGGGAAGGGGCGGGTTGTGCTTTGACGCAAGCGCTGAAAAAACGGCGGGCGTTGATACAGGCTCGCCCGGATTGACCAGCACCATCGCCAGCCTTGGCAGGGTTGCGACGGGACTGATCTCTTCGCCGACGCCGCGCGCGACGAGCGTTGCGGATGCAAGACACATCGGTGCGTCGGCGCCGAGGCGTGGGGCTGCCCGCGCGGCGGCGTCGGGAGGCAGGTCGAACAATCGCGTCAACAGCCGCAATGTGGCCGCAGCGTCGGCCGAACCGCCGCCAATGCCCGATGCGATCGGCAGATGCTTTTCCAATATGAGCGCCACAGGGGGAAAATGCGCAATGCTCCGCAACGCGTCGCGCGCGCGCAGCACCAGATTGTCCTCATCGGCAGACAAACCGGCCGCGAAAGGCCCGGTGATCGCTAGCGAATCGCGCCCGGCGGGCTCCGCGTGGACCACATCCTCCGCGCGCGTGAACACGACAAGGCTCTCAAGGAGGTGATAGCCGTCGGCACGGCGGCCGGTGACATGCAAAGACAAGTTGATCTTGGCTGGCGCGGCCTCTGTCACCGCGCTTGAGGCAGGTCTCTGCACCGCGCCGTCAGTCCTTGCGGAGGCGGTATTCGCCCGTGTTGGGGTCTTTCACAAGAGTGCCTGCCGCACCCGTCTGCCGCTCGCGTGATTGCGTCCTGACCTTTTCATGCACGCGGTCAGCCGATTTCACGAGGGACTTGTAGCCATACCACGCAAGCGCACCGACTGCAGCGAAGAACAGCAATTGCGGCATGACAGCCTCCATTTCCTCGCCATCATCCTACGCTTGGCCGCCCATCAGGTAAAGCCCGGCCGCATCAGGCCCGCGCATACACCACTTGGCGAACGTCGATGTATTCCGAGCGGAAGCCGGCCTCGCAATAGTAGAGATAGAAGTCCCAGAGGCGCTTGAAGCGGGCGTCAAACCCCAATGGCGCGATGGTCGGCCAGGCTTTGCCGAAGCGTTCGCGCCACTCGGCCAAGGTGCGAGCATAATCCTGCGGGAAGGCCACCATGCCGGTCAAGGCAAGCCCGCTGTCCCGCGTCACCCTGTCAAGCGCTTCGGGGCTGGGCAGCATGCCGCCCGGGAAGATGTAGCGCTGGATGAAGTCCGGCTTCGAGCGGTAATAGTCGAAGTCGCCATCATTGATGGTGATGATTTGCAATCCCGCCTTGCCGCCGGGCCGCAGGCTGTCTCGGACGGTGTTGAAAAAGGTCGGCCAGTATTTCTCCCCGACGGCCTCGAACATCTCGATGGAGGCGATGCGGTCATAGACGCCTGTCTCGTCGCGATAATCCTGGAACTTGACGTCCACATGGCCGGAGAGGCCGAGGCGCTGCATGCGGGCGACGGCGAAATCATGCTGCTCGCGGCTGATCGTCAGGCAGGTGACCTTTGCACCGACCGTGCCTGCCGCATATTCGGCGAAGCCGCCCCAGCCGCAGCCGATTTCGAGCACATGATGGCCGCGCTCCAGACCGATGGCATCGGCAAGCGCCTTGTATTTGGCGATCTGCGCGCCCTCCAGCGTGTTCGCCCCGCTGCCATAGAAGGCGGATGAGTAGGTCATCGTTTCGTCCAGCCATTGGCTGTAAAACGCATTGCCGAGGTCGTAGTGGGCTGAAATGTTCTTCTTGGAGCCTCGCTTGGTGTTGGCGTTCATCCAATGGCGGATCTTGTCGATCGCCTTGGACAGCGCCGAGCCGCGCGTCATGTCGAGGCCATGAGAGGAATTGACGAGGAACAATTCCAGAAAGCTTGTCACATCGCGGGAATCCCAGTCGCCGTCCATGTAGCTTTCGGCAGCGCCCACCGTGCCGCCCGTCAGCGCGCGCGCGGGAAGCCGCCAATTGTTCAGCTTCAGGTCGGCATGCGGGCCGATCTCGCGCCCCGTGATGCGCAGACGCTGGCCGGTTGGCAAGGTCAGGTCCAAGACGCCCTTGGACATGCCGGTGAGGCGGCGCAGCACGGTGCGCGCACGCCACGGCAGGCCGCGCAGGACGCGGTCGATATTGTCACGCGTCAGGATGACGATATCGTCGATCGATTGATGAATGGTCATGATGCGGTTCCCCCTGACGCAGGCTGATCAACTGATGGCAGAACGCCACTGACAAAACTCGCCCGGACCGGCGGTTCGGGTATGGAATGATAACGTGCGCCCTTGAGCCAAAGTTTCAATGCTTCGTAGTGAATGCCGCCCACGACCTTGAGCGTCAGCAGCGGCGCGCGCAGCATTTCGGCCAAAAGGCCGCGCGTTGTCAGCGCGCGCTTCGTGCCGACAAGCGTCGCTGAAAGCAGCGGTTTGCCATTTTCAGTTTCCATGATGCGCACCCGCACCCTGTCTCCGGGCGGCAGCAGGCGGAAATCATAGGCGGCATCCATTCCGACAAAGGGTGACACGTGGAACAGTTTGGCGCGGTGCTGGCGCAGGCCGGCATCAGACAATTCGCCAGCCTCGACTTTGGCCACATAGCTGTGGCGCTGGCCGAACGTGTTGCGCACCTCATAGATCGCCGCGACCAGCATGTTTGAAGCGTCGTAGGCGAAATAAACGCAGATCGGGTTGAATACGGCACCCAAAATGCGCGGATAGGCAAGCAGCAGCACACGCGCCGCCCGCGCGCCCAAACCGGCATCCGCAAGCAGACGATCCACCTCATCGCGCAGCGGTCCCGCACCGTCCATCCTGTGATCCGCCTCGTGAAACGACAACACCGCAAACCGGTTGACGCCGAACAGCGGTGACAGCCTGTCGGCCTCCTCCAAACGGTCGAGATCGATCAGAAGATTGAACACGCGGTAGGCGAACCGATGGCCGAAAGGGTTCAGCCGCGCATGCATCACATCACCGCGGTAGAGAACGGCTGCCGCCGCGGGCAGGGGGCCGTTGGCTGCAATGCCGCCCTTCGGCCCCGGCAATGGATCGCCCTCGACGGGCGGGCGGAGATGCTGCATCAGGCCGGGTCCAGTTCCGGAATTGGCTTGTCCGCCAACAGCTTGGCCTCAAATGCATCATCGAACAAGGCCGGAGAATTCAGCGCGCGCGCGACCGCAAGGCCCGACCGCAGGCCGTCTTCGTGAAAGCCGTAGCCCGTCCAGGCCCCGGCAAACCATGTGCGGCGCGCACCCTGGATGCGGGCAAGCTTTCCTTGCGCTTCGACGGCCGCCTTGTCGAAGAGCGGGTGCTCGAACGACCATTCGCCGAAGACCGTGCCGCCGGCTGGCTCCTTGTGCGGGTTGAGGCTGACAAACAACGGCATGCGACGGTCAATCGATTGCAGCTTGTTCATCCAGTATGTCAGCGAGATGCGCTGCTCGTCGCCCGGCTCGGAAGACCGCATCGCGTTCCATGAGGCCCAGGCGCGGCGGTTGACCGGCATAAGGGTTGGGTCGCGGTGCAGCACGACACGGTTCGGGCCGTATTTCACCGCGCCCAAAATCTCGCGCTCGTGAGTGTCGGCGTCGAGCAGCATGGCGAGCGCCTGATCGGAATGCGAGGCGAGAACCACGTGGTCGAACCGCTCCGGGGCGCGGCCTTCCGCAGTCACGGTGACGCCTTCCGCGTCGCGCAGGATGGCGCGCACCGGCGCGTTGAGATGCGTCCGCCCGTCAAGCGCCGACAGCAATTTGCCGAGATAGTTCTTCGAGCCGCCCTTCACCGTGCGCCACAGTGGCCGGTCGTGGTTGATCAGGCGGTGATTGGCAAAGAAGTCGATGAAAGTGCGCGCCGGAAAATCCAGCATCTTGGCGCGCGGCGTCGACCAGATCGCAGCCGACATCGGGATCAGGTAGTTGTCGCGGAAGAGCGGCCCGAATGCGCGGGCTTCCATATATTCGCCAATCGTCAACTCGTCGCAGAACCCCGCATCACGGTCGGCGACGCAGATGCGGTTGAAGCGCAGCACTTCGCGCAGCATCCACAGGAAGGATGGCGAAACGAGGTTTTTGCGCTGGGCGAACACAGTTGAAAGCGAATTGCCGTTCCATTCCAGCCGCCCGC
>JALOTE010000169.1 GCA_025458045.1 Rhizobiaceae bacterium
CCATCGCCGTTCAGATCAGCAATGCGCGCGAGGTCAAGGTCACGCGAACCGTTGATGTGGTTGGTGTAGCCGTCGATGCGCGCCCGCTCCACGATCCGCCGTCCGGCCATCTCATAGACACGCAACGACCCGGCGATGTGCGGGGTCACGACGGCTGCGATTTCGGTTTTGCCACGCCCTGTGAAATCACCGAAACCGGCGATGTTCAGCCAGCGGTTGGGCCGGCCGATGTCGGGCGTTTCGGCCTTGAGCGAGATGCCATCCGGCCCGACGTCATAGACCGCGATGGCCGCGCCGCCGGTCAGGCTGGCGCGGATGATGACGCATTCCGGCGACGGGTCGCCGTCCAGTTCGACAAGGCGCACACGCCGGTCCTCGAACACATGGCGTCCATCCAGTTCGAAGGTGAATGTCCGGCCCGCATGGCGGACAGCGAAGCCGGACGCCTCGATCATGTCGCCCAGGGCCCCATGTGCGTAGCTGGTCGTCGGCCCGGTCAGCCACGCCGACCAGCCGCCAAACCGTGTCACTTCGCCGTCAGGCAGGCGGTCGGCTTGGGAAGCCGCTCGGGCGAAGCCCGTTAGAGTTAAGAAGATCAGGCATACGGCAACACTTCTCATGCGGGTTCCGATAGCAAGCCGTCCGTTACAACCAAACTCACAAGGTTGTCATGGCAAACCCACCGCCGCCGCACTGCCCGGCAGCATGCGCAAATCCGCGCTGAGGCGGTCCAGCAAGGCGCGACACCGGGCATCCGAACCCTATCCGATCGCGGCAGCTTTCAGGACTTCAAGATCAATCCGGCAATGGCTGACATGATTCGCGCTGGTTTCGGTCGCCAAGACGCACGAAACACGTGCCATGTCCTCTCAAGCTGTTGCGAACGCCCCTTGGCAAATGTCCGCCAATGTTGTTTCCACACCTGCAGTCCACAACCGGTCAAGCGCCGCACCAAAGGCTTCGGAGAACCGCGGCGCATCCGCCAAGTTGCCGAAGATTGACTGCTGCTCAAGGAATGCGGCCGGGCGCGAACGTGCGGCCAGCGCATGGCGCGTCAGGCTTTCGGCATTGTCATCGGGCACGGCCAGGGGTTTGCCATCCACGCCGAGGGCGGCACAGAACCGGCACCACAGCGCCACCTCCATCGCCAGTCCGTCAACCGACAATCCGGCGGCCAGCCGGTCGCGCACGGCCGGAAGGATGAATTTCGGCTGGCGGTTGGAGCCGTCGAGGCAGAGGCGCGGAATGGTGTCGGCAACGGCGGAATTGGAGAAGCGCTTCACAATGGTGGCGTGATAGTCGGCAAACGACACGCCGGGGATGGCAGGCACTGTAGGGATCAGTTCGTTGATCAGAAGCCAGTCCAGAAATCCGCGCACGAGCGGGTGCGCCATCGCCTCATGGACGTAGTGGATGCGCAGCAGCCCCGCAGGATAGGCGATCGCCGCATGTCCGGCATTGAGGATGCGCAGCTTCATCAATTCATAGGGAGCGACATCGGTGACGAACTCTGCACCCACCTTTTCGAAAGCCGGGCGGCCCTGCGGAAAATTGTCCTCCAGCACCCATTGCCTGAACGGTTCGCATGTCACTGGCGCGGCGTCGGCCATGCCGAACATGTCTTCGACAAGAGCGATCTCGCGCGGACCGGTGGCTGGCGTGATGCAGTCAACCATGGTGTTGGGAAAAGCGACGTTCGCCGCCACCCAGTCGCCAAATTCCGCGTCCTGCAAGGCGGCGAGGCCCGTCACGGCGGCTTTTGCGACATGCCCGTTCTCCGGCAGGTTGTCGCATGACAGCACGGTGAACGGCGCAATCCCTGCGGAGCGGCGCGTGCGCAGCGCCTTCAGCATGACGCCGAACACGGTCGCCGGCGCATCGGGATTTGCGGCATCGGCGACGATGTCCGGATGGGCGGCGTCGAAGCCGCCGGTCAAAGCGTCGACGAAGTAGCCGCCTTCGGTGATCGTCAGCGAGACGATACGGATCGCGGGATTTTCTAGCGCGGCGCACAACGCAACGGGCGTCGTTTCGACGAAGTCGATCATCGCACCTGTCACATCGGCTGTCATCCGCTCCGGGTCGAGTTCGACGACGGTCGTCAGCCAGTCCTGCGGGGCGAGTTTGGCGCGCATCGTCGCGTCGAAGGGCTTCACCCCGCCGCCAATGATTGCCCAGTCATGGTCGAGGCCCATCTCGAACAGGCGGTGCAGATAATGCGCCATATGGGCGCGGTGGAAATTGCCGACACCAATATGCACGATGCCGGGCGACAGTGATGCCCGGTCGTAGGCGGGCACGGTCGCGTTCGCGATGTGCGGCAAGGTCTTGAGCGAGGGGCGTACCAATGCGGCTTCAGCGGACAATGGAGCGGCGGCTTTGGAACTGGCTTCGGGCATGGTGGCTCTCCTCAGCTCATCCACTGGCCGCCATCGACATTGTATGTCTGGGCGACGATGTAATCGGCCTCGCGCGAGGCGAGGAACACGGCCATTCCAGTGAGGTCATCGGGGCGGCCCATGCGGCCGTACGGAACACCCTCGCCCACCTCCCGCTTCTTCTGGCCCAGCGGCTTGTTCTCGTATCCGGCAAACAGGGCATCGACGGCGTCCCACATCGGCGTGTCGACGACACCCGGCGCGATGCCGTTGACGTTGATGCCGTGCTTGATGAGATTGAGACCTGCCGATTGGGTGAGCGAGATGACAGCGGCTTTCGAGGCGCAATAGACGGCGACAATCGCCTCGCCACGGCGGCCGGCCTGCGAGGCCATGTTGATGATCTTGCCGCCACGCGCCGGCGTCACCTCGTTTTGCGCGATCATGCGGCGGGCGACCGCCTGCAGCGGAAACAGCGTGCCGGCGACGTTCACCTCGAAGATGCGGCTGTAGCTTTCACGCGTGATCTCAACGATGGGCGCAAGGTCGAACACGGCGGCGTTGTTGAGCAGGATGTCGATGCCGCCGCCCCAGTCGGCGACACGCGCAACGGCGGCGTCTATGGAAGCCTGATCCGTCACGTCCAACGTGACGCCGAATGCGTCCGGCCCCAGCCTGTCGGCGGCATCGTCGGCGCCGGCGATGTCGGCGACGGCGACGCGCGCACCTTCGCGCAGATAGGCCTGCGCGAATGCGAGGCCGATGCCGCGCGCCGCGCCGGTGATCAATGCCGTCTTGCCGTGCAACCTCATCGCATGGCCCGCCCTTGTGCATCGAAGCGATGGATGCGGGCCGGATCGGGCGCGAGCG